>NC_008027.1:2060000-2400000 GCF_000026105.1 Pseudomonas entomophila L48
TGTTGCCTTGCAGCCGCTCGAACACCTGATAGAGCGCCGGATAAGCGCTGCCGTAGTTTTCCTTTGTGCCCAGAACCAGTGCCTGTTTGAGCGCAGCGTAGTGCTGGCTGTCGTTTTCAGCGATCAGCGCCAGGCAGTACAGTGCGTTGAGCAACGGTGGCAGGTCGATTTTGCGCTTTTTGGTCTGTTTGCGCTGATCGGTGAGCCAATCCCGCAGCAATCGCAGGGTCTCGTTGGGCTGGCCGCGCAGCATCGACTGCAGACACTGCGTCGTTAGCGGAAGCTCCTGCTCGCCATAGTGTTGCAGCACCGCCCAGTCGCCACGCCAGAGCGCCTGTTGAATCAGTTGCAGGCGCAATGCGGGAAACGGCCTGAGTGCCATCTCCTGCTTGGCCAATGCATAGCTCTCGTCTGCCGGCCCCAGCAGGTCGTTGTTCAGGCGCAGATGATCCTCGATCAGCAGCCCGCGCACCGTCTCGTCCAGTTTGCCGATCACTTCCCGCCCGGCCGGATCGCACTGCAGGAGGCGCATAGGGTGCTGGGCATGCCACTCGCTCACGGGGAGCACCCTGTACGACAGGTACAGCGACTCGGGCAGTCGCTGGCTGTCGCCACTCAGCAGGCGTATCCAAAGCTCTTGCAGTACTCGGGATCTGCCAGGCATTTGCCATTGCCCAAGTGCAGGCAAACTGGCGTTGATCCGGTGCAAGCGCAGGCTCCCCTCGGTTGTGCCCAGCAGGCTGAGGAGCACGCTGTTACGACACTGTGCCGCCACGCAGAAATACAGGCCTTCGTTGCGCTGCTCTACTTCGATCCAGCCCTGGCTTTGCAGCCACTCCAGCAAGGCGGGCAAGGTCGTGGCGTCAAGCAGCCTGCCACCATCGTCACGGATCTCCATGGCACGCAGCAGTTTGAGCAGCGCGGTCTTACCTTTGCCAGGAACCGAGGTTACCAGCGCATAGAGCACAGCCTTGCAATGATCAGGCAGCGAATGGGGGGAGAGGGGGAGGAGGGGCATCCTGGATCTCTGTAAGGTGGTTGTGGCACGGGCGCGCGATGGCTCAAGTCACCTGGTGATGCCCGCGCTGAGGTCGGCCTCGGCAGCAACTTGGCTCCATGCCTACCTATTGCAGTACTTGATTCGGAATACAAAAAAACCGGTGAAAGAGGATAGCACCAGGCATCGCTTCAATGCGGGTGTTCGGAAGGTTACTTGGCCGGACGTCTGGCGTTCACTCTGATCGAGCAGCAACTGCTGCAGTCGTCGGGTGTCCTGCGGGCTTCGAGTCAAGGAGCGTAGGTTCAGGGAGTCTTGTCGCTGAACACATGTTCGCTGGCCGTCTTTGTGGTGCCTTCGGTGTGTTACCTGCATCGCGGGGCAAGCCCGCTCCCACGATGACTCCGGTACCGCCGACGTCTCTTCGCGGAGCGTGCCAGCAGTTCCTTTCCGCCGCAATAAACAGGGCGTTCCGCGAACGGCGGAAATTTGGGAAGCGTCTGGCATACAACCGGTTGTCGTTTTCGTAGGCTGCATCCCTTGTCTACAGGGAGAGCAGACCATGGCGTTCAACGGCTACATGAGTATCAAAGGCAATCGACAGGGGTTGATTTCGGCGGGGTGCAATACCCAGCCATCCATTGGCAACAAATGCCAGCTCGTGCACCAGGACGAAATAACGGTGCTGTCCTTCAATCACGCCATTGCCACCCCTGATACCAACCAACGTGCAGTGCACCAGCCCGTGGTGATCACCAAGCACATCGACAAGGCCACACCTTTGCTGGCCCAGGCCGTGGACAGCCGGGAAGTGGTCGACTGCGATATCCAGCTGTACCGCATTCATCCGGCGGGCCATCGGGAAAAGTACTTCTCCGTAAGGTTGGAGGGCGCGGTGGTCGTCAGTCAGGAGCTGGACGTGCCCCACGTGACGCTCTTGACCGACCAGGATGCCGAGGAGCGGCTGCTTATCAGCTATCGGGCCATCAGCTGGATTCATCATGCTGCCGGTACTACCGGGTACGCCACGTGGGGGGAGGAGCTATGAGCCAGCGCGAAGAATATGGTGGGCGGCTGGATGAGGCGTATTGGGAGGTGAATGCGGCGGCGTCTCGGTTGATCAGTTATGGCTGTGGGGTCAGTGCCAAACACCTGAGCGATCGGCGGTTGCGGATGCAGTTCAATCGAGAACTGGCTTATTACGCGCGGCGAGTTTTGGATGATGTGTACGACCGTAAATCCAGTGCTGGGGATGCGCTTATTGAGCTGAGGAATGAGAGGGACAGGCTGAAAGCTCAGTCGGAACGCATCACTTTGCAAGCGATTGGTGTTGTTGGCGGGACAGGGCAGATTATCACCGGTGCCGGTATTTGTTATGGGTCGCTTGGGTTGTTGTGCGCAACTTTAGGATCTCCAATGATTGCACATGGAGGAAACAACATATATGAGAATGCCAGGGGGTTGTATGAAGGTCGCGATGATGTCGAAGGGCCGGTAAAAAAAGGATACCGTGAAATCTCGAAAAGTTTGGGGTATACCGAGCGTGAAGGCACGCTAGCCTACTTGGCTACCGATGCGACGCTGTCGCTGAGGGCGTTGCTTCGTCCTGTTTTAAAAGCGGATGCATGGAGGCTCTACAAATACTATTCCGTTGATAAAGAGATGGCGGTGAAGCAGATGAGTGGATCTGCAGTTTTTATGGAGGGGCTTACAAATGGTGCGACCGCATACCAGTTTAATGAAGAGCTTAAGAAGTGAGTGTATTCGAGTTTGTGCTCGTGATTCTTGTGGATGTGCCGGTGACGCTATTGATTCGGCGATATTTATTTTCTGAAACGAGTGGTGTGTTTCGGGAAGTGCTAGCCCTTTTGTATGGCTTTGTAATGGGGGTGTTTTATGTGCTGCTTTTAAAAAATGACAAAACGTTTTTCGTGGTGATCGATTATGGTGATAATTTCTATCGAGACCTGATAGTGCAAAATGTTGGTGTGTTTATTATGGTTCTCTTTCACGCATGGTCTGTTTCGGTGCGCTACAAATGATCGGGCCTTGTAGGCGGGCTGACTTAGATGGTGAACGTTATGTCGGCGCGTTGACGCTTGATCAACTTGCCGGAGAGTATGTTAAGTGAGTTTGATAATGTTTTTTGTTTTTTTTGCGCTTGATGTTTTTGTAAGTCTCAAGTGTTTTCGGCGAGTCAGTGTCGATACCCCTGTGTGGAGGGTTAATGTGTCAGTGCTTTACTGCATATTCCTGATTGCAAATTATATGTCGTTATTGCTTGGTAGAGGGTGGCTTATTGTAGGCGGCTCAGAGGGGTTGGAAAATTATCAGTTAATTGTTTTTTTGTTTCTTTTGTTATGGTGATTTTTCATCTTGGACTAATTTAGCTCGGAGTGTTGGGGTGGGTGTCGTATCTGCTTTGGAAGACCTCGCAAGTGGTGCAGTTGCTTATCGGTTTAGTGAAGAAGCTAAGAAGTGAGTGTCTTTGAGTTTGTACTGGTAATTCTGGTGGATGTGCCGGTGACGCTATTGCTTCGGCGGTATTTGTACTCTGAAAAGAGTAGTGTGTTTCAGGAAGTGCTAGTTCATTTGCATGGTTTTATAGCGGGGGTGTTTTATATGCTGGTTTTGAAGGAGGATAAGACATTTTTCGTAGTGATTGACTATGGAAACAATTTTTATCGGGATCTCATAGTGCTGAATGCTGGTACGCTGATCATGGTTTTTTTTCATGCATGGTCTATTTCTGTTCGTCACAAGTGATTCGGTCTTGTCAATAAATTTTTCTATGGCGGTGGGGGACGGGCTCTGTAGCAAATTTTGGCTTTCACCTCGCGAGGTGTTGATTGATTCGAGACTTTGGCAAAGGTTATTGGGAGAAGTGGTGGTGCGGTAGGTGAGTAAGTTTAGTGGTGTTGTGGGGTGGAAATAATATGGCCGCCTATCAGCTTTGTGATGAATATAAGAAATGAGTGTATTTGAGTTTGTACTACTGATTTTGGTGGATGTGCCAACAACCCTCCTGCTCAGGCGCTATCTGTATACCGAGGCGAGAACTGCGTTTCGAGATACACTGGCCTGTCTTCACGCATTCTTAGTAGGGGGGCTCTACGTGACGTTCTTGAAAGACAACGAAACATTTTTCGTGGCAATCGATTACGGCGACAATTTTTACCGAGATTTGATAGTGCTTAATGTTGGGGCTGTAAGTATGATTTTCTTTCATGCATGGTCTATTACGATACGTCACAAATGATTGTGTCTTTTTGCGTGCTCTATACGGGTTGTACTGAACCTGTGTGGCCCTTCCCGCATTTAGGAGGGAGCTGAATGTCGTGGTGACTTTAAGTGTTGCTATGATTCTGTTTTACGCTTGGTTTGTATAGGCTTTCTCAGCTAGGCTCTAAAACCAGTCAATGCCCGAGGGTGTAGAGCGTCATGAGCGTTCATGCATCAGGAAACGTTCAGTTGTTTTGGCTAAATTGGAATCTGACATGAAATGTGTGATTGTTTTGACGTTGGTGCTTGCAGGTTGCGGCGGCACGCCAAGCTTTTATCAATACAACCACGAACGGCAGTTTAATTGTGACATGGACCCGAACCTGCAGATGTGCGCCAGCCCAAGGGATGTCAGCGGCCATGGCGAGAAGCGGTAACAGGCTGCGGCAGGGGCGCGTCAATAGACCATGGACGGGTAGAAGGCTCCTGTTGCGAATCGACGGCGTAGCTGGGGTGGGAACAGTGTCGTCTGCATCGCGGCTAAAGCCGCTCCTACAGGGGGCGCCAACTGAGGGATCTGTGTTGCAGCCGTTTTCAGGGGATCGATGGAAGTTCACGTTCAAAGGGCAAATCGGGGCCTACCCGGGAGCAGGTAATCGCAGCGGCTCGGATTGCATGGGCCAGTATTGCGTCGATCGTTGCCCGGTCGAGCAGCGCCACCTCTGCGGGGCTGTCCGCGCCAAGGCGCGCCAGATAGGCGAGCACGGCCGCTTGGAAGGTGTCGCCTGCGCCCACGGTGTCGTGAACGGGTAGCGAGGTATCCGCCGGGCGCTGCCATGATCCGTGTGCACAGTGCACGCTGGCCCCATCGCCACCGTGGGTGACGAACACCAACCTGCACCGTTCATTCAGCCAGCCACGGGCTACATCGCGTGCCTCTCGGCCTGGATAGAGCAGGGCGAGGTCTTCCTCACTGGCCTTGATCACATGGGCATGGCCAGCAAAGGCTTCCACCTGCCGCCGCCACACCGCCACATCCGGCTGCGGATTGAGCCGCACATTCGGATCGAGACTGATCAGCCGCCGATCGCGCTCGCGTTCTGCCAGCGCCATCAGCGTATCGGCCACGGGCTGCACCACCAGGGTGTACGAGCCCACATGCAACCCCCGCACGCGCTCATCCAACACCGGCAGATGCTCCAGCATCACCTGCCGATCCGCACACCCGTCACCGCGAAACTGATACTGCGCCGAGCCATTGGCATCCAGCCCGACCATGGCCAACGTGGTCGGCGCATCGCTGGTTATCACGTAGCGGCAGTCCACCCGTTCCTCTTCCAGCACCCGGCGCAGCCGGGCACCCAGGTAGTCGCTGGACAACCCGCCAAACAACGCTGATTCCACGCCCAACCGTCGCAAGCCAACCGCCACGTTGAACGGCGACCCACCGGCAATCGCGGTAAACCCCAGCTCGCTGCTGCGGCTGCTGTTTTCCAGGCTGAAGACATCGAACAGGGCCTCGCCACACACCAGGTACATGTAGTTCTCCAATCCAAAAAGTGAGGCCGACGCTCAGCGCGCCGGCAGATGATCGCGATAGCGTCGATAAGCAACCTCATACGCGGCCTGCTGCACAGGGCGGGGCAGGGTGCGGGTGCTTTCGTCCAGCGCCACGCAGCGCTTGCACAATGTCTTTAGGCTGTCGCCCCGACCAAACTGCCGGCCCAGGCTCCAGGCGGCCTGGATCGCGGCGCCCAGGGCGGCGGCTTCGGTTTGTTGGGGGCACACCACCGGCAGGCCCAATAGGTCGGCCAGCACCTGACGCCACAGCGGGCTTTTCGCCGCGCCGCCGACCAGGCGGATTTCGCTGCCTTGCAGGCCGCTGGCGCGCAACAGGTCGAGGCCGTAGCGCAGGCTGAAGCAGGTGCCTTCGAGCACGGCGCGGCAGAGGTTGGCGCGGGTCAGGTTGGCGCTGGTCATGCCGTGCAGGCTGGCGCTGGCTTCGGGCAGCGCGGGCACGCGTTCGCCGTCGAAGAAGGGCAGCATCAGCAGGCCGTCGGCGCCGATCGGTGCTTGGGCGGCGAGCTCAGTGAAACGGTCGAGGTCGAGTTCGAGCAGGTCGCGCACCAGGGCGCAGGCGCTGGTGAGGTTCATGGTGCAGATCAATGGCAGCCAGCCGCCGCAGGAGGCGCAGAAGGTCGCCACTTCGCCCTGGGCGCTGACGTGGGGCTGGTCGGCGTGGGCGGCCAGGGTGCCGGAGGTGCCGAGGCTCAGGGTGATCGTGCCGGGGGCGATATTGCCGGTGCCGATGGCGCCGAGCATGTTGTCGCCACCGCCCGTGGCCACCCAGGTCTGCGGGCTCAGGCCGAGTGCCGTGGCGGCTTGGTCGCGCAGGGAGCCGATGCAATCGCCGGATGCGACCAACTCAGGCAGCGCCGCCAAAAGACGCTCGCCTGGCTCGATGTGCTGAAGGACATCGGATGCCCAGGTCCGTCGGCGCACATCGTAGTAGCCGGTGCCGGAGGCGTCACCGGGTTCGCTGCAGGCGCGGCCGGTCAGCCAGTAGTTCAGGTAGTCGTGGGGCAGCAGGATATGGGCGAGGCGGGTGAACAGTTCGGGATGTTGGCGCTTGGTCCAAAGCAACTTGGACACGGTGTAGCCCGGCGCGATCACCAGCCCAAGGCGTTCGAGCGAGCCTTGGGTGCCGCCGAGGGCATCGAGCAGTGCCTGGTTCTCGGGCGCGCTCTCGGTGTCGCACCATAGCTTGGCCGGGCGCAGCACCTGGCCCTGGGCGTCGAGCATCACCAGGCCGTGCTGCTGGCCGGACACCGCCAGTGCGCGGATCGCCCGGCCAACCACGCCGGCTTCTCGCAATGCCGCGGCCACCGCCGCGCGCAGGGCGTCCAGCCAGTCGGCGGGGTCCTGCTCGCGCCGGCCATTACGGCCTTGGGGCGGCGCGTGGGCAGCGCTGCCCAGGCCGAGCACCTGGCCGCTGCCTGCGTCCAGCACCAGGGCCTTGGTGCCCTGGGTGCCGCAGTCGATGCCGAGGAACAATCCGTCCATTTCGAAACACTCCGTGTCAGTCGCCGAGGACCTGGCGCAGGGTTTCACTCACGCCGACTTCGCGCAAGCTATCGTACAGGCGCTCGAAGGCGCTGACGAAAGCCTTGGACGCGGGGATGGCGCTGCCGAAGATCGCCTCGTCGCCCAGCACCCGGGCGGCCAGGCCGTCGCGCTGTACCACCCGGGCCTGGCAGTCGGCGGCGCGCGGGTCGGGGATGCTGTAGCGGGTGCCGTGCTCGTCTTCGCCGCGCAGGTACAGGGCCCAGGCGGTCACCACCAGGGCCACGCGCTCCAGTGGCTTGCCGTCGGCGATCAGGCGGTTGGCGGTGGGCACGATGAACTTGGGGAGCTTCGACGAGCCGTCGGAGCACACCCGCTCCAACTGGTCGGCGATGGCGCGGTTGGCGAAGCGTTCGCCGAGGCTTTGCTTGTAGCGCTCAAGATCAATGCCGGGCACCGGGGCCAGTTGCGGGGTCACGTCCTGGTCCATGAAGGTGCGCATGTAGCGGCGCAGCAACGGGTCGGCGAGGGTTTCGTGGACGAAGCGGTAACCCTGTAGAAAGCCCAGGTAGGTGAGGGCCAGGTGGCTGCCGTTGAGCAGCTTGATCTTCATTTCTTCATAGGGGGTGACGTCGCGGGTGAACTGCACCCCGACCTTTTCCCAGGCCGGGCGGCCGGCGACGAAGTTGTCTTCCACCACCCATTGCAGGAACGGCTCGCACACCACCGGCCAGGCATCGTCGACACCGTGGCGCTCGCGCAGTTGCTGGCGGTGGGCGGGGCTGGTCATCGGGGTGATGCGGTCGACCATGGCGTTGGGGAAGCTGACGTGGCTGGCGATCCAGTCGGCCAGGTCGGGGTCGAGGCGCTGGGCGAAGGCCAGCAGGGCCTTGCGGGCGACGTCGCCGTTGTGCGGGAGGTTGTCGCAGGACATCACGGTGAACGGGCCGGTGCCGGCGGCGCGGCGGCGGCGCAGGGCTTCGCAGAGGTAACCGAAGACACTTTGCGGGGTTTGTGGGTTGGCCAGGTCGTGCTGGATCTGCGGCAGATCGGCGCGGAACTCGCCGGTGCTGTCGTCGATGCAGTAGCCGCCTTCGGTGATGGTCAGGGAGACGATGCGGATGCCGGGTTCGGTCAGTTTGGCCAGCAGGGGTTCGGCGCCGTCCTCGGCCAGCAGCATGCCGTTGATGGCGGCGATCACGCGTACCTTGGTGTCGGGCTGGTCGCCCAGTTCGAACAGGGTGTAGAGGTGGTCCTGGCCGGCCAGGGCATCGCGCATGGCGCGGTCTTCGCAGCGCAAGCCGACGCCGCAGATGGCCCAGTCGAGGCCTTCGCCGCAGTTCATCAGGGCGTCGGTGTAGGCGGCCTGGTGGGCGCGGTGGAAGCCGCCGACGCCGATGTGCGCGATGCCCTGGCGTAGTTGGGCGGGGTCGTAGCTGGGGCGGGCGACGGTGGGGGGGAGGTGGTGGAGGTTGGGGTGGTTCAGTTTCATTCTGGGGCATCCCTTTTGAGGTCATGTGTGGATCGCGTGATGGCGCTGGGGTGCTTGGCGGGAGCCTTGTGGTGTTCTTGAAGTCGAGCGCCGCATGGGCGGCGCTCGATCTGATAGGCGCCAAAACGCTCCCGCCGAACACCTCAGGCCACCTGCTGCAAACGCTTGTCGATCGCCTGTCCATTACTGTCGAACAGATGGCAATGACCCGGATCGAAGGTCAGCTCCAGCGCCTCGCCAAACGCTGGTGCGAAGTCGCCGCGCACCCGCACGGTAAGCATTTCCCCGGAGGCGGCGCGCATGTGGCAATAGCTGTCGCTACCCAGCCTCTCGCTGACATCGGCGGTCACTTGCAATGAGCCTTGGGTACCTTGCCCAGCACGGTCGATGTTCAGGTGCTCAGGACGAATCCCCAGCGTCACCTGGCTACCGGTATGCAACTCCCCCGCGCGCAACGGCAGGGCAATCCGCGCGCCGCACTCCAGCGCCACCTCACACTGGTTGCCGTGGTTGCGGCTCAGGTGCCCACGCAAAAAGCCCATCTTCGGCGTCCCCAGAAACCCCGCGACGAACAGATTGGCCGGATGGTGGTACAGCTCCAGCGGCGAACCGACCTGCTCGATGCGCCCGCCGTTGAGCACCACCACCTTGTCGGCCAGGGTCATCGCCTCGACCTGATCGTGGGTCACGTAGATCATGGTCGCGGCCAGCTCCTGGTGCAGCCGCGCCAGTTCCAGGCGCATCTGCACGCGCAGGGCGGCGTCGAGGTTGGACAGCGGCTCGTCGAACAGGAAGATCTTCGGGTTGCGCACGATCGCCCGGCCGATCGCCACCCGCTGGCGCTGGCCGCCGGAGAGCTGGCGGGGCTTGCGTTCGAGCAGCGGTTGCAGCTCGAGGATGCGCGCGGCGTTGTCGACCTTGGCGGTGACTTCCTGCTTGCCGACCCCGGCCAGGTCCAGGGCGAACGACAGGTTCTTGCGCACGGTCATGTGCGGGTACAGGGCGTAGGTCTGGAACACCATGGCCAGGTCGCGCCTGGCCGGGGCGGTGTCGGTGATGTCGGCGCCGTCGAGGGTGATGCTGCCGCTGCTGACTTCCTCGAGGCCGGCGATCAGGCGCAGCAGGGTGGACTTGCCGCAGCCGGACGGGCCGACGAACACCACGAACTCGCGGTCGCGCACGTCCAGGTCGATGCCCTTGATGATGGCGTGGCCATCGAAGCCTTTGTGCAGGTTGCGGATTTTCAGGTCAGCCATGATGGGTGTCCTCGGCGATGGTCGGGGTTGGATGCGGGAGTGCCGGGACCGCTTCGCGGTCCTTTCGCGACGCAAGGCCGCTCCCACAGGCGTGCGCGATCCCCTGTGGGAGCGGCCTTGTGTCGCGATTGGGCTGCAAAGCAGCCCCAGATAGCGGGATCATTTGACGGCCCCAAACGAAAGCCCGCGCACCAACTGCTTCTGGCTGATCCAGCCAAAGATCAGAATCGGCGCGCAGGCCAGGGTCGAGACGGCCGAGAGCTTGGCCCAGAACAGCCCTTCAGGGCTTGAATAGGAGGCCACCAACGCCGTCAACGGCGCGGCGGCGGACGAGGTCAGGTTCAGCGACCAGAACGCCTCGTTCCAGCACAGGATCAGCGACAGCAGCAAGGTCGAGGCCAGCCCGCCGCGGGCGATCGGCAGCAGCACGCGGACGATCTCCTGCCAGGTGCCGGCGCCGTCCAGCCGCGCGGCTTCGAGGATGTCCACGGGGATGTCCTTGAAGTAGGTGTACACCATCCACACCACGATCGGCAGGTTGATCAGGGTGTAGACGATGATCAGCGCCAGGCGCGAATCGAGCAGGCCGAACTGCTTGGCCAGCAGGTAGATCGGCATCAAGACGCCCACCGGTGGCAGCATCTTGGTCGACAGCATCCACAGCAGCGTGCGCTTGGTGTGGCGGGTCTCGAAGAAGGCCATCGAGTAGGCGGCTGGCACCGCGATCAGCATGCACAGCAGGGTCGCCGAGAACGAAATCAGCACCGAGTTCCAGGCGTAGGCGAAGTAGTCGCTGCGTTCGTTGATGTGCAGGTAGTTCTCCAGCGTCGGCGCGAAGATGAACTGCGGCGGCGTGGCGAAGGCGTCCAGCTCGGTCTTGAAGCTGGTCAGCAGCATCCAGAATATCGGGAAGAAGATCACCAGGGCGATGGCCCAGCACAGCAGGCCGAGCAGCGCGTTCTTCAGGGTGCGGGTTTGCTTGAGTGTCAGCATGGCGGGCTCCTCAGCTGCGCGCGGTGAGGTTCTTGCCGATCATGCGAACCAGCACGATGGCGGCGATGTTGGCGATCAGCACGGCGATCAGGCCACCGGCCGATGCCATGCCGACGTCGAACTGCAGCAGCGCCTGGTTGTAGATCAGGTAGGCGAGGTTGGTGGACTCATAGCCCGGGCCGCCGCTGGTGGTGGTGAAGATCTCGGCGAACACCGACAGCAAAAAGATCGTCTCGATCATCACCACCACGGCGATCGGCCGGGCCAGGTGCGGCAGGGTCAGGTGCCAGAAGATCGCCAGCGGGCCTGCGCCGTCCAGGCGGGCGGCTTCCTTCTGCTCCTGGTCCAGCGACTGCATGGCGGTCATCAAAATCAGGATGGCGAACGGCAGCCACTGCCACGACACGATCAGGATGATCGACAGCAGCGGATAGTGCGCCAGCCAGTCCACCGGCTGCGCGCCGAACAGGCGCCACACGGCGGCAAGAATGCCCGACACCGGGTGGAAGATCAGGTTCTTCCATAGCAGTGCGCTGACCGTGGGCATGATGAAGAACGGCGAGATCAGCAGCACCCGCACCACGCCGCGGCCCCAGAACTCGCCGGCCTCCAGCAGCGCGGCGATCAGCACGCCGAGCACCACGCTGATCGCCAGCACGCTGCCGACCAGGGTCAAGGTGTTGAGGGCGCCGGGCATGAAACCGGCGTCGGTGACGAAGAAGGCGAAATTCTCCAGGCCCACGAATTGGTTTTCGCCGGGGTACAGCAGGTTGTAGCGGATCAGCGAGAAATACAGGGTCATGCCCAGGGGCACGATCATCCACAACAGCAGCAGCGCCACCGAAGGGCTGACCAGGAACCAGCCGGGGCCTACGCGGCGTTTGCCGGGGCGCGCGGTGGCGAGGCTCGGGGTGTCGAGGGCCGATGTGTTCATGGCGACTCCGTGTGCATCGGAAAGGGGCGGTCACCGCGCCGCAGGACGGCGCGGTCTACGGCGGTGCGAGCTACTTGGGGTAGCCGGCGCGTTTCATCTCGCGTTCGGTGGACTGCTGGGCCGAGGCCAGCACCTGGTCCACTTTCATCTGCCCGGTCAGCGCAGCGGAAAACAGCTTGCCGACCTGGGTGCCGATGGCCTGGAACTCGGGGATGGTCACCAGCTGGATGCCGACGTAGGGCACGGGCTTGAGGGTGGGGTGGTTGGGGTCGACGCGCTTGAGCGATTCCAGCGTCACCTTGGCGAACGGCGCGGCGGCCAGGTACGCATCGCTGTAGGTCGAGGCGCGGGTGCCCGGCGGCACGTTGGCCACGCCTTCCTGCTCGGCCACCAGCTTGCCGTAGGCCTCGGAGGTGGCCCAGGTGCTGAAGGTCCTGGCGGCGTCCTTGGCCTTGGAGCTGGTGGGGATCGCCAGCGCCCACGAGTACAGCCAGGTGGCGCCCTTGTCGGTGACCTCCTTGGGCGCGAAGGTGAAGCCAACCTGGTCGGCGACCTTGCTCTGGGTCTTGTCGGTGACGAACGAGCCGGCGACGCTGGCGTCGACCCACATCGCGCACTTGCCGCTGTTGAACAGCGCGAGGTTTTCGTTGAAACCGTTGCTGGAGGCGCCGGGCGGGCCGTATTGCTTGAGGGTGGTCACATAGAAATTCAGCGCGTTCTTCCACTCGCTGCCGCTGAATTCGGGTTTCCATTGCTCATCGAACCAGCGTGCGCCGAAGGCGTTGGCCACGGTGCCGATCAGCGCCATGTTCTCGCCCCAGCCGGCCTTGCCGCGCAGGCAGATGCCGTACTGATCCTGGTCGGGGTGGTTGAGCTTGGCGGCGAACTCGCCGAGCTGGGTCCAGGTGGGTTGCTCGGGCATGGCCAGCCCGGCCTGCTCGAACAGGTCCTTGCGGTAATAGGTGATCGAGGCTTCGGCGTAGAAGGGCAGGGCGTACAGCGTGCCGTTGGCCGACAGGCCGTTGCGCACCGAGGGGAACACGTCGTCGAGGTTGTAGTTGGCGGGCAGGTCGGTCATTGGCGCCAGCCAGCCCTTGGCGCCCCACAGCGCGGCTTCGTACATGCCGATGGTCAGCACGTCGAACTGCCCGCCCTGGGTGGCGATGTCGGTGGTCAGGCGCTGGCGCAGCACGTTCTCTTCGAGCACTACCCACTTGAGCTGGATGTCCGGATGCTGTTGCTCGAACACCTTGGCCAGGCGCTGCATGCGGATCATGTCGTTGTTGTTGACCGTGGCGATGGTCAGGGTTTCGCTGGCCTGGGCGTACAGCGGCAGGGTGAGGCAGGCGGCGGCAAGGCAGGCCTTGATCGAGTCGTTCATCGGTGAACTCCCCTCGGGGCGGAAGACGTTATTGTTTTTGTGTCGCTCGCGGTGGATTACACCGTTGCGCGACGACGCCGACAAAGCCTCGCCTGCACCTTGGCTGATACTTTTTTGCAGTGGCTTGGCGGATATGCATTCCCCTGTGGGAGCGGCCTTGTGTCGCGAAAGGGCCGCATAGCGGCCCCGGCGATTGATGCATCAACGCTGAAACCCAGGGGCTGCTTCGCAGCCCTTTCGCGACACAAGGCCGCTCCCACAGGGGTTGCGTACGACCTCGGCACATCGCCTTGGCTCAGGCCCGGTTCTGCTCGGTCAGGCGTTGGGTCACCAGGCTGCGGTAATCGGAGGGGGTCATGCCCTTGAGCTGCAGGAAGCGCCGGTTGAAGTTCGACAGGTTGCTGAAGCCCGACTCGAAGCACACCTCGGTCACTGGCAGCTCACCCTTGGCCAGCAGCTCGCAGGATTTGCTCACCCGCAGCCGGTTGACGAACTCGACGAAGCCACGCCCGGCGGCCTGCTTGAAGAAGCGCGAGAAGTAGGTGGGGGTCATGCCCAGGTGCTCGGCCACTTCGTTCTGGCTCAGGTCCTGGGCGTAGTGCTGGAAGATGTAGTCCACCGCCCGGTTGATACGCTCGACGTTGTGCTCGTCGGCCAGCTGCGAGGAGGTGACGGTGGACAGCAGCTGGTAATCGTCGCAGGCGGCCAGCTGTTCCATGAGGATAAAAAAGTATCCTAGCCGGGTCATGCCGCGGCTGTCGGCGATGCGTTGCAGCAGGTGGCGGCTTTCCTGGATCAGCGCCGGGTCGCGGAACTCGATGCCATAGCGCGCCCGGGCCAGCAGCGGGGCGAGCTGGGTGAGCTCGGAGAACACCTGGCTGCCGTCCTCGAGCACCTCGTCGGTGAAGTTGACCAGCATGTCGCGCTTGCCCACCACCTCGTCGGGGCCGACCTGGCTGATCCAGTTGTGTGGCAGGTTGGGGCCTGTCAGAAAGAGCGTGTCGGGGGCGAAGTTGCCGATGTAGTCACCGATGAACACCTTGCCGGCGCTGGCGACGATCAGGTGCAGTTCGTACTCCTTGTGGAAGTGCCAGCGCACCAGCGGGCTGGGGAAGCCGTGCTGGCGGTAGATCAGCGAGGCGCCTTCGTGGTCGTCCATCAGCTCGTAGGACGGGTCGGTGACTTTGCTCGTTCTGGGCATGGCGGTGGCTGGGCCTGGGGGCGAGGTGTCATCCTAGCCTGAAGCAGCCAAGCAGAGGGAGCTGCCCTTGCGAGATTCTCCAATGCCAACGCCGCCCCTGTAGGAGCCGGCTTTGCCGGCGAACGGCCGCGCAGCTGTCCTCACTGACGAAATGACCCCGGTACCTGGGGCTCCCGCTGGCAATAACCCTTGCCAATTCTGTAGGTCCTACAGCCATTCTTCCGATGTTCGTGTAGTCCATTTCCTAAAGGGGCCATTTTCCCCCTTTGGCCGTTGTCGCAGGTGGATACGCGCTTTAGTCTCGCCCTGCCCGCCGTGTTTCACCGTCCGGGGGCGGCCGGGCTTCTGGGCAGAACGCCGCGCAGGGACCGCGCGGTCTGGTCCGGGGGCCCTGGAGGGTGAAACACGGCGGGTTCTTTCTTTTTCTTGGGGGGTGAGGTCATGGACAAGGACGAGCAAGCGAAGGGCACTGGGGATCCGAAAATCATCAGCCTGGTCGAGCGCATGAGGCGGCACTCGGCGCGTGACTGGGTGCAGGCGATCCCGGGGTTGCCGATGCAGGACGTGCTGCAGGAAACATCGATCATCCTGGGCTGCATCACCGGGCTGACGTACCAGGCATTGAGCAAACCAAAAGAGGCGCAGACGCTGATGCGCGCCACGTACTACCTCAGCGGCATGGCCAAGGCGATGATCGATGGGCAGTTGCCGGGGCCACGCGGTGAGAAGAGCGATAACGAGTGACAAGGCTGTAGAGGTCAGTCATCGAAGCCCGTGAGTTCGCGTTGAGTACATCCTGGCAAGGTTTCAAGCAAGCCGCTTCCGTAGCTTCGGGAGCGGCTTTTTAGTGGGCTGTGCTGGTGCCGTCGGTCGTTTGAGAAGTACCGCAACCGGTGCGGTCTGTATCAGAACTCGGTGGTGCAGGCGAACTCGTTCGTCCCCGTGGCGGGCAAAGCCTTGGCCGAGCCCTTGGTCGGCAGGTCCACCACAAGGCCATCGGCTGTCCTGGCCCGCAAGGTCTTGGCTTTGCGCAGGCCATCCCACAGGTGGTAGAAGTTGTTGGCCCCCACGCGCGAGGCTGTCTCGTAGGGGGTCTGCACTTCATTGCCGTCCACCATCAGGTCGAAGCCTTTTTCACTATAGCTACCGTATTGCGTCCCCTTCACGGTCAGCGTCATGCTCACGGGGCGATCTTCGCTGCAAGCGATGTACAGCGCATTTCCGGCATTGTCGGCAACGTTGTATTCGAACGTGC
The DNA here is from genome assembly GCF_000026105.1 of Pseudomonas entomophila L48. NCBI lineage: Bacteria > Pseudomonadati > Pseudomonadota > Gammaproteobacteria > Pseudomonadales > Pseudomonadaceae > Pseudomonas > Pseudomonas entomophila. The sequence goes on from NC_008027.1 coordinate 2,075,795, forward strand.
CTTGGCCCCAGCCGCTCGACCATTGGCCGGCCTCGCCAAAAGCCATTGCTGTCAGCGGCAGGGCGAGCAGGGTGGCCGTGCAGACGATTCTTTTCATGTTCTTCCTTGACTGTGGAGGCGCGGTTTTTAGCGCTTCGGGTGAGATTGCCTTCAGGGTTCTAATGATGGCTATTTGCTTGTACTCTGCGATGTCTTCTCGCATCAGGCAAGGATTGCTTCAGGCATGTTCTCGATACCCCAGGATAAAAGTCTCGTTGTCGACCTCGAAGTCGTGCCAGCCAAGGACGGAAAACCGGAACACATCTTCAAGGTCGGGGCCCTACGCAAGGATCAGGGAAAGGAGCTTGAGTGCGAGGTGAACAAGAACCTTGCCCAGGTACTGAATAAGGTTGATGCCCTGGCCGAGGGCGCCGACTACCTGCTGGGCCACAACCTTATTGGGCACGACTTGCGAATACTGCGCGAGCAAGCCGCGCAAATGACACTGCATGGGCTGCCCACCCTCGACACATTGCAGTTGTCGCCGTTGGCGTTCCCACGCAATCCTTATCACCGGCTGGTGAAAGACTACAAACTGGTGCGCGACACGCTCAACTCACCCTTGGCCGATTGCCATTTGACGCTCACCCTGTTCAACGACCAGTGCGAGGCGTTCGCCCAGTTGCACGAAGCGGAACCCGCCGAGCTGCTGTGCTACCAGGCGTTGCTGGCACCGACACAGGACCAGGATGCGGGCGGGTTGTTCGCTGCATTGACTGGGCGCACAGCGGTGGGCATTGCCGAGATCAAGCCACTGATCATGCAGCAGATGGCGGATACCGATACCAGTACCCACCGTGACCTCAAGGTCTGCAGGGCGCGCCTGGAGCGGTTGCTGGACGAAGACCTGCAGGACCCAGCCTTGCACCTGCCGCTGGCCTATGTACTGGCTTGGCTGCGGGTTTCTGGGGGCAACTCGGTGTTGGCGCCCTGGGTCAGGTTGCAGTTTCCCAAGGTTGGCGAGCTGGTCACTGAGTTGCGGGACGTGCCTTGCGAGCGCAAGGACTGCCAGTACTGCCTCACCACCCATGACCCACGCCACGAGCTCAAGCGTTACTTCAACCATTCGGATTTTCGCCGTGAAGCATCGGGCCAAAGCCTGCAGTACCTCATCACCCGCGCCGGGATGCGTGGCAAGCATGTGCTGGCGGTCATGGCCACGGGCGGCGGCAAGTCGATCGCCTATCAGTTGCCAGCCCTGAACCGGTTCCATCGCAATGGCAGCCTGACGGTCATCGTTTCGCCGCTGCAGTCGCTGATGAAGGACCAGGTCGATGGGATGCAGGCCAGGGGTATCCAGTGCGCCGAAGCGCTCAACGGCCTGCTGACCATGCCGCAACGGGCGGATGTGCTGGAGAAAGTCCGGCTTGGCGATATCGGTATCTTGCTGGTCTCGCCCGAGCAGTTTCGCAACAGGGCCTTGCGCCGTGCGATCGAGCAGCGTCAAGTGGGGGGCTGGGTGTTCGACGAGGCGCACTGCCTGTCCAAGTGGGGCAATGATTTCCGCCCCGACTACCTCTACGCATCGAGCTATATCGCGCAGTATCACCAAGGCCGCCGACCAGCCCCTGTCAGTTGTTTCACGGCCACGGCCAAACCGGATGTGCTCGCAGAAATACGCGAACACTTCAATGCCAAGCTGCAAGTGGAATTCGAGGTGTTTCTCGGCAGCCATGAGCGCACCAATCTCAGCTTCGAGGTGATGCCCTGCACCCGCGCCGAGAAAGGGCCTCGGGTACACCAGTTGTTGAAGGAGTACCTGGCAGGTAGTTCGGGGGGCGCAGTCGTCTTCGTCGCCAGCCGCAAGTCGGCGGAGGAGCTGGCGACGAGCCTCGCCAGGCAGGGGCTGAACTGTCGGCACTTCCATGCCGGCCTCAAGGCCACCGAGAAGCAGGCGGTGCAGAGCGCCTACATGCAGGGCGAGATCCAGACGATCATCGCCACCAATGCCTTTGGCATGGGTGTGGACAAGCAGGATATTCGTCTTGTGGTGCACGCTGAAATTCCCGGCTCGTTGGAAAACTACCTGCAGGAAGCGGGCCGGGCAGGGCGCGACCAGGCGGCTGCGCACTGCGTGCTGCTGTACGATCCGCAGGACATCGAGACGCAGTTTGGCCTGTGCGAACGGGCCTGCCTGACCCAGCGTGATATCCAGCAGATTCTCGACAAGCTACGCAAGGACCATGACAACCGTCAGGGGCGTGACCTGGTCATCACCGCGGGCGAAATCCTCATGGATGGCAGCGTGCACACCTCCTTCGATGCCGATGCGGCGGATGCCGAGACCAAAGTCGTCACCGCAATCGCCTGGCTGGAGCGAGGGAAGTATCTGCAACGTGAAGAAAACCACACGCAGATCTTCCCGGCGCGGCCGTCGATATCCCACGAGAAGGCTGAGCAACTGCTGCGAGAGTCAGACTTGCACGCGAGACGTCGCGCAGAGTATCTGGCCATTTTCGACTACCTCTGCAAGGCCACTGCCGATGAACGGGTCAACACCGACAACCTTGGCAAGTTGACCGGCCTGGAGCCGGAAGAGGTGGAGCAGGCGCTCAAGACCATGGCGAAGCTGGGCCTGTTGCGTAACGATACACGGTTCACCGTGATGCTCGCCTATGGTGTCACCAACCCCTCGTCGCAGTTGCTGCAACAGATGCGGGCGCTGGAGAAAGCGCTGCTCGAGACACTGGCCGAACAGGCTCCGGACGCACCCAACGCGGGCTGGCAGGATATCAACGTCACGGCGTTGACCGCCGTGCTGAAGGCGCGCCTGGGCCGCAAGGACCTGCTGCCGTTGCATGTGTTGCGTCTGTTGCGTGGGCTGTCGCCTGACCGTGACGACCAGGGTGACCGGTTCAGCAGTTTCGAGCTCAGGCAATTGAGCCACGATTACATCAGGGTGCGGATCAGGCACAAGCATGGCTGGGAGGGGCTCACCGAAGTCAGTGACACACGGGGTTTGATCGCCACCAAGCTGCTGGTGCATCTGCTCACGCGGGTGACCGCGCGGGGTAAGCGAGTCATGGTCGAGGCGACGTACGATGAGCTGGTCGAGCTGATCGAGGGTGATCTGGACCTCGTTCAACGAGTGCAAAAAAAACGTGCGGCGTACATCGAACGCGTGCTGTTGTTCCTGCATCGTCAGGAGGTGTTCACCCTCAACCATGGCATGACGGTGATGCGTCGGGCAATGACCATCAAGGCTATTGCAGGGCGGCACAAATACCTGAACGAAGACTACCAGCGCCTTGACGAGCACTACCGCGAGAAACGCATCCAGGTGCACGTGATGCGCGAGTACGCCGAGCTGGCGCTGCAGGAGCCGCCTTTGGCGCAGGCGTTGGTCGCCGACTACTTCTCGCTGAGCAAGGAGCGTTTCCTGGCACGTCACTTCACGGGCCGCGAGGGCGTGCTCAAGTACGCCACCAGCGAGGCTTCCTGGCAGAAGATCGTCGAGGACCTGAGCCCGGCCCAGCGCGATATCGTCACCAATGAACACGACAACAACTGCCTGGTACTCGCGGGGCCGGGGTCGGGCAAGACGCGGGTGATCGTGCACCGTATCGCCTACCTGCTGCGGGTAAGACGAGTGCCGTCATCTGCCGTGGTGGCACTGACGTTCAACCGGCATGCCGCTAACGAAATTCGCAAGCGCTTGCGCACGCTGGTGGGCGCCGACGCCCGTGGGGTCAGCGTGATGACCTACCACAGCCTGGCCATGCGTCTGACCGGCACACGCTTCCAACGTGGCCAGCAGGTTGACGAAGCGGTGCTCAAGGGCTTGATGGAGGAGGCGGTGAAGTTGCTGGAGGGGCCGTCGTTGGTGGAGGGTGAAGACACCGAGGGTGGCGACAGGGAGCAAGAGCAGCAAGATCGCCAGGAGGATCAGGACAACCTGCGTGCACTGCTGCTGCGCGGCTACCGTCATATCCTGGTGGACGAGTATCAGGATATCGACGAGTTGCAGTATCGGCTGGTCAGCGCCCTGGCCGATCGGGGCTCCAGCGAGGAGGGCCGGCCTTGCATCATCGGCGTGGGAGACGACGACCAGAATATCTACGCCTGGCGCGCGACCAACAACAAGTACATCGAGGAGTTCCTCACCGACTATGGCGCCCGGAGCACCTACCTGGTGGAGAACTACCGCTCCAGTGGATGCATCATCTCGGCTGCCAACCAGCTGATCGGCTTCAATGCGCAGCGGCTCAAGCAATCCCAGCCCATCACCATCGATGCCCGACGCATGGGCGATGCGCCGGGTGGTGAGTGGGAAGGCCGGGACCCGCTGCGCCGCGGGCAAGTATTACGCCTGGCCATCGACCGCAGCGACCGGGAGGTGGGCAACTGCCAGGCACAGGCGGCCATGCTCGAGCTGGAGCGTCTGCTGGCGTTGGACGAAGAAGGGTGGGAAGGTTGCGCGGTGTTGTCGCGCACTCACCACTATCTTTGGCCGGTACAGGCGTGGTGCGAGGAGCACGACATTCCTTACCACCTGGCCTCGGACAAGGACAGTGGGTTGCCGTTGGCACGCCAGCGCGCATTCGTGGCGGTGGTCGGGCTGCTGGGCAATCTGGACCTGAGCCTCACTGCCGCTCAGGCATTGGCGCGGGCGCGGGCGGTGCTGGATGAAACCTCAAGCCCGTTCTTCGAGACCGCTTTCGAGCAACTCGAGGTCGACTTGGGCGAGGACGCGTTGCAGTGTGAACAGATCGTTGATTGGTTGTACGAGTACGCCCGTGAGATGCGTCAGCAAACTGGCAAGGGCTTGTACTTGGGCACGGTGCATTCGGCAAAGGGCCTGGAGTTTCGCCATGTGGTGCTGCTCGACGGTGGCTGGAACACCCGGGCCAAGACACTCGATGATGAGCGACGACTCTATTATGTGGGGATGACGCGTGCCGAGCAGACGCTGACGCTGTGCGAATTCACCGCCGACAACCCTTTCAGCGGGTGCCTGGCGCCGAGCACCAGGCGAGCGGTGTTTTCTGGCCAGCACCAACCGTCGCTGGACAAGCGCTACCAGCAACTGAGTCTGAAGGATATTGACATTGACCATCCTGGGCGCAAATCAGAGTCGCACGAGATCCATGCGGCCCTGCGCAAGCTGCGGTCTGGGATGCGGTTGAGGTTCGAGGCGGACGGTGAGCGCTACCTGTTGCTGGATGAGGCCGGTCAGGAGGTCGGCAGGACTTCGCAGTCTTTCCAGCCGGAGTTCTTGGTCGAGCAGTGTGAAGTGGCTGACATCGTGGTGCGCTCCCGTGAAGATAGCGCAGAGAAGTATCGGGATTGGATCAAGTGTGATTGCTGGGAGCTGGTTGTACCGCGGATCTCTGGGGTGCCGCGCAAGGTGCAGGCAGTAAATGACTGCACCGTCAATCTACCGCATAGGTAAGGCGCGTTTCGAACAAGCCGCTTGTGAGTGATGTGCAAGCGGCTTTTTTGTGTGCTCAGCGGGTCGCCTGGAACAGGGCGTGGCAGGCCAGGGCGGTCACCGAAGCGCTGGCATGCACCAGCATCGGCACCAGCAGGCCGCCACTGGCGATGCGGGTGACAGCCAGAATGACGCCAACGGCGAACATCAGCACCAGGGTGATCAGGTTCTGGTACTGGCTGTGGATGGCGGCGAACAGCAGCGCGCTTCCAAGGATGGCGGTGTACTTGAGGAACTGGCCGCGCTCCCAGGGCAGCAGGCGCATGAGGAAGTGGCGGAACAGCAGCTCTTCGGTCAGCGGCGGGAACAGCGCCACGCTCAGGCTGAGCAGGATGATCTGGCGCTTATCCAGGCCATCGAAGAACGTCACCATGAACGGCTCTTCCGGTATGTCGAAGGCCTTCATGCTGGCGATGCACAGGGCGTAGGCGGCAACGATGGCCAGGACGCCATTGAGCAACGGGCGTCTGAAGCTATGGCCTGCGAAGGTGCGCACGATGCCTTGCTTGCGGTTTTGCAGGCAGAACAGCAGGAGCAGGGCGATGCCGGCATAGCCGATGCCCAGCATAAGGGTCTGGTTGCCGAGGGTGAAAGTTGCACTTTGCAGCGCGGCCTGGATCCCCGCCAGCATGTTCCCTAGCACGTAAAGCGCGATGGCCAGCAGCAATAGGCCGATGCGTTTGAAGAGGTGGTAGTCGGGTTGGGGGGCGAATGCAGGATGGGGCGTGGTGACAGCGTGCACGGAACGGTCCTTGTCGAAGGTTGGCCGCGCATGATGATGGGCTGGGGGCGGGATATCAACGTGCGCCGTGGTGGATGCAACCTGGGATAAACATGCCGTGTAGAAACGGGCCGGCAATTTCAGACGCAGCTGGCATACACGGCGGTGTCGAGCCCGTAGCCTGCGTGCACAGTGCTTCAAAAGCCCTGGGCTATGGAGAACGTGAGGGAGATATAGCTTATCTGGGAAGTGACATGGCTTTGTCAATAGGCGTACTTTTTAGGCCTGTGCTGCGACCTGACGCTTGGCGGCTATTCAAATACTATCGGGTGGATAAATAGGCGGCTGTCCGACAGATGAGCAAGGGCGGGGTTTTAATTGAGGGGGCAGTGAACGGAAATACGGGATACCAGCTTTATGATGAGTACAAAGAGTGACGTGGTTTAGTTTGTGTATGCTTGTCTTGGTTGATGTTGGCGTCTCCCGTTTCTTGTGGCGGCGCTCTTTAAGTAGCAGAGTGGTTGGAGTCTTGTCTAACCTTTATGGGATGACAATGAGCGCAATTTATGTGGGGGTTTTTGGTGGGAAGGGGGTGGTGGTATTTTCATTTGATTATGGGGCAGGCTTTGCGTGGAATTTCTATGCGGTGATGGCGGTGTGTGTGGGTATGATTATTTTTCATGTTCTCCATGTTAGATGAGTGTGGGGCGTAAAATTTATACAGCTGGAGGGAATTTCAATGTTCGAATACGTCGTTTTTGTGATCTTCAGCTTGTTGATGACTGCCTTTCATTTCTGGGCGTTAAGAATAGGGTAGGGGTACCCGAATACGTGTGCTGCATGGCACCAGCTATGCCGGTGATCGCGGGGCAAGCCGGTGGTGCAGGCCGGGAAGGCTGCGTTGTCACGTGGAGAACAGAGCCCTTTGTAGGAGCGGCTTCAGCCGCGATGCAGGCAACGCGGTGTCAGGCACCCGCCTTGCGGGTGATCGCGGCTAAAGCCGCTCCTACAGAAATCGTGAAAAATCAGATGGATACGATTATTTCGCGACCCGTATGCATCACCCTTCGGCAAACTGCCGCAACCGCTCGCCATCCAACCGGTAGCGCACCCATTCATCCTGCGGTTGCGCCCCCAGCGACTGGTAGAAACCGATTGCCGGTTCGTTCCAGTCCAGCACGCTCCACTCCAGGCGGCCACAATTGTTCGCCAGCGCCTCGCGGGCAATGTGCCGCAGCAGCTTGCGGCCAGCGCCGTCACCGCGTTGCTCGGGCGTCACGTAGAGGTCTTCCAGGTAAATGCCATTGCGCCCCAGCCAGGTGGAATAGCTGTAGAAGTACACGGCAAAGCCAATCGCCTGGCCGTTGCGCTCGCACATCAGGCTGCGCACGGTGCTGCCTTCGTCGAACAGGCTGTGCTCGATGTCGGCGAGGGTGGCCACCACTTCGTGGCGGGCGCGTTCGTAATCGGCCAGTTCGGTGATGAAGGCGAGGATCTGCTGGGCGTCGCCGCGCACCGCAGGGCGGATGGTCAGGCTCATGGCATGTCTTCCTTGTGAAAAGCTACGGACCGTATCAGTAATGTGTATCTGTGCATTTTTCACAAACTGTACCGGTGGAAAGCCGCCGGGCTCCGTTAGTGTGGTCACACGATAACCAGAAAACGGAAATGCCTGCCATGCTTGCCTCTCTCGACCTGCTCAGCGCCTTCGTGCTGTTCGCTTTCGTCTCGTCCATCACGCCCGGCCCGAACAACACCATGTTGCTGGCCTCGGGGGTGAATTTCGGGGTGCGCCGCACCATCCCCCATGCGTTGGGGATCAGCGTCGGGTTCATGGTGCTGGTGCTGGCGGTGGGCCTGGGGCTGGGCGAGGTGTTCAAGGCCTGGCCGCCGCTGTACAGCATCCTGCGCTACGCGGGCGCCGCGTACCTGTTGTACCTGGCCTGGAAGATCGCCACCTCCGGGCCGATGTCCGGTGATACGGCCAGTGGCCGCAAACCGCTGGGCTTCTGGGGCGCGGCGGCGTTCCAGTGGGTCAACCCCAAGGCCTGGGTGATGGCGGTGGGGGCGATCACCACCTACACACCGGCCCAGGGCTATGTGTTCAACGTCATCATCATCGCTGCGGTATTCGCCCTGGTGAACCTGCCCAGCGTGGGGATCTGGGTGATGTTCGGCAGCGCGCTGCGCAACCTGTTGCGCAACCCGCGCGCGGTGGTGCTGTTCAATGTCCTGATGGCCGTGTTGCTGGTGATTTCACTGTATCCACTGCTGTTTGTAGAATCGGCGTTTTCCTGAAGCAATGAGTGCAGTCGATGGAGTTGATTCCCTGGTCCCATGAATGCGCCGAAGGCTTCACCCTGCGGGGTTGGCGCACACCACCGAGTGGCCGGCCGCTGTTGCACTTCCTGCATGGCAATGGTTTTTGCAGCCTGGCCTACCAGCCGCTGCTGATGCGCCTGGGCGAGCATTTCGACCTGTGGCTGAGTGATGTCCAGGGCCATGGCGACAGCGACCATGGTGGTGTGTTCCGCGGCTGGAACCGCACGGCGGCGCTGGCGGTGGAGGCATTCGCGGCCGAGCGTGGTGAATATGGCGAGGTGCCGCGGTATGCCGTGGGCCACAGTTTCGGTGGGGTGCTCACCGGGTTGATCCTGGCGGCCGAGCCTGGGTTGTTCCAGCGTGCGGTGTTGCTCGACCCGGTGCTGTTCAGCCGCGGCATGATCGGCATGATGGGGGCGGCGGCGATGGTCGGCCTGCACCGTCGCCACACCCTGGCGCGCAAGGCCGCGACCCGGCGTAGCCACTGGCCGGACCGCGAAGCGGCGCTGGCGTCGTTGCAGGGCAGGGGGATCTTCAAGGGCTGGAGTGACGCCGCCTTGCAGGCCTACGTGGAGCATGCCATCGGCGATTGCGGCGAGGGTGTGGTACTCAAGTGCCGGCCCAGCCGCGAAGTGGAGATCTTCAGCTCGTTCCCCGAGCGCATGTGGCAGAGCCTGATGCGTATCCAGACCCCGACGCGGATTCTCTACGGTGAACACACCTACCCCTTCGTGCCGCATTCGGTGCGGCGGCTGGCCAGTCTGAATGCCCAGGTGACCGCGCAGCAAGTGGCGGGCGGGCACTGCTTCATGCAGGAAGACCCGGCCGCCGCAGCGGAGCAGGTGGTGGCGTTCCTGCAAGCGTGATCCCAAGTTCGGCGCAGCACCTGTAGGAGCCGGCTTTGCCGGCGAACGGGGTCAGCGCGGTCAGCCCCTTCGATCAGACTGTTGTCTATTTCACGACGATTGCCTGCCGATTCGCGCGCGAACGACAGGCGCAGATTCCTTACGCTGGCGCTCCCTCAATGCGATGGAGCCCCAGCATGAACCAGGCGGTCAGCCCAGACCCACAGCCCACCCTCGAACAATCCCTTGCCCGGCGTCGACAACGCTGGCTGCGCTTCGGCCTGGCCGGCGCAGTCGGCCTGTCGCTGCTGGCCTATGGCGGCTACTGGTGGCTGGACGGGCGTTTCCTGGAGCAGACCGACGACGCCTATGTGCGCGCCGACTGGGCGCCGATCAGCGCGCGGGTCAGCGGCTATGTGGCCGAGGTGGCGGTGGCCGACAATGCCACGGTCAAGGCTGGCGACCTGCTGGTGCGCCTGGACCCACGCGACTTCCACGATCGCCTGCGCAAGGCCGAGGCGCGCCTGGCGGTGAGCGAGGCGGCCGTGCAGGTGCAGCGCATGCGCTTGCACACCTTCGCCGCCGAACAGGACGAGCAGGTCCAGGCCATCGCCCGCGCTGAAGCCGAGCGCGGCGGCAGCCGGGGCGAGGCGCAACGCGCCGCGGCGGACTGGCAACGCTACCAACGCCTGGCCGAATGGCAGGCAGCCAGCGTGCAGCGCATGGAACAGGCCCGCGCCACAAGCATCCAGGCCCACGCCCTGCAACGCGCCGCCGATGCCGAGCTTGCCCGCCAGCAAGCGCGCAAGGCGGTGCTGGCCCAGCAGGGGCGGCAACTGGAGGCCGAACTGGTGCAGCGCGAGGCAGACCTTGACCAGGCCCGCGCCGAAGCCGCGCTGGCCCGCAGCGCCCTGGCCGACACCGAGATTCGCGCACCCTTCGATGGCGTGGTGGGGCAGCGCAAGGTGCGCCAGCAGCAGTACGTCACGCCTGGCCTGCCACTGCTGGCGGTGGTGCCGGTGGCGCAGGCCTACGTGGTCGCCAACTTCAAGGAAACCCAGCTGGCCCACCTGCGCCCGGGGCAGCCGGTCACGCTTGAGGTCGACACCTTCGGCCAGCATTGGCGGGGCACGGTGGACAGCCTGTCGCCGGGCTCCGGCGCGGTGTTCGCCTTGCTGCCGCCGGACAACGCCACCGGCAACTTCACCAAGATCGTCCAGCGCTTCCCGGTGCGCATCCATCTCGATCCACCAGCCGACGACGCGCCTGGGTTGCTGCCTGGCATGTCGGTGATCGCTACCGTGGATACCCGGCAGGCACGCCATGAGCGCTGAGGAGAAGGTCAGCGCACGCGCCTGGGTGGCGGTGATCGGTGGCTTGTTCGGCTGCTTCATGGCGGGCATGAACGTGCATGTCACCAGCGCCGCCTTGCCCGAGATCGAGGGCGCGCTGGGCGCGAGCTTCGAGGAGGGCTCGTGGATCTCCACCGCCTACCTGGTGGCCGAGATCAGCATGATTCCGTTGACGGCCTGGCTGGTGCGGGTGTTTTCGTTGCGCCGGGTGATGCTGGTGGGCTCGGCGATCTTCCTGGTCAGCTCGGTGAGCTGCGCGCTGGCCCCCAGCCTGGAGGCAATGATTGCGTTGCGGGTGATCCAGGGGGCGTCCGGGGCGGTGCTGATTCCGCTGTCGATGCAGCTGATCATCACCGAGCTGCCGGCCAGCCGCATCCCGTTGGGGATGGCGCTGTTCAGCCTGGCCAATAGCGTGGCCCAGGCTGCCGGCCCGTCGATCGGTGGCTGGCTCACCGACATGTATTCCTGGCGCTGGATTTTCCTGCTGCAGTTGCCGCCCGGCGTGGCGCTGCTGGCGGCGGTGGCCTGGTCGATCAAGGGCCAGGCCGGGGACCGCAGTGCCCTGCGCCAGGCCGACTGGCTGGGCATCGCGGCCATGGCGCTGGGCCTGGGGGCGTTGCAGGTGGTGCTGGAGGAGGGCGGGCGCAAGGACTGGTTCGATTCGCGTTTCATCGTCACGTTCAGCATCGTCGCGGTGCTCGCCCTGGCGTTGTTCATCCAGCGCCAGCTGTGGGGCGCACGGCCGTTCATCAACCTGCGCCTGCTGGGCAGCTACAACTTCGGTGTCTCCAGCCTGGCCATGGCGGTATTTGGCGCGGCGACCTTCGGCCTGGTGTTCCTGGTGCCCAACTACCTGTCGCTGGTGCAGGGCTACAGCGCCAGCGAAATCGGCAAGAGCCTGATCGCCTATGGCCTGGTCCAACTGTTGCTGGCGCCGTTGTTGCCACGGTTGATGCGCTGGCTCAACGCCAAGCTGCTGGTGGCCAGCGGGTTCGCGATCATGGCCCTCGGTTGCTGGCTGGGGTCGCAACTGACGGTGGATTCGGGCAGCAATGTGATCATCCCGTCGACCGTGGTGCGTGGTATCGGCCAGCCGTTGATCATGGTGGCGCTGTCGGTGCTGGCGGTGAAGGGGCTGGACAAGGCCCAGGCGGGCTCCGCCTCGGCGTTGATCTCCATGTTGCGCAACCTGGGCGGCGCACTGGGCACGGCGTTGCTGACGCAACTGGTGTCGCAGCGTGAGCGCTTTCATTCGGTGCGGGTGGGGGAGGGGCTGACACCCTTCGATGCTGCATTACAGGCACGCCTGCCGGGCGGCTTGGTCGACCCGCAGTCGCCCGAGGTGATGCAGACCCTGGCGCTGATCGACCGCAGCGTGCGCGAGCAGGCCTACCTGATGGCCTACTCGGATGCCTTCTACCTGTCGTGCGTGGCGTTGCTGGGGTGTGCGCTGGCGGCGTTGCTGCTGCGCAGCCGCTAGGGCTTCAGGCCAGCAGGTCCTCGTGGAAGGCGCCATAGGCGTGTTCGGGGTGGGCGATCTGGATTTCCAGGATCCACAGGCCGTCATGGGGTTCGCCGGTGAAGTCGCCGAGGTCGCCGGCGCGGTAGATGGCGTGGGGGAAGTCACTGACCCGGTGGCCCTTGATGTCCATGTTCAGGCGCCAGCCCATCGCTTCAGCGCGTGCGGCGGCGAACCGGTACAGTTCGACGCCGTTGGTGCGGTGCTGGCGCCAATGGCCTTCGACCTGCTGGAAAAGGTCTTTGGCCGCCCTGGCGCACGCGGCCATCTGGGCATCGTCGCCGGTGACGAAGGTGGCGCCGGCATCACCCTCGTGGCCCTCCCACACCACGCCCATGTCGATGAAGAAGATATCGTGCTCGCCCAGCACCGGATCGCCATCGGAGCGTTGCTTGAAGGTCTTCAGTGTGTTGGCGCCGAAGCGGATGTGCGTCGGGTGCCAGATACGCTGCATGCCCAGCTCGGCCAGCACCTGCTGGGCCAGCTCGCGGGCCTGGGACTCGCGCATGCCGGGGTGGATGCCCCGGGCGATGCGCTCCACCGCCTGCCAGGTCATGGCTTGCGCGTGCTTCATCAGCGCCAGTTGGTAGGGGGCGCCTACGGCTTCCTTGGCGGCGTTGGCTGGGGACATGCCTGCACTCCTTGTGATGTCAGTCATTATTTTTTTTGACTATAGCGTTGGCTGTAGGATGTGTGCTGTCCCGCAGGGGTCGGGCTGCAGCCCACGCAGGAGCATGGCGGTCATGGCGCGTGTCGAGGCGGGTGTCGGCTTGTGCACACCGCCAGCGAACGCGGCGAAGCGAAAGGCCGCCAGCGGCGCGGACCAGAGGAACAGTAGCAGGTGCTCGGGCGCGGTGCGGGCGATCAGGCCGCGATCCATCCACGCGCTCAGGCAGGCCAGGCTTTGCCGGGCACTATGGCGCATGTCCTCGGTGCGCTGGCTCGACAGGTGATGGGCGCCATGCAGCAGTTCACGCAGCCACACCCGCGCGGCGTGCGGGTGACGCCGCGCGACAGCCGCCTTGGCCTTGAGGTAGCGGGGCAGGGCCTGCTCGGGGCTGGCGTCGGGGGCCAGGGCCTGGGAGGCGCGCAGCAGCGGCTCCATGACCGTGTCCAGAACGGCGGCATACAGCGTGTGCTTGGTGCGGAAGTAGTAGAACACGTTGGCCCGGGGCAGGCCGGCGCGGGTGGCGATGTCGTCGACGCGGGAGGCATTGAAACCGTGGAGGGCGAACTCTTCGCTGGCGGCGTCGAGGATCAGTTGCAGGTTGCGGTCGCGGATACTGGGCATGGCAGGGACTTCTGAATCGCTATGTTTAAAAGTATATAGCGATACGCGATAGCCCTGCACCCCTCGAATTCAAGCCGGGCCTTCTACCCGGCTCGAACGCATTCAGCTCGCCTGGTCGAGCCAGGTGTGGATCTGCTCCAGGGTGGCCGTGGCACCGCCGCAGACGATCACCAGCACATTGCCTTGCGCAGGCAGCGCCTCGGGGTGGTTCAGCAAGGCCAGCGCCGCGCCGCACGCAGGCTCGACCAGCAGTCGATGGTCGAACAGGAATCGCTCGCAAGCCTCGAGTGCCTCGCGGTCCGTGACCAGGTGGCTGTGCAGCGGGTGGGTGAGTGCGCAGGTCATTGCCTGCTCGGCCACGCGTTTGGCGCCCAGAGAGGTGGCCACCGAGGTGATGGCCGGCAGTTCCACGGTATGCCCGGCAGCGATGGCCGCGTGTAGCGAGGCGGCGCCTTCGGTTTCCACGGCGAGCACCGGCACATCGTGCCAGCCGTTGCGTTCAAGGCCCTCGACCACACCGCTGAGCAAGCCGCCACCGCCGACCGAGAGCACCACCGCATCAGGCTTGAAGCCCGCCGCCGCCACCTCGTCGATCATGCTGGCATGGCCCTGCCACAGCAGCGGGTCGTCGAAGGGGTGGATGAAGGCGTCGTCCGGGCCGAGCAGCGTCTGTGCATGGGCGTTGGCTTCCTGCCACGAGCCGCCCTGGACCACTACCGTGGCGTCTTCGAGGCGCAGCAGCGCCTTGGCGCGCTCGGTGGTGGTCTCGGGCACCACCACGGTGACCGGCACACCCAGCTTGCGCCCGGCGTAGGCCACCGCCAGCCCGGCGTTGCCACCGGACGAGGAGACGAAATGGCGGGCACCCCGGGCATGGTGCGTTTCGCAGGCATGGCCGACGCCGCGCAGCTTGAACGAACCGCACGGCTGCAGGGCTTCGAGCTTGAGCCAGACTGGGCGGCCGGCGGCCAGCGACAGTGGGCGGGACTCGATCAACGGGGTGGCGATGTGCAAGGGCATGGGGGGCTCCGTGGCGTCAGTCGCGGGCAGCCGACGCGTGTTCGCCGCGCAGCTGCTCCAGGTAGTTGTAGATGGTGTAGCGGGTCACGCCGAGGGCTTCGGCGGCTTTCTCCACGCCACCCTTGACGATGAACAGGCCGCGCTCCTGCATCACGCGCACGGCCTCGACCTTGGCCTGCTTGTTCATCCGGCCCTGGCCGCTGCGCTGCAGCGAGGCCTGGATGATCTCGGCCATCAGCACGGTCATGTCGGCGGGTTCGCTGGCGGCGGGTGGCGCAGGCGTGGCGCCGAGGGGCTGGAAGTGCTGGAGGAAGGCCAGGGCCGCGTCGAGGCCGGTGACGTCGGTGTTCACGCACAGGCTGGCGAAGGGGTGGCCGTGACGGTCGCGGAAGATGGCCGTGGCACTGCGCAAGGTGCGGCCCTTCAAGGTGGTGGGGTAGTCGGGCAGTACCACTGGCTCGCAGCCCTGCTGGTCGGCAGAGGCCTGCATCAGGGCCTTGAAGCCCAGGTCCTGCTCGGGGGCGGCGAGGATCGGGCTGCCGACCTGGCGGCCGGAAAGGTGGCCGTTGACGATGGCCACCACGGAGTGTTCCGGGTGGTCGAGGTCGTGCAGGAGGATTTCCAGGTTCCGCGGGGCGATGCTGCCCAGGGCCTGGAGTGTGGCCTTGAGGACGGTGAGGGTGAGTTGGCGTTCTTGGGCGGGGGTCATGGCATCATGCAAGTATCAACATAAAGTTGATATTTGCATGATTTGTTGAAATCACCAAGGTGTTTCTTGTAGGAGCCAGCCTTGCTGGCGAACCGGCCTCATGGCAAGGCTGCGCCTTGCGTTCGCCAGCAAGGCTGGCTCCTACAAGAAAAAGGGGCGCTTACGTGAATCAGCCCAGCTTGGGGGTGCGCGGCGGGATCATGCGGCGCGAGCCGGTCGACTCGAAGGCGGCGGCGAATTTCAACAGATTGTTGTCGCTGTACGCACGGCCCGCGAAGGTCAGGCCCACCGGCATGCCGATATCGGCCATCACACCCATGGGCACGGTCACGGTCGGCACGCCCAGGTGACGGATCGCCAGGTTGCCGTTGGCCACCCAGATGCCGTTGCTCCAGGCGATGTCCGCCGATTCGGGGTTGACGTCGGCATCGGCCGGGCCCACGTCGGCCACGGTCGGGAACAGCACCGCGTCCAGGCCCTTTTCGTCCATCCAGTCTTCCAGGTCTTGCTTGCGGGTCTGTTCCAGGCCGCGCAGGCCATCGGGCACGGTGGCGATCTGGTCCCAGGTCTTGAGCCCGCGCTTGGCCATGTTGACGTACTCGTCCATGCCGGCAGCCAGGTCGTCCTCACGGTTGGGCAGGGTGCCCGGGTCGTGGGGGAAGATCTGCGGGCCGTCGACATCGGCGAGGCGGTTGAGCTTGGGGTCGTCGTTGGCACGCAGGAAGTCATCGAAGGCCCAGCCGGACAGCTCCCACAGCTCGTCATGCAGGAATTCCTTGCTGACGATGCCGCGGTTGTACACGGTCGGCGCGCCGGGGCGATCGCCCTCGCAGTTGGAGACCAGCGGGAAGTCGGTCTCGACCACTTCGGCGCCGGCTGCTTCCAGGGCCTGGCGCGCCTGTTGCCACAGCTCGATTACGCTGGCGCGGGTGTGGATGCGCTGGCCGGTCGGGCCGCCAATGCCAGGCTTTTCGGACGTACCGGCTTCGGCGTCGGCGTTGATATACATGCGTGGCACGCCGAAACGCTTGCCCTTGAGCGAGTCGGCGTTCGCCGCCAAGTCCAGGTACGAAGCCGGGCGCACGCTGGAGGCGGCCGGGATCGGCACCCATGGCTGCAGGCGCCACAGGTCGCCGCGCGTGTCGGCGTCGTCGGCCACCACCACGTCCAGGATTTCCAGCAGGTCGGCCATGGTTCGCGCGTAGGGCACGACCACGTCCATGGTCGGGGTCAGCGGCCAGTTGCCGCGCACCGAGATCACCCCGCGCGACGGGGTGTAGGCGCACAGGCCGTTGTTCGAGGCCGGGCCACGGCCACTGGACCAGGTTTCCTCGGCCAGGCCGAAGGCGCTGTAGCTGGCGGCGGTGGCGGTGCCGGCGCCGTTGGAAGAGCCGGAGGCGAACGGCGCGGTCAGGTAGTTGGCGTTGTACGGGCTCTCGGCGCGACCGTAGACGCCGCGCTGCATGCCGCCGTTGGCCATGGGCGGCATGTTGGTCTTGCCCAGGCAGATGGCGCCGCCGGCGCGCAGGCGCTCGACGGTGAAGGCGTCGCGCTGGGCGACCAGGTCCTTGAACGCCGGGCTGCCGGAGGCGGCGGTCAGGCCCTTGACCAGGTAGCTGTCCTTGGCGGTGTAGGGGATGCCGTCCAGCGGACCGAGGGTCTGGCCTCGGGCGCGACGGGCATCGGAGGCCGCAGCCTCGTTGAGCGCTTCAGGGTTGCGTGCCACCACGGCGTTGAGGGCGGTGGCGGTGTCGGCCCCATCGTAGGCGTCGATGCGGGCCTGGTAGGCCTTTACCAGCTCGACCGCAGTGGTGCGGCCGGACGCGAGCGCGTCGCGCAGCTCGGCAATGGAAACCTCGGTTACCTCGATCATGCTGTCACCAGTTGTGCAGGTGGAAATCATGGCGGCGAGTGTAGCAAGAAGGTCTTGCCGGGCGCAGGCATGCAGCGGGGAAATGCTTCGTTGCAGCGCGGCATTCTGGCCGCGCTGCGCAATCAGTCCTCAACCCTGGCGCGATCCCTGTAGGAGCGGCTTTCAGCCGCGAAAGGGCCGCAAAGCGGCCCCGGCGATCTATGTAAATGCTGAAGCCCTGGGGCCGCTGCGCAGCCCCTTCGCGGCTGAAGGCCGCTCCTACAGGGTAAGGCGTAAATCCCGATGGTCAGCCCAGGTCGGCCGCCGAGTGGCGCTCCGGTACCTGGCTGGCTTCGTCACCCCAGGTGCGGTTGACCCGGGTGCCGCGCTGTACCGCGGGGCGCTGGGCGATGGCTTCGGCCCAGCGTTGCACATGCGGGTACTCGTGAACCGCCAGGAACTCGGCCGCGCCATACAGGTTGCCGCGCACCAGCTGGCCATACCACGGCCACACGGCGATGTCGGCGATGCTGTATTCGTCGCCGCCCAGGTAGGCGCTTTCAGCCAGGCGGCGCTCAAGCACATCGAGCTGGCGCTTGGCTTCCATGGTGAAGCGGTTGATGGCGTACTCGAACTTTTCCGGCGCATACACGTAGAAGTGGCCAAAACCGCCGCCCAGGTAAGGTGCCGAACCCATCTGCCAGAACAGCCAGTTGAGGGTTTCCGTGCGGGCGGCCAGCGATTTTGGCAGGAACGCGCCGAATTTCTCGGCCAGGTACAGCAGGATCGAGCCAGACTCGAACACCCGCACCGGCGGCTCGACACTGCGGTCGAGCAGGGCGGGGATCTTCGAGTTGGGGTTGACCCCGACGAAGCCGCTGCCGAACTGGTCGCCTTCGCCGATGCGGATCAGCCAGGCGTCATATTCGGCGCCCGTGTGGCCGAGGGCCAGCAGTTCTTCGAGCAGGAGGGTCACCTTCACGCCGTTGGGCGTGGCCAGCGAGTACAACTGCAGCGGGTGCTTGCCCACGGGCAGGTCCTTGTCGTGGGTCGGGCCGGCCACCGGGCGGTTGATGCTGGCGAACTGGCCGCCGGACGGCGCTTCGTGAGTCCAGACCTTGGGCGGGACGTAAGGGTGCTTGCTCATGCGTGAAACTCCTTGAGGCTCGATACGGGCACATACACGTGTGGACTCGCATCTATGCCATGGGTTCGGCGCAAAGGGCAAATGCAATGGGCGCGGGCGGGTGGTGCAAGGGGGAGGGCGTGTGGACCGGTTCGCCAGCAAGCTGGCTCCTACAGGTGCCCGTAGGAGCCGGCTTGCCGGCGAACACCGGCAAGGCCGGTGCCAGTCACAGGGGTCAGAAGCTGTAGTCGACCGTGGCGAAGTACGAGCGCGGCGCGCCCAGCAACCACTGCTCGCCACTGTGGGCCGAGACCACATAGTCGCGGTTGAACAGGTTGTTCACCTGCAGGCCCAGGCGCACGTCCGGCAGTACCTGCCAGCCGAGGTTGGCATCCACCACGGTATAGCCCGGCACGGACTGTTCATTGTCGACACTGGCATAGCGCTCATCCACATAACGCAGGCCCACGCCAGCATCCACCGCCTGGCCGAAGCCCTTGCTCAACCACAGGTTGGCGGTGCGCCGCGGCACGTTGGCGGGGCGGTTGCCAGCACGGTCCATCACGCCTTGCGAGGTGCTCTGCAGGTACTCGTCGTACTTGGCCCGCACCAGCGCGGCGTTGGCCGACAGCTGCCACTGGTTGCCCAGCGCCAGTTCCAGCGAGGCTTCCAGGCCATCGGAGGTCTGCTGCCCGGCCTGCTGCTGGGTCTTGCTGGCCGGGTCGTAGACCAGCAGCTTCTTCTTGACGATATGGTAGGCCGCCAGGGTCCATTCGCCCTGGCCTTCCCAGAAGCGCTGCTTGACGCCGAACTCCGTCTGCTTCGCCTCGGTGAGGTCGAAGTCCATCTGCTTCTGGCTGAGGCTGATCAGGTTGCCGACGCCGTCTTCACTGGTGGAGTACTGGCCATAAACCGACAGGTCGTCGCTGAGCGCATAGACCAGCCCGGCGCGCCAGTTGCCGCCGCGCAGGCTGACGTCGCTGCGCGAGCCATCGACCAGGTTGTCGCGGTCGATATGGTTCTGGTCGCGGCGCACGCCGGTGACCAGCGACAGGCGCTCGGTCAGCTGGGTGCGGTTTTCCGCGAACAAGGCGACGGTGTGGGTGCTGGACAGGGTCTGCGGGCGCAGCGGCGAGGCGCTGTGGAACCCACCCGGTGCCGGGCTCCACGGGTCGACCAGGTCGACGCCGTCGTCGATGTAGGGCGAATTGCTGTCGACGTTGAAGCGGATCTTGTTGTACTCGACGCCAACCACCGTCTTGCTGGCCAGGCCGAACAGCCCGTGGTCAAAGGTGAAGCTCTGGCGATCGCCGAACTGCTCCTGGTTGTGCTTGATTTCCAGGTAGCTGCCCCGCTGCAGCAGGCCTTCATCGGTGTTCCAGGTGTAGTCCTCGGCGTTGCGCCAGTGGCGGCGGCTCTTGATGTAGTACAGCTGGTTGCTGGCCGAGACCGTGTCGCTGAGGGTCCAGTCGGTGGTCAGGCGCGTCCATTCATCGTGGTAGCGCTGCACATCGTTCTGCACGTTGTAGTTCTTCTTGCGCAGGCTATCGCGGTAGTGGCCGTCGATCAGCGGCGTGCCGTAGTAGTTGGCGGGCTCGGCATCGCCACGTTCGTGGGCGAGGGTGAAACTCAGGTCGTCGCTGGCATCGAAGCGCAGGGCGGCGCTGAGCGACAGGTTGCGCGAGTCGGTGCGGTCGACCCAGCCGTTGCCTTCCTGCTTGTTGAGTGTGACCCGGTAGCTCAGGCGTTCGCTCAGGCTGCCGCCGCTGTCCAGGCCCAGTTGCTGGCGGTCCCAGGAACCGTAGCCCAGGCGCAGGTGGTTGTGGATTTCGCCGGCGAAGGGTTTTTTCGGGATCACGTTGACCACCGCGCCGGTGGCCCCTTCGCCGTACAGCACCGAGGCCGGGCCGCGCAGCACGTCGATGCGCTCGACCATCCACGGGTCGACCGGGAAGGTGAGGGTGCCGGCGCCGGTGTACAGTCGCGCGCCGTCGAACAGTGTCATCACCGAGCCCTGGCCGCTGAAACCGCGCGCCGACAGGCCTGTGCCGCCATCACCGGGGGTGCCGATGAAGGTGATGCCCGGGGAGCGGGTCACGGCGTCCTGCACGGTGAGGTTGTTGCGTTGCAGGATCTGCTCGGCGGTGATGCTGCTGGTGCTGGCCGGGGTTTCCAGGGCGCTGAGGTTCAGCCGTGAACCGGCCTGGGTCGGGGTGGCCAGGTCGATGGCCGAGGGCTCGCGGGTTTCGGTGATTGCCGTGGAGGGCAGGGTGAGCGGGGCACCCTCGTGGTCGTCGGCCAGGGCCGGGAGCGAGACGGCCAGGCAGGCCGCCAGGGTGTGAAGCTTGTTGAATCGGGACATGTCGTTCCACTGCTGCAGGAATGAATGGATCCCGGTGGAAAACACGCAAAGGCGAACCACATACGCAGGCGCGCACGCGATGACCGGCCTGCGCCCGCCCACCGCGGGTTGCCAAGTAAGGCTTCAGGCCGGTCTCCGGGCTTGCGAGGGGCATGAAACCTTCACCTTCCCATGCGGGTGCACAGTGGTCTGTCGAAGGGTTCGCTCGCTTACCGTTGCGGGGGCAGCGCCGGACTTGTCGTGAACACGACTCACCGGCTTCCCGTTTCACCCTGCGCGCGGCGGCGCAGGACACCTGAAACTGGCGCGCATCTGACCATCGAACGAGAGGGGAGTCAATCATCTGGATGGGCCAGGCCTGTCGGTGCGCGACAGGCCTGGCCCGGGGCGTTCAATGCCCGAACGCTTTCAGGCTGCCCTTGCGGTTGGCTTCATAGGCCTCCTGTTCCATGGGCTTTGCCTGGGGGTTGCCCAGGTCTTCCATGGCCAGCCGGTGGGTCTCCGGCGCGAGGTACGCCGCGAACGCGCACACGCAGGTGATGAAGAACGCCAGCCCGCCCACCACCAGCGGGATGTTGTCCGAGCCCGGTGGCGCCACGGTGGCGAACAGTGCCGGCAGCATGGCGGTGAGCATGGTGCCGACGTTCTGCGCGATGGCCATGGCCGAAACCCGGTAGCGGGTCTGGAACAGCTCGGGGTAGAAACTTGGGAACACCGCGTTGTAGCCCTGGTAGACCACGCCCCACATGACGATCGAGGCGGCGAAGGCCAGCGGCACGTTGTGGATGCTGATTGCATACAGGTAGACGAACGCCAGCAGGCCCGAGCCCAGGCAACCGGCGATCATGGTCGGGCGACGGCCGATGCGGTCGGAGAGGTTGCCGACGAAGGGGATCACCAGCACCGCGACGATATTGCCCACCACCGGAATCCACAGGTACACGCTCTTGTCGAAGCCGACGCCGTAGGCCGGCTGCACCGCATAGGCCGCGCCGAAGATGGTGGCGACCACCGGGATCACGTTCATCAGCGCCATGAACATCACCAGCACCATGTGCTTCCAGCTGTGGCGGAAGGCCTCGCTGATCGGCGACTTGGCCACCTTGGCCTGTTGCTCTTCCTGAACGAAGGCCGGGGTCTCGTGGACTTCCTTGCGGATGATGAAACCGGCCACCAGCACCAGCGCGCTCATCAGGAACGGAATGCGCCAGCCCCATTCGTTGAAGGCTTCGCTCGGCATGAAGTAGGCCAGCGGCAGGAACACTGCCGCCGCCATCACCTGGCCGGCCTGCACGCCCTGCAGCGTATAGCTGGCGTAGTAGCCACGGCGACCGAACGGCGCGTGCTCCATGATCATCGAGCTGGCCCCGGAGATCTCGCCGGCCACGGCGAAGCCCTGGACCAGGCGCAGCAGCACCAGCAACGCCGGGGCGAGCAGGCCGATGTCGTGGTAGGTGGGCAGCAGGCCCACGGCCATGGTCGACAGGCCCATCAGGAACATGCACAGCAGCAGCACGTTCTTGCGCCCGCGGGTATCGCCCCAGTGGCCGAGCACGAAGGCGCCCACCGGGCGGGCCAGGTAGCCGACGCCATAGGTGGCCAGCGAGGCGATGATGGCCATCTTCGGGTCGGTGGAGGGGAAGAAGATCTGCGGGAAGATCAGCGCCGCGGCCTGGGCATAGATGAAGAAGTCGTAGTACTCGAGGGCAGAGCCGATCCACCCGCTGGCGGTGGCTTTCTTGGCTTGGGAGCTTGAGCGGGCCATGTTGTCTCCGTTGTTCTTGTCGGTGGCCGGAAGGTCAGCGCGCACGGGGCGCGTGAACCGGGGGGCGGTAAGGAGAAGACGAACGTGGCGGTGCGGATCGCAGGGCGAGGAACGTGAGCATAGGTCGGTACCCGTTTTATTGAACTTATTATGTGGTGACGTTGGGTGGTGCGGCGCAGGACCCGCCGAGTAACCGGCGTGGCAGCGAGAAAGGCCGGCGGGCCTGCGACTGGTGTTCATGGTTGTTCACGGGGGTGGGTGAATCAATTCGCTGGAACGGGTTTTGTTCGGTAATCGAACAAAAACTAACTGTTCCGTACAAAGTTCATTGCCGGGGTGACTTTACCTGCGAATAATCGGTCGTGCCAGGCCGGTCGACGCGTCATCGGCCTGGCACGACCTCTGTAGGAGCGGCTTCAGCCGCGATCATCCGCAAAGCGGATGCCAGGCACCCCGGCGCCTGCATCGCGGCTGAAGCCGCTCCTACAGGGGGGCGCAGCCCCAAGCCTCCGACAACAAGGAACCCCAGCATGCAGAGTTCGATTGCCACCGTGTCCCTCAGCGGCACCCTGCCGGAAAAGCTCGAAGCCATCGCCGCAGCGGGTTTCGACGGCGTCGAGATCTTCGAGAACGACCTGCTGTACTACGCCGGTAGCCCGCGCGAGGTGCGTCAGATGTGCGCCGACCTCGGCATCGCCATCACCCTGTTCCAACCCTTCCGCGACTTCGAGGGCTGCCGCCGCGACCGCCTGCACAAGCAGCTCGACCGCGCCGAGCGCAAGTTCGACCTGATGCAGGAGCTGGGCACCGACCTGGTGCTGGTGTGCAGCAACGTCCAGCCCGACGCCCAGGGCGACGAGCAGTTGCTGGTGGACGACCTGCGCCTGCTCGCCGAGCATGCCGGTGATCGCGGCCTGCGCATCGGCTACGAGGCCCTGGCCTGGGGGCGCCACGTCAACACCTACCAGCAGGCCTGGAACCTGGTGCGCCAGGCCGACCACCCGGCGCTGGGGCTGATCCTCGACAGCTTCCATACGCTCTCGCTCAAGGGCGACCCCAGGGGCATCCGCGATATCCCCGGCGACAAGATCTTCTTCGTGCAGATGGCCGACGCGCCGATCCTGGCCATGGATGTGCTGGAGTGGAGCCGGCATTTTCGCTGTTTCCCGGGGCAGGGTGAGCTGAACCTGGCCGGCTTCCTCGCACCGATCCTCGCCACCGGCTATCGCGGCCCGCTGTCGCTGGAAATCTTCAACGATGGCTTCCGCGCGGCACCGCCCCGGCAGAATGCCGCCGACGGCCTGCGTTCGCTGCTGTACCTGGAGGAGAAGACCCGTCGCCAGCTCGAGCGCGAAGCCCGGCAGGTGGAGCCCGGCGTGCTGTTCGCGCCGCCCTCGGCCAGCCGCTACGACGGCGTGGAGTTTCTTGAGTTCGCGGTCGACGAGGCGGTGGGCGCGCGGCTCGGGGTGTGGCTCAAGCGCCTGGGTTTCGCCGAGGCGGGCGAGCATCGCAGCAAGGCCGTGCGTCTGATGCGCCAGGGTGATATCAACATCGTGCTCAATGCCGAACCGTATTCCTTCGCCCACAACTTCTTCGAGGCCCATGGGCCCTCGTTGTGCGCCACTGCCTTGCGGGTGAAGGACGGCCAGGCGGCCTTGCAGCGCGCCACCGCCTACCGGGGCCAGCCGTTCCGTGGCCTGGTCGGCCCCAACGAGCGACAGATCCCGGCGGTGCGTGCGCCGGATGGCAGCCTGCTGTACCTGGTGGAGCAAGAGGCCCACGGCCAGACCATCTACGACAGCGATTTCCACCTCGCGCCCGGCGCGCAGGGCACGGGCGGGCTGCAACGGATCGACCACATGGCCCTGGCCCTGCCGGCCGAGGCGCTGGACAGCTGGGTGCTGTTCTACAAGAGCCTGTTCGACTTTACCGCCGATGACGAGGTGGTGCTCCCCGACCCCTACGGCCTGGTCAAGAGCCGCGCGCTACGCAGCCCTTGTGGCACGTTGCGGCTGCCGCTGAACATCTCCGAGAACCGCAACACCGCCATCGCCCATGCCTTGTCCAGCTACCGGGGCTCGGGGGTGCACCATATCGCCTTCGACTGCGACGACATTTTCCGCGAAGTGGTGCGGGCCAAGGAGGCCGGGGTGCCGCTGCTGGAAATCCCGCTGAACTATTACGACGACCTGGCGGCGCGGTTCGAGTTCGGCGACGAGTTCCTCAGCGAGCTGGCGTACTACAACGTGCTGTACGACCGCGACGCCCAGGGCGGTGAGCTGTTCCACGTGTACACCGAACCGTTCGAGGAGCGCTTCTTCTTCGAGATCATCCAGCGCAAGGGCGGCTATGCCGGGTATGGCGCGGCCAATGTCGCGGTGCGCCTGGCGGCGATGGCCAAGCGGCGCAGCGAACGCCCGCGCCCAACCCTGTAGGAGCCAGCTTGCTGGCGAACCAGGTGATGCACGGTTTCAGGGGCAGCGTCTGCCCCGGTTCGCCAGCAAGGCTGGCTCCTACAGGAGCGGGGGCCTAACAGCGCGCTTCCCTGCACCGCCCGGCTCACGGATAATCCCCCGGATTCCTATAACGAGCCTGTGAGTCGGTATGCGTGATTCGGTAGCCAAGCCTGAAGTCGAAGGGGCGCGCAAGACGCGCAAGAACAACCCGGAGAAGACCCGCGAAAACATCCTCCAGGCCGCCATCACCGAGTTCGTCCAGCAAGGCCTGGCCGGCGCCCGGGTCGACGCCATCGCCGAGCGCACCGCCACCTCCAAGCGCATGATCTACTACTACTTCGGCAGCAAGGAGCAGCTGTATGTCGAGTGCCTGGTCAAGCTCTACGGCGATATCCGCAAGACCGAACAGCGCCTGGACCTCGAGTCGCTGCCCGCCGAACAGGCGATCCGCCGCCTGGTGGAGTTCACCTTCGACCACCACGACCACAACGTCGATTTCGTGCGCATCGTCTGCACCGAGAACATCCACTACGGCGAGTACGTCAAGCAGTCGCCAGTGATCCGCGAGATGAGCAGCCTGGTGCTCGAAACCCTCGGTCGCACCCTGCAACGGGGCGTGGAGGAGGGCGTGTTCCGCCCGGGCATCGAGGTGATCGACCTGCACATGCTGATGAGTTCGTTCTGCTTCTACCGGGTGTCCAACCGCCACACCTTCGGCGACATCTTCCAGATCGACCTGGCCGACGAGCAGATCAAGCTGCGCCACAAGCAGATGATCGGTGACGCGGTGATGCGCTACATCAAGGCCTGACCTGGCGGCACTGCAGCATTAGCGAGGCTCATGCTTGTCGCCAATGCAGCCCGTTTTACATTTTCATGACCACTGCCCAGAATCCCCCTCGCAAAACGTTATAAGCATATTCCCTCGTATCAGGAAGATGCTTCGCATCAAGGACGATGCACTCTTCACCCAGGCCTTCGGCCGCCAGCCTACGCGATAACTTCGCGCGGCCCGGCCTGGCCTGGGTGAGGTCTGTCTTCAGGCCATCACGAAGAGGAGGGGCTGGCGCAATGGCCAACCTGGCGCAGGAGGTGCCTGCGTTCACCGCACCCAGCTTTCTGGCGATCACGCCGACAGCACTCGGGCAGGTGCGACTGAACGCCCGGCAATGGTTCTTCAGACTGGTCAACCAGGAAGAGCGGCATGGCTTGCTGGAGCTGGTCTGGACGCGAGTGACGCAGCATCTCGAGGCGCATCGCGACACCGGCACGCTGCAAGCGGCCGCAATCGACCAACCGTCGCGAGCGCTTCACGAAGGCCTGCGGGCCCACTATCCCGCGCTGATCCCCGATAACCCGCGCAAATGTCACTTCTATTGCCAGCACGCCCCCTTGTTCAAGGTGATGGGGGGATGGCTCGATGGTGTGATCTCGATTGCCCACGCCTGGCGAGCGGACAGCGGCCAGTTGCTCAAGATCCATGCGCTGATGGTCGGGGGCGGTTATCCGCAACGTAGCCAGAGCCGGTTGTTCGACCAGGCGGCGCAACGGGTGGGCATGGCCGTGGCCGAGGTGTTCAGCCATCGCTTCTGCGACGATCCCGCCATCGAAGACGCGGCATTCGAGCTGCCGGTCTTCTTGCTGGCCCTGGCCTGTTTCCCACAGGCATTCCATGCCGAGACACTGGGCGTCAACCTGGCCCTGTGCGACTACATCGACCAGCTCAATGCCCTGCGCGAGGGCGACACGGCGCTGTTCGGGCAGGCGCAGGCAACGGCCTACCATGGCATGGCCGTGTCCGCGCTCGATCTCTTCCTGCAACGGGCTTCGCTGGCCGATAGCGCCCGGGTCGGCACGGGGTACCGCTGTGCACTGGCGCTGATCGAAACCCATGAGCGGCATTTGGCCCAGGTGCTGGCGGACCCGCAGCGCTTCAATGAGCACGCCGCCATGGTGGCCCTCATCGACAGGCTGGGGCGCCATGGGTGTGGTTACCACCAGCGCGGTCAACTGGCGGGCGAGCCCATCGACCAGTGGCTGGCACCGCAGACGTTCTGCCCCCACGCCACGGTCCGGGCGTTGGCCGATTCGCGCTATGTGCGCCCAGGCCAGCCGGCGCGCAGCGCGTTGCTGAACATCATCGGCAAACCCACCGGCAGCATGTTCGGGGTGTTTTCCAGCGATGACATCGCGGTGGTCGAACGATGGATCTCGACGCTGGCACCCAGCGCCGAGCGCCCGACGGCAAGCACTGGGAGCAACCCGCCCACGCCTGCGGCCGTGACCTTGTGCGACCAGGCTTTGGCCCAGGCCAACCGGCTGGCCTTGAAAAAGTACCGGCACCTGTCGCTGCGGGCCTTGTATCCCCTGTTCCTGCAGATAGACCAGGCACCCGACGCCTTGCCAGCGGCCCGGGCCTTTGCCGATGCCTGGCTGGCGCGGCACCGGCTGCGTCTGCGCCGCGAGGGCCTGCCGTTCAGCCCCTACAGCCACGAAGGTCTGGCGCAATGGCTGGAGGCGCAGCATGCGCGGCAGGTGCAGAGCTATCGGCCTCTGGTCGGCACGCCTGAGGAAACCCGCGAGGAGATCGTCGCCGACGCCCTGAGCCTGGCGCCCCTGACCCTGATCGACGGTGCCTGGCTGCGCCAGGTGGTGGCGCCGGCCATGGTCACCACGCCCATCGGCGCCTTGCTTTACCGCACGCTGATCGACGAACTGGGGCAGGGCGACAGTGCGCTGCACCACGGCAACATCTACCAGCAACTGCTGGCCAGCATGGGCCAGGACGTGGGCAGTTTCGTCGAGCCGGGCTTTGCCGCGGCCCGCCATTTCGAGGATGACGACCTGCGCGTGCCGGTGTTCTGGCTGGCCATCTCGCTGTTCCCGCAGCGCTATCAGCCGGAAACCCTGGGCTTGAACCTGGCCATGGAGCTGTCGGGCGTGGGCGGCGAGTACCGGCGCTCCGCTGATGTCCTGCGCCACTACGGTTTCAGCGCGCTGTTCACCGACCTGCACAACACCATCGACAACGTGGTCAGTGGCCACACCGCCTGGGCCATCGAAGCGATCCGCCAGCACCTGGACGACGCCCTGCAGCGCGGCGGCGAACAGGAGCAGGCGCGGCACTGGGAGCGCATCTGGGTGGGTTACCGCGCCCTGAGCCCACCTTCGGGGTCGCCTCTGCAGTGGGTCAAGGACCGCCTGCACAGCATTCGCCACACATTCACTCAACGACGAGGTGCGCCATGACGTACGGCTTTCTCTCCTTTCTGCTGGCAGTCCTGATCATCAACGCCTCCCCCGGCCCGGCCATGCTGTACGTGATGAACCAGTCACTGCGCCACGGCGTGCGCACGGGGCTCAAGGCCGCCGCCGGGGTCGAGTTCGGGGTGTTCTTCTACGTGCTGCTGGCGGCGTTCGGCCTGATGCTGATCTTCAAGGAAGTGCCGTTGCTGTACCGCATCGTCCAGGTGGCCGGCGCCCTGTACCTGCTGTACCTGGCCTACACCTGCTGGCCACGGCGCGCCGCGGCCGGAGCCAGCGCCAGTGGTGAAGGTACGCCGCCGCCCGCGCGCTTCGCCTTCGGCAAGGGCGTGCTGATCAACCTGTCCAACCCCAAGATCGGCCTGTTCTTCGTCAGCCTGCTGCCGCAGTTCGTGCCGGCCGACGCCCAGCCGGCCTGGCTGTACTTCCTGATCTACGGCCTGGTGTTCAACATCGGCGGCATCCTGGTGAACATGACCGTGGGCCTGGCCGCCCACAACCTGCGGGCGTTCATCCAGCGCAGCTCGTGGTTCGACTACGTGCCACCGGTGCTGTTCCTGGCCATCGCGGTACTGACCCTGACACGGGAGTTCGCATGACTTACATCCTCGGGCTATCGGCCTTCTACCACGACAGCGCGGTCACCCTGATCAAGGACGGGCAGATCGTCTGCGCCTTGCAGGAAGAGCGCTTTTCCCGGATCAAGCAGGACCGCGGCTTCCCCCGCCATGCCCTGCGCGCCTGCCTGGAGCAGGCCGGCATCAGCCTGGCCGATGTCGCCTGGCTGGCCTACTACGAAGACCCGGAAGTGAAGTTCGAGCGTATCTGCACCACCTACAAGCGCAACTTCCCCCGTGGCGCGCTGGCCTTCGCCCAGCAGTACACCCGTTTTGCCGCGCGCCGGGACATCAAGGGCATCATCAACACGGAGTTGCAGGGGCTGTTCCCGGACCAACCGCTGCCGGCGATCTTCATCAGCCAGCACCACCTGAGCCACGCGGCGTCGGCGTTCTACCCGTCGCCCTATCAAGAGGCCGCGGTGCTGTGCGTGGACGGGGTCGGCGAGTGGTCGACCACCACGGCCTGGCAGGGCAAGGGCAACCAGCTCGAACCCTTGTTCGAAGTGCGCTTCCCGCACTCGCTGGGCCTGCTCTATTCGGCGTTCACCTACTATTGCGGCTTCAAGGTCGACTCCGGCGAGTACAAGCTGATGGGGCTGGCGCCCTATGGCGAGCCGCGCTACGTCGACACCATCCTCGAGCACCTGATCACCCTCGAGGAGGACGGCAGCTTCAGCCTCAACCGCAAGTACTTCGACTATGAAGTCGGCGAGCGGATGATCAGCACGGCGTTCGAGACCCTGTTCGGCGCGCCGGCCCGTGAGCCGGAAAGCCCCATCGGCCAGCGCGAGATGGACCTGGCGGCGTCGATCCAGGTGGTCACTGAGCGCGTCATGCTGGCCCTGGCGCGGCGGATCAAGGCACAGACCCAGGCCGACTATCTGTGCCTGGCCGGTGGCGTGGCGCTCAACTGCGTCGCCAACGGCAAACTCCTGCGCTCGGGGCTGTTCAAGGGCTTGTTCGTCCAGCCGGCCTCGGGGGACTCGGGCGGTTCGCTGGGCGCGGCGCTGCATTGCCACTACCAGACCAGCCAAGCGGCGCGCCAGGCCAACGGCGTGGACGACGCCATGCAGGGCGCCTACCTGGGCAATGCCTACGACAGCCCGCAGATCGAACGCACCCTCAGCCACCACGGCGCGCCGTACCAGAAGCTCGACCGGGCCGCGTTGCTCGCCGCCACTGCCCGGCACCTGGCCGAGGACAAGGTGGTGGGCTGG
The DNA here is from genome assembly GCF_000026105.1 of Pseudomonas entomophila L48. Classification (NCBI taxonomy): domain Bacteria; kingdom Pseudomonadati; phylum Pseudomonadota; class Gammaproteobacteria; order Pseudomonadales; family Pseudomonadaceae; genus Pseudomonas; species Pseudomonas entomophila. Next base: position 2,105,706 of record NC_008027.1, read on the forward strand.
TTCCAGGGGCGCATGGAATTCGGCCCGCGCTCGCTGGGCGCGCGCTCGATCCTCGGCAACCCGCGTTCGGCGACGATGCAGAGCGTGATGAACCTGAAGATCAAGAACCGCGAGTCGTTCCGCCCGTTTGCCCCGGCGGTGCTGGCCGAGCAGGCCGGGCAGTGGTTCGAGCTGGACACGCCATCGCCCTACATGCTGATCGTCGCCCCGGTGCACGCGCAAAAACGCCTGGCCGGGCTGGACGAGCGCGGCTACAGCGGCATCGAAAAACTGCAACTGGTGCGCTCGCAAATCCCGGCGGTCACTCACGTCGACTGTTCGGCCCGGGTGCAGACGGTGGACGGGCGCCACAACCCGTTGTTCCGCGACCTGCTGGCCAACTTTGCCGAGCTCACCGGCTGCCCGGTGCTGATCAACACCTCGTTCAACGTGCGCGGCGAGCCCATCGTCGAGAGCCCGGAGGATGCCTACCGCTGTTTCATGCGCACCGAAATGGATTGCCTAGTGCTCGGCGACTACCTGCTGCTCAAGGACGAGCAGCCGCGCTGGCACGAAGTGGCCGACTGGAGAAGCCAATATGCACTCGACTGAAAAGCCTGTACTGAGCCACCACGAGGCCGTGCAGGAGGTGTACCGCTGGACGCCACAGATCCGCGACTACGACCGCTTCATGCACATCGGCGCGCGCTGGGTGCCGTACACCATGTACTTCCACGAAAAGATGTTCCGCTCGCCGACCATCAACACCGATGCCCTGGGTTTTCGCTATACCGAGTTCGACGGCAAGCGCCATTCGGTGGCCGAGCGCCCGCTGGCGGGCAAGGTCAACCTGCTGGTGGGCGGCTCCACCGCCCTGGGCGTAGGTTCCACCCACGATGGCGCCACGGTGGCTTCGTACCTGAGCGCGATCACCGGCGAGGTGTGGCTGAATTTCGCCGGGCGCGGCTATAACGCCACGCAAGAGCTGCTGATGTACCTGATGCAGCAGAAACGCATTGGCGAGGTCGGCCACGTGGTGGTGTTCAGCGGCATCAACACCCTGGCCCTGGAGGGGATTCCCGACGCCTTCGCCAGCGACCATGGGCGCTACTACTACTCGTTCGAATTCCAGCACTACATGAACAAGTTCAACGAGGACATGAAGCGCAAGAAGAACACCTTCGGCGGCGCCGGTGGCGAGTCGCTGTTCAAACGCTGGAAGAACGCCCTGTTCGACGAGAACCCGGCCGATGAGGTGATCACCGACGAAGGTGTCTCGCTGGACGAGCGCCTGGAGCGGGCGGCCCTGGCGATCACCGACGCGCTGAAACAATGGCGGTTGCTGCTGGCCGGCCATGGCGCCAGCCTGAGCTTCGTGCTGCAGCCGCTGGCGCATTGGTGCCGGGAACGCTTGACGGCTGAAGAAGAGGCGGTGTTCCACGCCATCGACAGCTGCCCGAACAACTTCTACCGCCTGTTCAGCGGCGTGCTCGGCAAGGAGGTGCACGCACCGTTCTTCCAGCACATCCAGGCCAGCGCCGACGGCATTCCCTGCCTGGACATGAACGAAATGCTCAAATTCAGCCCCGTCTTCGAGGAAACGCTGTTCGTGGACCGCGTCCACTTCAACGACCTCGGCAACCAGCAACTCGCTCAATTGATCAGTGACGAACTCGGCCTTTACCAGGAGAAAAGCCATGAGCCTCATTCGCAAGCTGTTAAGCCTGTTTAAGCGCAAGAAGAAACGCGGCGGGTCGATCTACCCGCTGCGGTAGCGGTAGGAGCGGCCTTCAGCCGCGAAAGGGCCGCAGAGCGGCCCCGGCGATCTCTGCTGTAGCTGGATTCCTGGGGCTGCTGCGCAGCCCTTTCGCGGCTGAAGGCCGCTCCTACAGGGGGTGCGTTGAACCCAAACCAAGCTCAGCCCAGGCGGGCGAAATGCGCCTGCATGCGCCCGGCATCGGCCGGGTGGCCGCTGAACAGCTCGAACGCCTTGACCGCCTGGAACACCGCCATGGTGCCGCCATCCAGGGTGCGGCAACCCAATGCTCGGGCCTGGCGCAGCAGTTCGGTTTCCAGCGGGAAATAGATGATCTCCGCCACCCACAGCTGTGCCCGCAGCAATTCGGCGGGCAACGGCATGCCCGGCAGCTTGGCCATGCCCACCGGGGTGGTGTTTACCAACCCATCGGCTTCGGCCATCGCGCTTGCCAGGTCATGGCCGAGCACCGCGCGCCCGGCACCAAAACGCTGCGCCAGATTGGCCACCAGCGCCTGGCCACGCGCCGCGTCCACCTCGAACAGCACCAACCGCTCGACCCCTTCGGCCAGCAGCGCATGGGCCACCGCCGAGCCCGCGCCACCCGCGCCCAGTTGCACCACCTGGCGCCGCTCGACATCCGGCAGGCCGCGCCGGAAACCTTCGGCAAAGCCCAGGCAGTCGGTGTTGTGGCCAATCCGCCGACCGTCGCGCAGCACCACGGTATTGACCGCGCCGATGCCCCGGGCTTCCTCCGACAGTTCATCAAGCAACGGCAGGATCGCCTGCTTGAACGGGAACGTGACGTTCAGCCCGGTGAAGCCGGTGCGCTGGGCGGCGTCGAGCAGCTGGGGCAGGGCGCTGTCGTCCACCCCCAGCTGGTCGGCGTCGATCAGCCGGTAGAGGTAGCGCAGCGCCTGGGCGTCGCCTTCGGCCTCATGCAGCGCGGGGGTGCGCGAGGCCTGGATGCCGCGGCCGATCAGGCCAGCGAGAATGCCGGGAGCGTTCATGCCGCCTGCTCCTTGAACAACCCGCTGAAGTAGCCGAGGGCCATGGCGTAGCCTTGGCTGCCGAGCCCGCAGATCACCCCGACGGCAATGCTGGAGACGAACGACAGGTGACGGAAGGGTTCGCGCTTGTGCACGTTGGACAGGTGAACTTCGATCACTGGCAACTCGCTGGCAACCAGCGCGTCGCGGATGGCCACCGAGGTGTGGGTCCAGGCGGCGGGGTTGATCAGGATGCCGTGGCAGCGGCCACGGGCGGCGTGGATCCAGTCGATCAGCTCACCTTCGTGGTTGGTCTGGCGGAACTCCAGTTCCAGGCTCAGTTCGCGGGCGCTGGCGGCGCACAGGTTGGCCAGGTCGGCGAGGGTTTCGTGACCGTACTGGGTAGGTTCGCGGGTGCCCAACAGGTTCAGGTTGGGGCCGTTGAGCACGAGGATTCGGGGTGTCATGGCGGGGCATCGCTTTGTTGTTTTTGGATGTCTCGATATATGTACTACCTGGTTAGTTTCGTCAAATGAGCTGATTCAAAACCGGGCGATTATCGAACGCCTGCACGCGGTCCTGTCCTGTAGGAGCCAGCTTGCTGGCGAACCGGGCCTACACCGAACTACCGTGTCGACTCGGTTCGCCAGCAAGCTGGCTCCTACAGGGGAGGGCGCGCGCATTGATTACAGAATTGTAATTTTCACGCCACCGCCCCGATAACCACCCCTCCCTAAAGTCCCACGCCAAAGCATTCCGCCGCTTTGTCGACGAGGACCCACGCCGTGCCCATCCCCCGCAAGATCGCCTTGCTCTGCCTGCTCCTGGCCGGCCCCGCCGGTGCCCAGGGCCTGAGCCTGGAACAGGCGCTCGACGCCGCCTACGCCCGCAACCCGGACCTCGCCGCTGTCGGCCGCGAAATCGGCATCGCCGAGGGCGAGCGCCGCCAGGCCGGGCTGATCCCCAACCCCGAGCTGTCCTGGGAGGTCGAGGACACCCGCCGCGACACCAGCACCACCACCGTCACCCTCAGCCAGGCCCTGGAGCTGGGCGGCAAGCGCGGCGCACGCATCGAGGTCGCCGAGGCCGGCCAGGCGGTTGCCCAACTGGAGCTGGAGCGTCAGCGCAATGGCCTGCGCGCCGACGTGATCCAGGCCTTCCATGCCGCCCTGCGCGCACAGACCGCGTTGGAGCTGGCGCAGCAGTCGCAGGCGCTGACCGAACGTGGCCTGCGGGTGGTGGAAGGGCGGGTCAAGGCGGGCCAGTCCTCGCCGGTGGAGGCCACCCGCGCCCAGGTGCAACTGGCCCAGGCCCAGGCGGCGGTGCGTCGCGCGCAGACCGAGCGCGGCGTCGCCTGGCAGTCACTGGCACGCCTGACCGGCAGCGCGCAGACAAGCTTCGACCGGCTCGACGCCACGACCCTTTCACCGGGGCCGGCGCCCAAGCCCGAGCCGCTGCTGGCCAAGGTCGAGCAGACCGCCGACTGGCGCCTGGCCGCGGCGCAGATCGAGCGCGGCGAAGCGAGCCTGGGGTCGGAGAAGGCCCAGCGCATTCCCAACCTGACCGTCAGCGTCGGCAGCCAGTACAGCCGCGAGGACCGCGAGCGGGTCAACGTGGTGGGGCTGTCGATGCCGCTGCCGTTGTTCGACCGCAACCAGGGCAACGTGCTGGCTGCCGCGCGCCGCGCCGACCAGGCCCGCGACCTGCGCAACGCCGTGGAGCTGCGCCTGCGCAGCGATACCCGCAGTGCCCTGGAGCAGTGGGCCACCGCCATGGGCGAGGTACAGGCCTACGACCGCACCATCCTGCCGGCTGCCCAGCAGGCGGTGGACACCGCCACCCGTGGCTTCGAGATGGGCAAGTTCGCCTTTCTCGATGTGCTCGATGCGCAGCGCACGCTGATCGAGGCGCGGGGGCTGTATCTGGACGCACTGGCTTCGGCCACCGATGCGCGGGCGCAGGTAGAGCGGATTTACGGCGATCTGGCGGTAGGCCGGTGATGCATTCGTTCGCCGGCAAGCCGGCTCCTACAGGACCCGTAGGAGCCGGCTTGCCGGCGAAAGGGCCGCGCAGCGGCCCCGGCGATTCGACTGACGACCCTTTCCAGCAGGAACGACAATGACCAACCCACGCAAACTCGCCATCCTCGCCGCTGCCATTGCCGCCCTCGGCCTTGGCGGCCTGGCCTGGACCGGCACCCTCGGCCAGGCCTCCAGCGGCCTGGCCCAGCACGACGACCACGGCCACGCCGAAGAGCAGGATGACGGTCATGGCCACGGCGCCTCTGAAGGCGAGGGTGATAGCCACGGCGAGGAAGAGGGCAAGCTGCACCTCAGCGCCGAGCAGATCCAGGCCGCCGGCGTGCAACTGAGCACCGCCGGCCCGCAGACCCTGGGCACCGCCATCAGCTTCCCCGGCGAGATCCGTTTCGATGAAGACCGTACCGCCCACGTGGTGCCCCGCGTGCCAGGCGTGGTCGAGTCGGTGCACGCCGAGCTGGGCCAGGCGGTCAAGCGTGGCCAGGTGCTGGCGGTGATCGCCAGCCAGCAGATCTCCGAGCTGCGCAGCGAGCAGCAGGCCGCCCAGCGCCGCCTGGAGCTGGCACGGCTGACCTTCGAGCGCGAGAAGCAGCTGTGGCAGGAGCGCATCAGCGCCGAGCAGGACTACCTGCAAGCTCGCCAGACCTTGCAGGAGGCCGAGATCGCCGCTGCCAACGCCGGGCAGAAGGTCGCCGCCGTGGCCCCGGCCGGCAAGGGCAACCGCTATGAACTGCGCGCACCGTTCGACGCGGTGGTGGTGGAGAAGCACCTGACCGTGGGCGAGGTGGTGGACGAGACCAGCAACGCCTTCACCCTGTCCGACCTGAGCCGGGTCTGGGCCACCTTCGCCGTTGCCCCGCGTGACCTGGACAAGGTGGTCAGCGGCCGTGGCGTCAGCGTCAGCGCGCCGGACCTCGGTGCCCAGGTCGAGGGCAAGGTCAACTACGTCGGCAGCCTGCTCGGCGAGCAGAACCGCGCCGCCACCGTGCGCGCCACCCTGGCCAATCCCAACGGCGCCTGGCGCCCGGGGCTGTTCGTGAATATCGCGGTCACCGTCGAGCGCTTCGACGCCGCCGTGGTGGTGCCGGAAAGCGCCTTGCAGACCTGGGAGGAGCAGACCGTGGTGTTCGTGCGCAACGACGAAGGCTTCGAGGCCCGCCCGGTCAAGCCCGGGCGCCGCGACAGCGGCCAGGTGGAGATCCGCGAGGGGCTGGCCGCCGGCGCCGTGGTGGCTGCCGCCGGCAGCTTCGTCCTCAAGTCCGAGCTGGGCAAAGGCTCGGCCGCGCACAGCCACTGACCGGGAACGCCTGACATGTTCGAACGCCTGATCCAATTCGCCATCGAGCAGCGCCTGGTGGTGATGCTCGCCGTGGTGCTGATGGCCGCCGTGGGCATCCACAGCTACCAGAAACTGCCCATCGACGCTGTGCCCGACATTACCAACGTGCAGGTGCAGATCAACACCGCCGCGCCCGGCTATTCACCGCTGGAAACCGAGCAACGCATCACCTTCGCCATCGAGACCGCCATGGCCGGCCTGCCGGGCCTCAAGCAGACCCGCTCGCTGTCGCGCTCGGGCCTGTCGCAGGTGACGGTGATCTTCGATGACGGCACCGACATCTTCTTCGCCCGGCAACTGGTCAATGAGCGCCTGCAAGTGGCCCGCGAGCAGTTACCCGAAGGTATCGAGGCGGCCATGGGGCCGATCTCCACCGGCCTCGGCGAGATCTTCCTGTGGACGGTCGAGGCCAAGGAGGGCGCGCTGAAAGACGATGGCACGCCCTATACCGCCACCGACCTGCGGGTGATCCAGGACTGGATCATCAAGCCGCAGCTGCGCAACGTGCCGGGCGTCGCCGAGGTCAACAGCATTGGTGGCCACGCCAAGCAGTACCTGGTCGCCCCCGACCCCAAGCGCCTGGCGGCCTACAAGCTCACCCTCAACGACCTGATCGCCGCGCTGGAACGCAACAACGCCAACGTCGGCGCCGGCTATATCGAGCGCAACGGCGAGCAGTTGCTGATCCGCGCCCCGGGCCAGGTGGCCTCGGCCGAGGACATCGCCAACATCGTCATCTCCAGCGTCGACGGTGCGCCGATCCGCGTCAGCCATGTCGCCCAGGTCGGCCTGGGCCAGGAGCTGCGCTCGGGCGCGGCCACCGAGAACGGCCGCGAAGTGGTGCTGGGCACCGTGTTCATGCTGATCGGCGAGAACAGCCGCACGGTGTCCCAGGCCGTGGCGGCCAAGCTCGAGGCGATCAACCGCAGCCTGCCCAAAGGCGTGGTGGCGATCACCGTGTACGACCGCACCAACCTGGTGGAAAAAGCCATCGCCACGGTGAAGAAGAACCTCATCGAAGGCGCGATCCTGGTGATCGCCGTGCTGTTCCTGTTCTTGGGCAACATCCGCGCGGCACTGATCACCGCCATGGTCATTCCGCTGTCGATGCTGTTCACCTTCACCGGCATGTTCAGCAACAAGGTCAGCGCCAACCTGATGAGCCTCGGGGCGCTGGACTTCGGCATCATCGTCGACGGCGCGGTGGTGATCGTCGAGAACGCCATCCGCCGCCTGGCCCATGCCCAGCAGCACCATGGCCGCATGCTCACCCGTTCCGAGCGCTTCCACGAAGTGTTCGCCGCCGCCCGCGAAGCGCGCCGGCCGCTGATCTACGGGCAGTTGATCATCATGGTGGTGTACCTGCCGATCTTTGCCCTGACCGGTGTCGAGGGCAAGATGTTCCACCCCATGGCCTTCACCGTGGTGATGGCGTTGCTGGGGGCGATGATCCTCTCGGTGACCTTCGTGCCGGCGGCGCTCGCGCTGTTCGTTACCGGCAAGGTGAAGGAAGAAGAGGGCGTGGTCATGCGCACCGCCCGCCGCCGCTACGCACCGGTGCTGGACTGGGTGCTGGCGCGGCGTAACCTGGCCTTCGCCGGCGCCGCCACCCTGGTGCTGCTGTCGGGCGTGCTGGCCAGCCGCATGGGCAGCGAGTTCATCCCCAGCCTCAGCGAGGGCGACTTCGCCCTGCAGGCCCTGCGCGTGCCGGGCACCAGCCTGTCGCAGTCGGTGGAGATGCAGCAGCGCCTGGAGAAGACCATCATCCAGCAGGTCCCGGAAGTGGAGCGGGTGTTCGCCCGCACCGGTACCGCCGAAATCGCCTCCGACCCGATGCCGCCGAACATCTCTGACGCCTATGTGATGCTCAAGCCACGCGACCAGTGGCAGGACCCGGGCAAGCCGCGTGATGAGCTGATCGCCGAAGTGCAACGCGCCGCGGCCAGCGTGCCGGGCAGCAACTACGAGCTGTCGCAGCCGATCCAGCTGCGTTTCAACGAGTTGATTTCCGGGGTGCGCAGCGATGTCGCGGTGAAGGTGTTCGGCGACGACATGGAGGTGCTCAACCGCACCGCCGCGCAGATCGCCACGCGCCTGCAGAGCGTGCCAGGCGCGTCGGAAGTGAAGGTCGAGCAGACCACCGGCCTGCCGGTGCTGACCATCGACATCGACCGCGACAAGGCCGCCCGCCATGGCCTGAACGTCGGCGACGTGCAGGACGCCATCGCCATCGCCGTGGGAGGGCGCACGGCAGGCACCCTGTATGAAGGTGATCGCCGCTTCGACATGGTGGTGCGCCTGTCGGAGACGCTGCGCACCGATGTCGACGGCTTGTCCAGCCTGCTGATTCCGGTGCCGGCCAGCGCCAGCAACGGCGCCGCGCAGATCGGTTTCATCCCGCTGTCGCAGGTGGCCACGCTGAACCTGCAGCTGGGCCCCAACCAGGTCAGCCGCGAGGACGGCAAGCGTGTGGTGGTGGTCAGCGCCAACGTGCGCGGGCGTGACCTGGGCTCGTTCGTCGAGGAAGCGTCGCAGGCCTTGATCGACCAGGTGCAGATCCCGCCGGGCTACTGGACCCGTTGGGGCGGCCAGTTCGAGCAGCTGCAGTCGGCGGCCGAGCGCCTGCGAGTGGTGGTACCGGTGTCGTTGCTGCTGGTGATGGCGCTGCTGCTGATGATGTTCAACAACCTCAAGGATGGCCTGCTGGTGTTCACCGGCATTCCCTTCGCCCTGACCGGTGGGGTGCTGGCGCTGTGGCTGCGGGACATTCCGTTGTCGATCTCGGCGGGCGTGGGCTTCATCGCGCTGTCGGGGGTGGCGGTGCTCAATGGCCTGGTGATGATCGCCTTCATCCGCAACCTGCGTGAAGAAGGGCGCGGCCTGCGCGCGGCGGTCGAGGAGGGCGCGCTGACCCGCCTGCGGCCGGTGCTGATGACGGCGCTGGTGGCCTCGCTGGGCTTCATCCCCATGGCCCTGGCCACCGGTACCGGTGCCGAGGTGCAGCGGCCGCTGGCGACGGTGGTGATCGGCGGCATCCTGTCGTCGACGGCGTTGACCTTGCTGGTGTTGCCGGCGCTGTACCAGTGGGCGCATCGGCGCGAAGAACCGGGCGAGCCGCAGGGCCACTGAGGTTCTGCATGGGATCGAGCAACGCCACGCCGGTCCCTGTAGGAGCCGGCCTTGCCGGCGAACAGGTCCCACCTTCACCGCACAGCGTCTGATTCCTGTGCTGGATGTGCCGGCCCTTTCGCCGGCAAAGCCGGCTCCTACAGTGCGGGGTATTAGGCGGTACGCATCTGCGCCTTAGCCGCCTGCTGCATCTGGACACCACACGAATGGCGACGGCTGTACGCGGGTTGGTCAACCGGGAATCAAGGAAACCGGCTCGCACGAGTGCGCCCCACGCACAGCCACCATTGAACGAAACGAGCGGGCACAAAAAATGCGCCGTTCGGGAACACGTTTCAAGGCGGGGTCATGTGCGGATACACTTCGTGCCTCCCACCCCCACAAGGATTGTGCCCCATGCCCGACACCACGAACCTCCTGGCCTTCGCCCTGATCTGCCTGGGCATGGTCCTCACCCCCGGCCCGAACATGATCTACCTGATCTCCCGCTCCATCTGCCAGGGGCGCATGGCCGGGCTGATCTCGCTGGGGGGCGTGGCCCTGGGCTTCGTCATCTACATGCTCTGCGCGGCACTGGGCATCACCGCCCTGGTGATGGCCGTGCCGTTCGCCTACGACGCCTTGCGTATCGGCGGCGCGCTGTACTTGTTGTACCTGGCCTGGCAGGCCCTGCGCCCGGGCGGTCGTTCGCCGTTCCAGGTCCGCGACCTGCCGGCCGACAGCCCGCGCCGGCTGTTCGGCATGGGCTTGCTGACCAGCCTGCTCAACCCCAAGATCGCGGTGATGTACCTGTCGCTGATGCCGCAGTTCATCGAACCGGGCCATGGCAGCGTGCTGAGCCAGTCGTTGGTGCTGGGCTGCACGCAGATCGCCATCAGCGTCACGGTGAACGCACTGATCGCGGTGATGGCCGGCTCGATCGCCGTGTTCCTCGCCGGCCGGCCGCTTTGGCAGCAGGTTCAGCGCTGGCTGATGGGCACCGTGCTGGCGGGCCTGGCGCTGCGCATGCTGACCGAAGGGCGTCGTTGAAAGCGCCTTTTGCCGTGCACAGACCGAAATGATTGGAACGTCTGGCGCTGGCTGATTTCATACCTGTGAAGGATGGCAATCTGACAGGATCCACCATGGCCCGAACGTCATGAAATCAGCCCGCCACATACCGGCCAAACACCGCGATCCCGCGGCGAACTTCCTGCTTCATGACGGAGTGGTCAGCGGCCTGCTGCAGACGATGGACTGGGCCGGCTCGCCGCTGGGCCAGCCGCAGGGCTGGTCGCCCGGGCTCAAGGCGATCACCGCCACGTTGCTCTCGGCCCAGGCGCAGATCGTGCTGTTCTGGGGGCCGCAGTATATCGCCCTGTACAACGACGCCTACTTCCCGACCATCGGCAACAAGCACCCCGGCGCGCTGGGGCGGCCCGGGCAGGAGCACTGGGGCGAGCTGTGGGACGACCTGGAACCCTTGCTGCGCGGCGTGCGCGAGACGGGCGACACGTTCTCGGCGAAGGACCGGCCGTTCTACATCGAGCGCAGCGGCGCGGGCGAAACGGTCTATTTCGATGTGTCCTATTCCGCCGTGCGCGAGGCCGACGGCGGGGTGGGCGGGGTGCTATGCATCGTCACCGATACGACTGAGCGGGTGCGTTTCGAGCGGCGCCAGGCATTCCTCCTGGAACTGCGCCAGGCCTTGCCCGAACTGGGTGACGCCGAGCATATCGAAGGGCATGCCACGCGCCGGCTGGCGCAGGAGCTGGGCGCCGCGCGGGTTTGCTTTGGCGAGCACCTGGGCGATGGCAAGCGCTTTCGCGTCGCCCACGAATGGGCCGATGGCGTGCCCTCGCTGCTGGGCGACTTCCCTTTCGCGGACTTCGACCCGAACCTGTACGGGGCGATGCAGGGCGGGCACGTCGCCCGGCACAGCTACCAGCAGGACGAGCCGCGCCCGCTCCACCTGGAGGGGCTGTGCGCCGCGCTGCATGTGCCGGTGCTGCGCGCCGAGCGGCTGGAGGCGATGCTGATCGTGCATTTCCATGGCGCGCACTCGGTCCTGGACGATGAATGCCTGTTGGCCGAGGAAGCCGCCGAGCAGACCTGGACGGCCATCACCCATGCCCGGGCCGAACGGGCCCTGCATGTGCTCAACGAATGCCTGGAGGAGCGCGTGGCGACCATGCTGGCCCAGCGCGAGGCAGGCCTGCAGCAACTGCATGAAGCGCACAAGATGGAGATGATCGGCCAGCTCACCGGCGGGATCGCCCACGACCTCAACAACATGCTCACGCCGATCATCGCCTCCCTGGAACTGCTGCGCCGCCACCCCGAGCCTGCGCGGGGCGACCGCCTGATCGACGGCGGCCTGCAGGCGGCGGAGCGGGCGCGCAACCTGGTCGGGCGCCTGCTCAGCTTTGCCCGGCGCCAGACCCTCAAGCCGCAGGTGGTGTCGCTGGCGCTGCTGGTCGACGACATGCATGAGCTGATGGCGCGTTCGCTGGGGCCGACCATTTCGATGCAGGTGCGTATCGACGCGGCGCTGCCGCAGGTGTTGGTCGACCCCCATCAACTGGAGCTGGCGCTGCTCAACCTGGTGGTCAATGCCCGCGATGCCATGACCGAGGGCGGGCACCTGAGCATCGTTGCCGGGCTGGATGACGACAGGAAGGGGCCGGCGAGGCCCGCCGGGCTGGCCCCGGGCCGTCAGGTGTGGCTGCAGGTGGCCGATACGGGCTGCGGCATGAGCGCTGAGGTGTTGAAGCACTGCACCGAGCCGTTCTATTCGACCAAGGGCGTGGGCAAGGGCACGGGCCTGGGGCTGCCGATGGTTCAGGGCCTGGCGGTGCAGTCCGGTGGCGGCTTTGGCATTCGCTCGCGGCCGGCGAAGGGGACCGAGGCGACCCTGTGGTTGCCCGCCAGTGACACCGGGGTGGTAGAGGCCGGCGTCAGGCCTGTCGACCTGCCACGCCCGCAGCGGCCGACCCGGGTGTTGCTGGTGGAGGACGAACCGCTGGTGCGCCAGGCCACCGTGCTGCAGTTGCTTGAGCTGGGGTATGAGGTCACCGAGGCGGATGGTGCGGCCCAGGCGCAGGTGTTGCTGGATGACGGGCTGTGTCCGGATGTGCTGCTGACCGACCATGTCATGGCCGGGATGACGGGGGTGCGGTTTGCCCGGCAGGTGCGCGAGCGGTTCGCGGATTTGCCGGTGTTGGTCATTACCGGGTATGCCAACCTGGCACCTCGTGAATTGCATGGGTTCGAGGTGTTGCGCAAGCCGTTTCGCCAGGAGGAGCTGGCGCGCAGCCTGGCGCGGTTGTTGGGGGGGTAAGGTGCCTGGCGGGAGCGTTGTAGCGCCTATCAGATCGAGCGCCGCCCACGCGGCGCATCGCGGATGAATCCGCTCCTACCGTGTCATGCTGAACTGGCCCTAAATGAACCTGTAGGAGCGGATTCATCCGCGATGCACCGCACGGGCGGCGCTCGATCTACGGAACACTGCAACGCTGTCGCCTTGCTCCCATGGGGTTCACACAATCCATGACTCAACCTCCATCCAGCACCGTCCCCAGCATCTGGCACACCTGCTCGGCCGAATACGGCTTGGCCAGGAACGCGAACCCCTGGTGGCCTTCCTCGGCGATCGCCTCGCTGTAGCCGGAGGTGAGAATCACCGGCAGGTCAGGGTGGCTCTGGCGCAACTGGCGCGCCAGCGCCAACCCGCCCATGCCGGGCATCACCACATCGGAAAACACCGCGTCGAACGGCACCCGCGCATCGCCGATCTGCGTCAGGGCCTGCTCGGCACTGGTCGCCCAACTGATCTGGTAGCCGTGGTCGCGCAGGATCTGCGCGGTAAAGCTGCCGACATCGGGATTGTCCTCGACCACCAGGATCCGCCGCCGCTGGCCATGGGCGGGTAACGCCCCGCCGCCAATGCTGGGCTCCACCTGGGCCAGGGCCACCTGGGGCAGGTAAAGGGTGAAGGTCGTGCCCTTGCCCTCGACGCTGCTGACCTTCACGTCGCCACCGGACTGCTTGGCGAAGCCGAACACCTGCGACAGCCCCAGGCCCGTGCCCTGGCCCGAAGCCTTGGTGGTGAAGAACGGATCGAAGATGCGTTCGAGCAGGTGCGGGGCGATGCCCACGCCGCTGTCGATCACCGAGATCGCCGCGAATGGCTTGGGCAGGCCCGGCAGGCGCTGGTCGGGCTCCAGGCGCAGGTACAGCGTGCCTTCACCGGCCATGGCGTCGCGGCCGTTGATCATCAGGTTGATCACTGCGGTTTCCAGCTGGCCCAGGTCGGCGTGCACATGGCAGGGCGACGCCGGCAGCTCCAGCTTTACCTGGAGGCGCGCGCCGGTGGCGGTATCGAGCATGTCGGCCATGGCTTCCAGCCTGGGGCCGGCTTCGAACACCTGGGGGCTCAGGGCCTGGCGCCGGGCGAAGGCGAGCAGCTGGCCGGTGAGCTTGGCGCCACGGTCGACGGTGTCGGACACAGTCTTGAAGTAGCGGGCGCGGCGGGTCTCGTCGAGGTCGGGGCGCTGCAGGAAGTGGAGCGAGGAGCGGATGATGGTCAGCAGGTTGTTGAAGTCGTGGGCCACGCCGCCGGTGAGCTGGCCGATGGCTTCGAGCTTTTGCGTCTGGCGCAGCATTGCTTCGGTGTGCAGCAACTGGCCGGTGCGCTCTTCCACGCGCTGTTCGAGCGTCGTGTTGAGCGCTTCGAGCGCCGCGAACGCTTCCCGCACTTCGGCATGGGCCTGGACCCGCTGAATGTGCGCCCAGCAGCGTTGGGTCACTTCGCTGAGCAGCATCTGTTCGTAATGGGTCCAGTTGCGTGGCAGCTTGTCGTGGATGGCCATCAGCGCGGTCAGGCGGCCCTCCTTGATCAGGGGCATGCAGATGGTCGCGGTGATGCCGATGGCCTGGAAGGTCGCCGCGGCCTGGGCCGGCAGCTGCGTAAGGTTGTCGTCGATCACCAGCGGCTCGCCGCCGCGCAGGCGGCTGACCGCCAGTTCGCCGAAATCGGCCAGGCGGTATTGCCCCAGCAGCCGTGGCGAACCGGGGGCAACCCAATCGCCACAGATGGTGAAACCGTCCTGGTCGGCGGCCATGACTGCATAGGCGCAGCTGGACAGTTGCAGATGCTCGCCCAACAGGCGCGTGGTGGTGGCCATGATCCGTTCCGGATCTTTGGCGTTGGCGGTGGCGCGGCCCAGGCTGTCGAGGAATTTCAGGCGGCGGTTGGCGACCACGCTGTTGGTGGTCTCGGTGACCGTGTCGAGCATGCCGACGACCTGGCCGTCATGGTTGCGGATGGGGCTGTAGCAGAAGGTGAAGTAGGCCCGTTCAGGTTTGCCGTGGCGCTCGATCAGCAGCGGGAAGTCCTCGATGTACACCGCTTCGCCGGCCAGCGCTCGATCAGCCAGGTGGCTGATTTCGCTCCAGGCTTCCTGCCACACTTCGCTGAACGGGCGGCCGAGGGCAAAGGGCTTTTCACCGAGGATCGCGCTGAAGGCATCGTTGTGCAGGGTGATCAGCTGGTCGCCCCAGAGCACGGCCTGGGGGAAGCGCGAGGCCAGGCACAGGGCGACGGCGGTGCGCAGCACGTCGGGCCAGGTGTCCAGCGGGCCGAGCGAGGTCGCCGCCCAGTCGTGGGTGCGGATGCGTTCGGCCATCAGCCCGCCGCCGTCCAGCCATTTCGCCATGAGGTTTGCCGGTCCATTTGCGTGAGAGCATCAGGGTGCACCGTGAGGCGGCGCTTGGCGAGGGTTTTGTTTCGGGACTTTCGCCTACCCCTGTAGGAGCGGCCTTGTGCCGCGAAAGGGCCGCAAAGCGGCCCCGGCGATCTTTGCTCAACGTCGACATCCTGGGGCCGCTGCGCAGCCCTTTCGCGGCACAAGGCCGCTCCTACAGGGATTGCGCAAGGCTGACGCTGGCGCAGGGCTCAGCGAATGAAATGCACCTTCCCGGTGTCGTCGTTGCCCATGTAGATCCCATACACCCCGGCCTGCCGTTCGAGGATGTAGCGTTCGAGAATCTGCCGGATCGCCGGGTAGTAGATCTCGTCCCAGGGGATCTCGTCCGGCGCGAAGAAGCGGTAGGCCAGGGTCTCCGGCCCGTACTGCCCGGTCTCTTCGGTGGCGATGGCGCGGAAGATGATGTACACCTCGCTGATCGTCGGCACGCTGAAGATCGAGTAGGGCGAGACGATTTCGCCGCGCACGCCGCTCTCTTCCCACACCTCACGCAGGGCCGCCTGCTCGGTGGTCTCGCCGGCCTCCATGAACCCGGCCGGCAAGGTCCAGGTGCCGGGGCGCGGCGGGATGGCGCGCTGGCACAGCAGGTACTTGCCGTCGCGCTCGATGATGCAGCCGGCGATGATCTTCGGGTTGACGTAGTGCACATAGCCGCAGGCGGTGCAGTACAGGCGCTCGTGGGTGTCGCCGTTGGGGATGCCCCGGGCCAGTTGCGTGGTGCAGTGCGGGCAGTAGCGCGGGGCGGTGGGCATGGTCAGCGGCCTATGCGAGGGTCCTTGAGGGGCAGGGGCTCGACGATTTCGCGGACCTTGGCGTTGTCGTCCTGTTTCTGGCGCAGGTAGTCCAGGGCCACCTTGGCGGCGGCGCGCACATGGTCGACCGAGGCCTGGTGGGCGGCTTGCGGGTCGCCGCTCTTGATCGCCTCGACGATCTTCTCCATCTCGCGGTTGCTGGCGCCCCGGCGGTTCTCCTGCGATACCGAGGTGGCGCGCAGGTAGCTGATGCGTGCCTGCAGCTGGCGCAACTGCTGGGCGGCGACCTGGTTGCCCGAGCCTTCGAGCAGCACGTCGTAGAAACCCTGCACCGAGTCGAGCACCTGGGCCAGCTCGCCGTCTTCCAGCGCCTCGCGATTGACCTCCAGGGCGCGCTCCAGGGCGCGGATGTCCTTGGCTTTGGCATTCAGGGTGAACAGCTGGACGATCAGGCCTTCGAGCACGCAGCGCAGCTCGTAGATGTCGCGGGCGTCGTCCAGGGTGATGATGGCCACGCGCGGGCCCTTGGCGTCGGCAAACTCGACCAGGCCTTCGGACTCCAGGTGGCGCAAGGCCTCGCGCACGGAGGTGCGGCTGACGCCCAGGCGCTCGCAGAGGTCGCGCTCGACCAGGCGATCGCCGGGCAGCAGGTGGAAGTTCATGATCGCGCCGCGCAGCTTGTCGAGCACGATTTCACGCAGGGTGACGGGGTTGCGGTTGACCTTGAAGCTGTCGTCGAGGGGCTGGCGTTTCATCAGGTGCGCTCTGTATGAGGCTGTTGCGCCAGGTTCGCGCAGCCCACGAACCGTGGGGCTGCTCCTTGCCGTGGTTCGCACAGCCCGCGGTTAACGGGGTTGCTCCGCGTCGGCTGCGGCGAATGCTTCGCGGGCCAGGCGGAAGCTGTCCACCGCCGCGGGCACGCCGCAATAGATGCCGACCTGGAGCAGAATCTCGCGAATCTGTTCGCGACTCAGGCCATTGCGCAGGGCGCCGCGGATATGCAGCTTGAGCTCATGGGGCCGGTTGAGCGCGGAAATCATCGCCAAGTTTATCATGCTGCGCTCTTTGAGCGACAAGCCATCACGGCCCCAGACGTGGCCCCAGCAGTACTCGGTGACCAGGTCTTGAAGGGGCTTGGTGAAGTCGTCGGCGTTCTGGATCGAGCGAGTGACATAGTCTTCGCCGAGCACCTGGGTGCGGATCTGCAGGCCTTTTGCGTATTTCTCGTTGTTCATGGGCAGGTCCTGTGTGAGTGGATAGGTAGGAGCCAGCCTTGCTGGCGAACGGCC
This sequence comes from Pseudomonas entomophila L48, assembly GCF_000026105.1. Taxonomy (NCBI): domain Bacteria; kingdom Pseudomonadati; phylum Pseudomonadota; class Gammaproteobacteria; order Pseudomonadales; family Pseudomonadaceae; genus Pseudomonas; species Pseudomonas entomophila. Next base: position 2,122,725 of record NC_008027.1, read on the forward strand.
GCGCCACAATTGCAATGCCGTGCCATGGCCGGTTCGCCAGCAAGGCTGGCTCCTACAGGTGAGCGTTCGCCGGCTCAGCCCAGCGGCGGCAGTGCGCCGAGCTTGCCCTTGTGGTACACCATCGGCGTCACCGGCTGCTCAGGCAGCACCAGGTTCTTCACCTGGCCGACGATGATCGCGTGGTCACCGCCGTCGTACTCGCGCCACAACTCGCACTCGATGATCGCCGTGGCCTTGCTCAGCAGCGGGTTGCCCAGTTCGCTCAGGTGCCAGTCGATGCCCTTGGCCTTGTCCTTGCCTTTGCCGGCGAAGGCATAGGCCTCGGCGGTCTGCTCGGCCGACAGCAAATGGATGGCGAACTGCTTGCTGTCACGCAGCACCGGGTAGGTGTCGGAGGCGTAGTTGGGGCAGAACAGCACCAGCGCCGGCTCGATCGACAACGCGCTGAACGCGCTGGCGGTGATGCCGACGATGCCGCCGTCGGCGTCCAGGGTGGTGACCACGGTGACACCGGACGGGAACGAGCCCATCACGTCTTTGTAGATGCCGGGTTCGATCATGGCGCAGGTCTCCTAGCGCATCACAAAGGGGTCGGGCATGGGCGCGGTGGACAGGTTGATCCACACCGTCTTCAGCTCGGTATAGGCCAGCACCGAATCGATGCCGCTCTCGCGGCCGTAGCCGCTGTTCTTGAAGCCGCCGATCGGCGCCATGGCCGACACCGCGCGGTAGGTGTTGACCCAGATGATCCCCGAGCGCACGTCGCGGGCCAGGCGGTGGGCGCGGCCCAGGTCGCGGGTCCAGATGCCGGCGGCCAGGCCGAACTGCGAGTCGTTGGCCATGGCCAGGGCCTCTTCCTCGGTCTTGAAGCGGATCACCGCGGCGACCGGGCCGAACACCTCTTCCTGCATGATGGTCATGGCGTTGCTGTCGCACTCGAACAGGGTCGGTTCGTAGAACCAGCCGTCGCCCTCGACCTCGGCACGCTTGCCGCCCATGCGCAGCCGAGCGCCTTCGGCCTTGGCGGCGGCCACCAGTCCTTCGACCACGGCCAGTTGCTGGGCGGTGGCCATCGGGCCCATCTCGCTGGCGTCGTCCTGCGGGTTGCCGATGCGGATGCGCTGGGCGCGGGCGATCAGGCGCTCGACGAACGCATCGAAGATCTCGTCCTGCACCAGCAGGCGTGAACCGGCCACGCAGCTCTGCCCGGAGGCGGCGTAGATGCCGGCCACCGCGCCATTGACGGCGCTGTCCAGGTCGGCGTCGGCGAAGATGATGTTGGGCGACTTGCCGCCCAGCTCCAGCGACAGCTTGGCGAAGTTCTCGGCGCTGCTGCGCACCACATGGCGGGCGGTGGCGGCGCCGCCGGTGAAGGCGATCTTGCGCACCAGCGGGTGGCGGGTGAGGGCGGCGCCGGTGCTAGGGCCGAAACCGGTGACCACGTTGACCACGCCAGCCGGGAAACCGGCTTCCAGCGCCAGGCGGGCCAGTTCGAGGATGGTCGCCGAGGCATGCTCGGAAGGCTTGAGCACGATGGTGTTGCCGGCGGCCAGGGCCGGGGCGAGCTTGATCGCGGTGAGGTACAGCGGGCTGTTCCACGGGATGATCCCGGCCACCACGCCGATCGGTTCGTGCACGGTGTAGGCGAACAGGTCGGGCTTGTCCAGCGGCAGGGTGCCGCCTTCGAGCTTGTCGGCCAGGCCCGCGGTGTAGTGGAAGAACTCCGGCAGGTAGCCGACCTGGCCGCGGGTCTCGCGGATCAGCTTGCCGTTGTCGCGGCTTTCCAGCTGGGCCAGGTGTTCCTTGTTCTCGGCGATCAGGTCACCCAGGCGGCGCAGCAGCTTGCCTCGGGCGGTGGCGGTCAGGCCGCGCCAGGCCTTGCTGTCGAAGGCGCGCTGGGCGGCCTGTACGGCCAGCTCGACGTCATTTTCATCGGCGTCGGGCAGTTGCGCCCAGGCCTTGGCGGTGGCCGGGTCGAGGCTGTCGAAGGTCTTGCCGCTCTGGGCATCGCGCCATTGGCCGTCGATGCACATCTGGAAACGAACGAGGGTCATGCAACTATCCCCTTGGCGGATTCGGTGAGGGTGCGGGCCTGCCTGAGGAAGTCCAGCAGCATCTTGTTGACTTCGCGCGGTGCTTCCACCGGCATCATATGCCGTTGCTCGGCGAGCACCACGCAGTGGGCGCCGGGTATGCGCGCGGCGAGCTGGCGGGCCATGGCCGGGGTGGAGCCGGCGTCGAGCTCGCCGGTGGCGATCAGCGTCGGCACCTGGATGCTGCCCAGGTCACCTTCGCGGTACATGTCCTGGGTGGCGAACAGTGCGTAGGTGGTGTGGTAGCCCTGCGGGTCGTTGCTCGCCAGCACCTGGCGAATGGCGGCGACCTGGGCCGGGTTGGCGGCCTTGTACTCGCGGCTGAACCAGCGATCCAGCGCGGCGTCGACGTTGGCATCCGGGCCTTGTGCCAGTGCCTGGGCGGCGCGGGCGATGACCCCGGCGCTTTGTTCGGGGCTGCGGTTGAACACGCTGTTGAGCACCACCAGCGCCGCCAGGCGTTGCGGGTGATTGAGGGCGAACGCGCGGGCCACCAGGCCGCCCATGCTGAAGCCGATCACGGTGGCTTGCGGGACTTGCAGATGGTCGAGCAGTTCGGCGAGCTGGTCGGCGTAGCCTTCCAGTGGGGTGTCGGCGGCCGGCACGCGGCTGTGGCCGTGGCCGAGCATGTCGTAGGCGATGACGCGGTAGTCGTTGGCCAGGCCCACGAACTGCCCGCCCCACATTTCCTTGTTCAGGCCCACGCCGTGGATCAGCACCACGGGGTGGCCCTGGCCGAGGGCCAGGTAGCTGGTCCCGGCCGGTGTACGTTCAGCGACAGGCTGAATCATCGAGGGCGCTCCTTGAAGGTCGGGCGCGGCGGGGAGTTCGCCACGCCCAGGCCCGTCTTGGTTGTTGTTATCGAGCGTTGGCCTTTTCCGCCGCCAGTTCTTCCAGGTCGATGTAGCGGTTGCCGATGCGCGGGTGCAGGCGGCCGCCGTCGGCGGCGCCGAGCACCACGACGATCTCGTCGGCGCGCGGGGCGTCCTCGATCTGCATTTCCAGGGTGATGTAGTGCGAGCGCAGGCCCTCGTCGTCCTTCTGCATCATCGGGATCTGGATCGAGGTGCCGGGGCCGCCGCGCTTGTTGGTGAAGCTCAGGTAGCTCTTGGCCTGCACGGCTTCGCGGTAGTGGTTGCCAAAGCGCAGGGTGTGGATCACCGCCGAGGCGTGCTCGATCTCGCCGTCGGCGCCGACCACAGCGGCCTTGCCGTAGGCCTCGATCTTGTCGGCGCCGCCGATGGCGGCGGTCAGGCGCTCGACCATCAGCGCGCCGAGGTCGGAGCAGTTGGCGCGGATCTCAGGCTTGAGGTCCTCGACGAAACCGCGACCGGCCCAGGGGTTCTTGATCACCACGGCCAGGCCGACCATGGTCACCGGCGTGTCGGTGGCCTTGCCGCCTTCGATGCGGGTCTCTTCGGAGTAGGTGACGATCTTGCGGATTTCGAAACTCATGGAGGGCTCCTGGGTAGGGTGATCAGTTCTTGTTGTCTGATGGTATACCATAATATTTGATGTGCAAGAGGGCGTTGGAAAATTCTCTGGCCGGGGGATGAAAGGTGGGTGGTTCGCCGGCAAGCCGGCTCCTACAAAGGCCTGTAGGAGCCGGCTTGCCGGGGCGAACCGACCGCGAAAAAAGCCCGCTCCCATGGGCCGGTACAACCCACGGGAGCGGGCCGATCCCGCAATCAATCAGGCAAAGGGAATTCAGGCGAACGCCGGCACCACTTCCTTGATGAACAGCTCCAGCGACTTCTTCTTCTCGCTGTGGGGCAGGCTGTTGTCGCACCAGAAGCTGAACTCGTCGACACCCAGTTCCTGGTAGTAGCGGATGCGCGCGATGATCTCCTCGGGCGTGCCAATCATGGTGTTCTTGCGGATGTTCTCCAGCTGGAACGCCGGCACCTCGGCGAACTTCGACTCCGGGCTCGGCGCGAGGAAGCCATTGACCGGCACAGTCTTGTTGCCGAACCAGGCATCGAAGGTGCGGTAGAAGCGCGAGATGGCCTGGGCGCCGACCTTCCAGCCGTCCGGCTCGGCCGGGCTGTGCACATGGGTGTGGCGCAGCACCATCAGTTGCGGTCGGGGCACGCCGGGGTTGTTGTCGAGGGCGGCCTGGAACTTGTTCTTCAGGTCCAGCACTTCCTCGTCGCCCTTCATCAACGGGGTGACCATGACATTGCAGCCGTTGGCCACGGCGAAGTTGTGCGAGTCGGGGTCGCGGGCGGCGATCCACATCGGCGGCGCGGTGTTGAACGGCTTTGGCACGCTGGTGGAGGTGGGGAACTTGTACACTTCGCCGTCGTGGGCGCAGTCGCCCTGCCACAGCTTGCGCACCACCGGCACCATCTCGCGCAGGGCCTTGCCGCCGTCGGTGGCCGGCATGCCGCCGGCCATGCGGTCGAACTCGAACTGGTAGGCGCCACGGGCCAGGCCCACTTCCATGCGGCCGTTGCTGATCACATCGAGCAGGGCGCATTCGCCGGCCACGCGGATCGGGTTCCAGAACGGCGCGATGAGGGTGCCGGCGCCCAGGCGGATCTTCTCGGTGCGTGCGGCAAGGTAGGCCAGCAGCGGCATCGGGCTTGGCGAGATGGTGTATTCCATGGCGTGGTGCTCGCCGATCCACACGGTGCTGAACCCGCCGTCCTCGGCCATCAGGGTCAGTTCGGTCAGGTCTTCGAACAGCTGGCGGTGGCTGACCTGTTCATCCCAACGTTCCATGTGCACGAACAGCGAAAATTTCATGGGGCCTTCCTCGTAGCTTGTTGTTGTCGCCTGCCGTTGCAGGCCTTTCTGTAGGAGCCGGCTTGCCGGCGAAGCAGGCGACGCGGTGGATGGCACCGGCATCGCCGGTGTTCGCGGGTAAACCCGCTCCTACACGGTCCCCTGCTGAATGCTCAGGCGAAGGCCGGCAGGCTGGCCATCTTGCCGCGGCAGTAGACCATCGGGCGGGGTGCCTCTTGCGGGACGATCAGGTTGTGTACCTTGCCCACCATGATCGCGTGGTCGCCGCCTTCGTATTCACGCCACAGTTCGCACTCGATGACGGCGGTGGCGCCGGCCAGGATCGGGTTGCCCAGCTCGCTCAAGGTCCAGTCGATACCCGCCGCCTTGTCCTTGCCCTTTTTCGCGAAGGCGTAAGCCTCGGCCTGTTGCTCACCGGAGAGCAGGTGAATGGCGAAGCGCTTCTGCTGGATAAGAACAGGGTAGGAGTCGGAGCTGTAGTTGGGGCAGAACAGCACCAGCGGCGGGTCCATCGACAAGGACGAAAAGGCGCTGGCGGTGAGGCCGACGATCGAACCGTCGTCGTCCAGGGTGGTGATGACCGTGACGCCGGACGGGAAGGAGCCCAGGACGTGCTTGTAGACGGTTGCGTCGATCATGGTGTGATCCTCGAGGGGCTGCGGTGGTCCGCGGTTTTTATCGTTGATGTGTCTGATGGTATACCGTAATACCTTCTTTGCAAGCGGAATTTTCCAGGCCGCGCAGAACACGATGAACGGCACAGTCCCCGGTTTCATTGGCGTGGCCGCTGAAAACAGTGCGCGAAGAGAGGACGGAGAGCAGATCAGCTGCGCCGAAAAAGCCCGGTGCAGTGTTGTCAAAAGCTTGGAATACCATAATATGGTGCGCAGCTGAGAGGCCGCCCCGAGCGGTTTCCTTACAACGATAAAAACGACCTTTCGAGCTGAAATCCTATGTCCCAACCGTCGTCGCAACACGCGTTTGTCGAAAATCACACGGTCGATTACGTGCCACCCGCCGAGCGCCACGGGAAGGCGCGCGACCTGTTCACCCTCTGGTTCAGCACCAACATCGCGCCCCTGCCCATCGTCACCGGCGCCATGGTGATCCAGGTGTTCCACCTGAACCTGTTGTGGGGCCTGGTCGCCATCGTGCTGGGGCACCTGGCCGGCGGCGTGGTGATCGCCCTGGCCTCGGCGCAGGGGCCGCAACTGGGCATTCCGCAGATGGTGCAGAGCCGTGGCCAGTTCGGCCGCTACGGCGCGCTGCTGATCGTGTTCTTCACCGCGCTGATCTATGTCGGCTTCTTCATTTCCAATATCGTCCTGGCCGGCAAGACCATCCACGGCATCACCCCGAGCGTGCCGATGCCGGGTGCGATCGTGATCGGCGCGTTGAGCGCGACGGCCATCGGTGTGATTGGCTACCGCTTCATTCATATCCTCAACCGCATCGGCACTTGGGTGATGGGGTCGGCGCTGCTGGCCGGCTTCGTCATGATGTTCGTCCAGGAGCTGCCGGCCGACTTCTTCAGCCGGGGTGCCTTCAACCTGTCGGGCTTCATCGCCACCGTGTCGCTGGGCACCATCTGGCAGATCAGCTTCTCGCCGTACACCTCCGATTATTCGCGCTACCTGCCGCGTGAAGTGGGTATAGCCAGGCCGTTCTGGGCCACCTATTTCGGTGCCACCCTGGGTACCATCCTGTGCTTCAGCTTCGGGGCGGTGGCGGTGCTGTGCGTGCCCGAAGGCACCGACGCGATGGATGCGGTCAAGCAGGCCACGGGTTGGCTGGGGCCGATCCTGATGGTGCTGTTCCTGCTCAACATCATCAGCCACAACGCCCTCAACCTGTACGGCGCGGTGCTGTCGATCGTCACCGCGATCCAGACCTTCGCGGCGCAGTGGACGCCGAGCATCAAGGTGCGGGTGGTGCTGGCCTCGGTGATCCTGGCGGGTTGTGGGCTGGTGGCACTGAATGCGTCGGCGGGCTTCATCGGCCAGTTCATCGGGCTGATCCTGGCGTTGCTGCTGGTGCTGGTGCCGTGGGCGTCGATCAACCTGGTCGACTTCTATGTGATCAAGCGGGGGCAGTACGATATTGCCTCGATCTTCCGGGCTGACGGTGGGATCTATGGCCGCTTCAACCACCACGCGATCATTGCCTATGCCTGCGGCATCCTGGTGCAGTTGCCGTTTGCCAATACGTCGCTGTATGTGGGGCCGTATTCGAATATCGTCGAAGGGGCGGACCTGTCGTGGTTGTTCGGGTTGATCGTGACGGTGCCGCTGTATTACTGCCTGGCGACGCGCGGCCAGCCGGTGAAGGCGGGGCGGGTGATTGAGGTGAATGACTGACAGAGTGGTTCGCCGGCAAGCCGGCTCCTACAGCGATCCCCTGTAGGAGCCGGCTTGCCGGCGAACGGGCTGTGCTCAGACCTTGAACTGCGCCACCATCCCGTTCAACTCCACCGCCAGCCGCGACAGATCCTGCGCCGCCGCGCTGGTCTGGTTGGCCCCCGCCGAGGTCTGCATCGCCAGGTCGCGGATGTTCACCAGGTTGCGGTCCACCTCCCGCGCCACCTGCGCCTGCTGTTCGGAGGCGCTGGCGATCACCAGGTTGCGCTGGTTGATCGCGGTGATGGCTTCGGCAATTACCTCAAGCGCCTGCCCGGCCGACTGCGCCACCTCCAGCGTGCCACTGGCCCGGCCCTGGCTGCTGTGCATGGCGCTCACCGCACGCTCGGTGCCGGTCTGGATGCCACCGATCATCTGCTCGATCTCAGCCGTCGACTGCTGGGTGCGGTGGGCCAGGGCGCGCACTTCATCGGCGACCACGGCGAAACCACGCCCGGCCTCGCCGGCACGGGCGGCTTCGATGGCGGCGTTGAGGGCCAGCAGGTTGGTCTGCCCGGCGATCGAGCCGATCACATCGAGCACCTGGCTGATTTCGTTGGCGCGGGTAGCCAGCTGTTCGATCTCCTGCGAGGTGCCGGTCACGTCCGCGACCAGCAGCTGGATCGAGCTCAGGGCCTGGTTGACGCGGTCGCGGCCGTCGCGGGTGTTCTGGTCGGCGCCTTTTGAGGCGTCGGCCGTGCTCACTGCGTTGTTCGCCACTTCCTCGACGGCGGCCGTCATCTGGTTGACCGCCGTGGCAGCCTGGTCGATCTCGGCGCTCTGCTGGTGCAGGCCGCGGCTGGTGTCCTCGGTGACAGTGTGCAGTTCCTCCGAGGCCGAGGCCAGCTGGTCGGAGGACGCTGCAATCTTGCGCAAGGTCTCGCGCAGGCTCTGCTGCATCTGGCCCAGAGCACGCAGCAGCAGGGCCGGTTCGTCACGGCCGGTCACCGCGATGTCGCGGGTCAGGTCGCCGACGGCGACACGCTCGGCCACTGCCACGGCGTCGGCCAGCGGCAGCACGATGCTGCGGGTGAGCAGGGTGGAGATGACCACCAGCGCCAGCAGGATCACCACCAGCGCACCTATCAGCAGCTTGAATGCCTCGTCGGACGCGTTGCTGCTGCGCAACGAGGCCTGTTCGGCGCCCTGGGTGTTGTATTCCACCAGGGCGCCCAGGGCCTTCATCATGCTGTCGGCATACTCGGCCAGCGGGCCGTTGGCCAGGCGTCGGGCCTCATCCAGCTGGTCGTGGCCAGCTGCATCGCGAATGGCTTTCTGCAGGCCGTGGTAGCGCTCGCTCAGGCTCATGAAGGTGGTGAACAGGGCCCGGTCGTCCTGGGCGATGATGGTGCTTTCGTAGGCCTTGAGGTCGCCTTCGAGTTGCTGGTTGACCTCGACGATACGGGCCAGGGTGGCGTGGCGGGTGGCGGGGTCGTCTTCGAGTACGCTGCGCAGGGTGAGGGCGCGGGCACGGCCCAGGTTGGTGCTGACATCGCCCAGGGCGATGACCGCGGGCATCCAGGTGACGCGGATCTCATCGGTGGCGCTGTCCATCTTGCGGGTTTCATAGAGGGCGATCAGGCCCATGGCCAGGACCAGGATCCCTAGGAGGGTGAACACAGTGGCTGCCCGAATGCCGATCTTCATATTCCTTAATTGCATGCAACGCTCCTTGACGATGGCTGGCAGGCGTCAAGAGCGCGGGTTTACCGGGCTCGGTGGTTCAGGCTCTCGATGCACTGCTTGGGGGTGTGATTTCCTCATTTTTCGTATTGTTTTTCTTCGATAGTGCCATAACGCCACTATTATTGACCAGTCATCCAAAGTAATAACGAAAATTGAAAGGCCCGTCACTTATGAGACGGGCCTGTCTTTTAGCGTCACGCCACGATCGGGATCAGCGGGTCGGCGGCCGCCAGGGCTTGCGCGCGATCGGCGGCGGGCGGGTAGATCCACACCGAGTTGATCTGGCGCTTGAGGTTTTTGCCTTCCTGGCCCTCAAGCACAAGTTCGCGCTCCCAGCCTTCGCTGTACGCCGCGCCCCAGTCGCCCAGGTCGAGACAGGTGACGTACTTGGGCTGGCGGTAGGTTACCGGCGCCAGGCCCAGCAGGTCGGCCATGGCGTTGTTGCCCGAGTGGCGGCCCATGGGGATGGCGTGCTGGCAGGTCATCAGGGCGTGGTTGCCCAGCTCGTCGACCTTGGCCCAGGCGGTGTCGCCGGTGGCGTAGATGTGCGCCTGGCCGACCACTTTCAGATGGTCGTCGACCCGCAGCCGGCCGAAGCTGTCGCGCTCACCGTCGATTTGCGCGGTCAGCGGGCTGGCCTTGACGCCCACCGTCCAGATCACTGTCTTGCTGGCGATGTATTCGCCGTTGTCGAGGGTCACGCCACCGGCGTCGACCGCCACCACCGAGGTGTTGGTCAGCCACTGTACGCCGGCCTGTTCACTGGCGGCGACGATGGACGGGGTGATGCCGGCGCCCAGTGCCGCGCCGACGCTCTGGCCGCGGTCGACCAGGATCACCCGGGCATGGCCTTCGCCGAGAATGGCACGCAGGCGGGCAGGCATTTCGGTGGCGGTCTCGATGCCAGTGAAACCACCGCCGCACACCACCACGGTGTTGCGCGCCGGAGAGGCCGGTTGCGCGGCCAGGGCGACCAGGTGTTGCTCCAGGCGCATGGCCGACTCCATCTGGTCGACATCGAAGGTGTGCTCGGCCAGGCCCGGCACGGCGGGGCGGGCAACCTGGCTGCCGGCGGCGAGGATCAGGCGGTCGTAACCAAGCTGCTGGCGCTGACCGTTGCCGTCGAGATAGCCGACCTGGCGCGCGTCGCTGTCGATGTGCTCGGCGCTGCCCTGGATGAACGTGACCCCGACCGCGTCGAGCAGTTCGCCCACCGGGGCCATCAAGGTGTGCACGTCGGCCTCGTAGAAGCGCGGGCGGATACGCAGTTCCGGTTGCGGGGCGAGCACGCTGATGCGCACGTCGCCACGCTGGGCCTGGTCGAGCAGGCGGGCGGCGCTCAGGGCGCTCCAGACACCGGCAAAGCCGGCACCGATGATCAGGATATGGGAAGTCATGTGGGTGCTCCGCGAGGGTGGGAAAGGGGCTTCGGTCAGGGTTTGGTTGCCTGGCGAATAACTACGACTGTATTGATCGTAGTTTAGTGAGGCAAGTGTTTTTTCCATCCGACCCTGTCGATGACGCCGCTGAAACCTGTCGCAAACGGCGTGGTTAAAGGCTTTAGGGCGCTTTAGATTTTTTTGGCGAACGACGGGCGGCGCGGGGTGGCTTTGCTTGTACTGGCTGGAAGGCGTACTATTTGCGACAAATTCAGTCGGAGATTGACATGTCGCTTTACAGTGCCGGCGTCGAGTACGGCATCCATTGCCTGCTGTTCCTGGTGGACGAGCGCGGGGATAGCCGCGAGGCCAGCGTGCGCGACCTGGCCGAGCTGCAGGGGGTGCCCCAGGAGTACCTGGCCAAGGTGTTCACCAAGCTGGCCCGGGCGGGGTTGGTGGTGGCCACCGAGGGCGTGCGCGGCGGGTTTCGCCTGGCGCGGCCGTCGGACGAGATCACCGTGCTGGATATCGTCACGGCCATCGATGGCGCGAAGAAGATTTTTGACTGCCGGGAGATCCGCGAGCGTTGCGCGGTGTTCGAGGGCTCGGCGCCGGGGTGGGCGACCGAGGGCACCTGCGCGATCCACGCGGTGATGCTGGGCGCGCAGAAGCGCATGGAAGAGGCGCTGGCGCAGCAGACCATTCTCGACCTGGCGCGGCGGTTCGGGCGCAAGGCGCCGGCTGAGTTCGGGCAGAGGGTCAATGACTGGATGAGCGAGCGGCGGGACGGGAAGGGCGGGGATATTCCGGTGGTGGCTGTTTGATCTGCTTGTGATTTGCAGTGTCTTTAAGACCGAGCGCCGCTCTGCGGCGCATCGCGGATGAATCCGCTCCTACACAGGCAGGCGGGGCGACAGCGGCCGAATGTAGGAGCGGATTCATCCGCGATGCGCCGCGGGGCGGCGCCCGATCTCAAGCACGCCGCAAGACCCTCCCTGATCACCGAGCGGTCAAATGCATCGCCAACTGCACCAACCCAATCAAGACGAAAATGAATACCAAGGTGAACACCGTCCCCATCACGATGAAATGACTGGCCTTGCCATAGGTGAAATCCCGCGCCCGGTTCTTGCCGCTTTGCACGCCAAACGCCGCCGCCAGCACACTTTGCAGCATCTGCCAGAACCCGGGCGCCTTGCCGGAATCACGATCGTCCATGAGTAGCTCCTCACGCCAGAAGCAATCACGACCAGTGTAGGAGATCGAGCGGCAGGCTGCCCGCAGCGCCCACTCATCCGGCCAGCTTTGGCTATCCTTGCCCTTTCACCGGAGGCTCCTCGCTGGGCGGATCGCCCACGGTCGGCGGCACGGTCGGTTTGATCGGCAACTCGTCCGGGTCTTGTTCAGGCACCGGCGGCGGCAACGTCGGGTCGTCGATGTTCGGATCGGGCGTCTCCGGTGGAATGGGAATGTTCATGGCCTGACCTCGCGGGGTGAGTGAAGAGGTAGTGCAGGCTTCGACCCTGGCCACCGTCATTCGCTCATTTTTTTTGAACCCCCGCGCGCCAGCACGGCTCTGAACCCTTACCGCCACCAGCCAAACGGAGCGAGTGCGATGTCAGGTAACGAGCCCTTCGAAAGCGGGCCCATGGCCAACGATCACCCGGACCAGGCCATCAGCCTGTCGCAAGCGTTGCTGGCGCCCCGCATCGTGATCGAGGACGCAAGCCCGGTGCTCGATGCCGGTGCCTTCGCGGCCAAGGCGGTGCGCGGGCAGAAGGTCGAGGTCAGTGCAAAGGTCTACAGCGACGGCCACGATCGCCTGGCGGTGACACTGCACTGGCGCCAGGCCCATAGCCGACGCTGGCATTGCGTGGCCATGCACTCGCCGGGCAACGACCTGTGGCTGGCCGCGTTCACGCCCACGGACCTGGGCCTGCATGTGTTCAGTATCCAGGCCTGGATCGACCCTTTCGCCACCTATTGCCACGACCTGGAAAAGAAATACGCCGCAGGCGTGGACGTGCGGCTGGAGCTCGAGGAGGGCCGCTTGTTGCTGGGCAAGGGCATCGAGCGCAGCGACGGTGCCTTGCGCGAGCAACTCGGGCAATTGTGCGAACGCCTGCCCGAGCTGCCGGTGGACGACCAGGTGGCACTGCTGCTGCATCCCGACGCCGCGCGGCTGATGGGTGAGGCTGAGCACCGCAGCTACCTGACCCACAGTCCCGAGTATCCGGTGGATGTCGACCGCGAGGCAGCGTTGTTCGCCAGTTGGTATGAACTGTTCCCGCGTTCGGTCACCGATGATCCGCAGCGTCACGGCACCTTCGACGCGGTGCACCAGCGCCTGCCGATGATCCGCGACATGGGTTTCGATGTGCTGTACTTCCCGCCCATCCACCCCATTGGCATGAAGCACCGCAAGGGCCGTAACAATGCGCTCCAGGCCGAGCCTGGCGACCCCGGCAGCCCCTACGCCATTGGCAGCCCGGAGGGCGGCCACGACGCCATCCACCCGCAGCTGGGCAGCCGCGAGGATTTCCGCCGTCTGGTGGCCGCAGCCGCCGAGCATGGCCTGGAGATCGCCCTGGACTTCGCCATCCAGTGCTCCCAGGACCACCCCTGGCTGACCGAGCACCCGGGTTGGTTCAGCTGGCGCCCCGACGGCACCATCCGCTATGCCGAGAACCCGCCCAAGAAGTACCAGGACATCGTCAATGTCGACTTCTATGCACCGGAGGCGGTGCCGTCGCTGTGGCTGGCCCTGCGTGACGTGGTGGTCGGCTGGGTGGAGGAGGGGGTCAGGACGTTCCGCGTCGACAACCCGCACACCAAGCCGCTGCCGTTCTGGCACTGGTTGATCGCCAATGTGCGTGGCCAGTACCCCGATGTCATCTTCCTCGCCGAAGCCTTCACCCGCCCGGCGATGATGGCGCGGCTGGGCAAGGTCGGCTACGCCCAGAGCTACACCTACTTCACCTGGCGCAACAGCAAGCAGGAGCTGCGCGAATACTTCGAGCAACTGAACCAGCCGCCCTGGAGCCAGTGCTACCGGCCGAACTTCTTCGTCAACACGCCGGACATCAACCCCTTCTTCCTGCAAACCTCCGGCCGCCCGGGCTTTCTCATCCGTGCCGCCCTGGCGACCCTGGGCTCGGGGTTGTGGGGCATGTATTCGGGCTTCGAGCTGTGCGAGGGCACACCGTTGCCAGGCAAGGAGGAGTACCTGGATTCGGAGAAGTACGAGATCCGCCCGCGCGACTTCAACCAGCCTGGCAACATCGTCGCCGAGATCGCCCAGCTCAATCGCATTCGCCGGCAGAACCGCGCGCTGCAGACGCACTTGGGGGTGCTGTTTCTCAACTGCTGGAACGACAACATCCTCTACTTCGCCAAGCGCACCCCCGAGCGCGACAACGTCATCCTGATCGCCATCAGCCTTGACCCCTACAACGCCCAGGAGGCCAGTTTCGAACTGCCGTTGTGGGAGCTGGGGCTGGACGACAACGCCGACACCCTGGGCGAGGACCTGATGAGCGGCCACCGCTGGACCTGGCACGGCAAGACCCAGTGGATGCGCATCGAGCCCTGGCAGCAGCCGTTCGGCATCTGGCGTATCGAACGTTCCCGATAGGGGCCGCTTTGCGGCCCATCGCCGGCAAGCCGGCTCCTACAAGGGCGCGCGGTACCTGTAGGCGCCGGCTTGCCGGCGATGGGCTGCAAGGCAGCCCCGATACAGCAACCCGAACAGAAAGGAGTCGCACATGGCCAAGCGTTCCCGCCCGGCAGCCTTCATCGACGATCCGCTGTGGTACAAGGACGCGGTGATCTACCAGTTGCACGTCAAATCGTTCTTCGACTCGAACAACGACGGCATCGGCGATTTCGCAGGGCTGATCGGCAAGCTCGACTACATCGCCGAACTGGGCGTCAACACCCTCTGGCTGCTGCCGTTCTACCCTTCGCCCCGGCGCGACGACGGCTACGACATCGCCGAATACAAGGCCGTGCACCCGGACTACGGCAGCATGGCCGACGCCAAGCGCTTCATCGCCGAGGCCCACAAGCGCGGCCTGCGGGTGATCACCGAACTGGTCATCAACCACACCTCCGACCAGCACCCCTGGTTCCAGAAGGCCCGCCACGCCAAGCGCGGCAGCAAGGCCCGGGACTTCTACGTGTGGTCCGACGACGACCAGAAATACGACGGCACGCGGATCATCTTCCTCGACACCGAGAAGTCCAACTGGACCTGGGACCCGGTCGCCGGCCAGTACTTCTGGCACCGTTTCTACTCGCACCAGCCGGACCTCAACTTCGACAACCCGCACGTGATGAAGGCGGTCATCGACGTGATGCGTTTCTGGCTCGACATCGGCGTCGACGGCCTGCGCCTGGACGCCATTCCCTACCTGATCGAGCGTGACGGCACCAACAACGAGAACCTTCCCGAGACCCACGTGGTGCTCAAGGCGATCCGTGCCGAGATCGACGCCAACTACCCCGACCGCATGTTGCTGGCCGAGGCCAACCAGTGGCCGGAGGACACCCGGCCGTACTTCGGCGAAGGCGACGGTGACGAATGCCACATGGCCTTCCATTTCCCGCTGATGCCGCGCATGTACATGGCCCTGGCCATGGAGGACCGCTTCCCGATCACCGACATCCTGCGCCAGACCCCGGAAATCCCGGCCAACTGCCAGTGGGCGATCTTCCTGCGCAACCACGATGAACTGACCCTGGAGATGGTCACCGACCGCGAGCGCGACTACCTGTGGAACTACTATGCCGAAGACCGCCGCGCGCGCATCAACCTCGGCATTCGCCGGCGCCTGGCGCCACTGCTGCAGCGCGACCGCCGGCGCATCGAACTGCTCACCAGCCTGCTGCTGTCGATGCCCGGCACCCCGACCCTGTACTACGGCGACGAGCTGGGCATGGGCGACAACATCTACCTGGGCGACCGCGATGGCGTGCGCACCCCCATGCAGTGGTCGCCGGACCGCAACGGCGGGTTCTCCCGGGCCGACCCGCAGCGCCTGGTGCTGCCGCCGATCATGGACCCGCTGTACGGCTACCAGACCATCAACGTCGAGGCCCAGGCCCACGATCCCCACTCGCTGCTCAACTGGAACCGCCGCTTGCTGGCGGTGCGCAGCCAGCAGCAGGCCTTTGGCCGGGGCAGCATGAAGATGCTCAGCCCGAGCAACCGGCGCATCCTTGCCTACCTGCGCGAATACACCGACGCGAATGGCAACAACGAGATCGTGCTGTGCGTGGCCAATGTCTCGCGCACCGCCCAGGCGGCGGAGCTGGAGTTGTCGCAGTACGCCGACAAGGTCCCGGTGGAGATGCTCGGGGGCAGTGCCTTCCCGCCCATCGGCCAGTTGCCGTTCCTGCTCACCTTGCCGCCCTATGGCTTCTACTGGTTCCTGCTGGCGCCCCACGACCGTATGCCCAGCTGGCATATCCAGCCCAGTGAAGGGTTGCCCGAACTGACCACCCTGGTGTTGCGCAAGCGTCTGGAGGAGCTGCTCGAAACGCCTTCGCGCGACACCCTGGAGCAAGCGATCCTGCCGCAGTACCTGCCCAAGCGGCGCTGGTTCGCCGGCAAGGAAGGGCCGCTCGACCAGGTGCGCTTGCACTATGGCGTGCGCTTCGCCACGGCCACATTGCCGACGCTGCTCGCGGAGCTCGAGGTGCACAGCGAGGGCGTGGTCAGCCATTACCAGCTGCCGTTCGGCCTGCTGCCGGAGGAGCAGATCAGTGCCGCGCCACCCCAGCAGCTGGCGCTGTCCCGGGTACGGCGCGGTCGGCAGGTGGGCCTGATCACCGATGCCTTCGTGCTGGAGCCCTTTGTCCGTGCGGTGCTGCAGGCCTGCCAGGGCAACACCCGGCTGCCCTGTGGTGATGGCCTGGGCGAGCTGCATTTCACCTGCACGCCACAACTGGCCGCACTGGGCATCGATGACGAAAGCGAGGTGCGTTACCTCAGCGCCGAGCAGTCCAACAGTTCGGTGGTGGTGGGCGGCAGCCTGGTGCTCAAGTTGATCCGCCGGGTCAATCCGGGCATTCACCCGGAGCTGGAAATGAGCGCCTACCTCACCGCTGCGGGCTTCGCCAACATCTCGCCGTTGCTGGCCTGGGTCAGCCGCGTGGACGCGGCGGGCGAGCCGCACCTGCTGATGATCGCCCAGGGTTACCTGAGCAACCAGGGCGACGCCTGGGGTTGGACCCAGAACACCCTGGAGCGGGCGATCCGTGACCAGATGGAACCCGCCACTGGCGAAGCGGACGCGCACACCGATGCCTTGGTCGAGCTCACCGGTTTCGCCGCCTTGCTCGGCCAGCGCCTGGGCGAGATGCACCTGTTGCTGGCCGCGCCGACCGAGGACCCGGCCTTCCAGCCACGGGCAAGCGATGAGCAGGATAGCCAGCGCTGGAACCGCCAGATCAACGCCGAGCTCAACCATGCCCTCGACCTGCTGGCCGAGCACCGCGCCGCGCTGGACGGCGACAGCCAGGCCCTGGTCGACGAACTGCTGCAACAACGCGAAGGCCTCGCCCAGCACATCGGCAACCTCGCCCGGCAAGCCCAGGGCGGTGTGCTGATGCGCGTGCATGGCGACCTGCATCTGGGCCAGGTGCTGGTGGTGCAGGGCGATGCCTACCTGATCGATTTCGAGGGCGAGCCGTCGCGCCCGCTGGACCAGCGCCGCGCCCGGCACAGCCCGTACAAGGATGTCAGCGGCGTGCTGCGCTCCTTCGACTATGCTGCTGCGATGATCCTGCGCAGCGCCTCGGCGGTCGACCTTTCCGACGCGGCGCGCCAGGCCCGTCAGCGGGTTGCCCGGCAGTACCTGCACCAGTCGCGCCATGCCTTCGTCGAAGCCTATGGCCTGGCCACCGCGGCCATGCCCCATGCCTGGCAGCAGGCGGACGGGGCGCGCGCGGCACTGGAACTGTTCTGCCTGGAGAAGGCCGCTTACGAAATCACCTATGAAGCCGAGAACCGGCCGGGCTGGTTGGCCGTGCCTTTGCATGGCTTGCATGGGTTGAGTAGGAGCGGCTTCAGCCGCGATGAAGGCAGCGCGGTGCCTGGCACCCGCTCTGCGGGTGATCGCGGCTGAAGCCGCTCCTACAGAGGGCAGGGCGGGGCATTATTAAGAACCTATGAAAAGGGGCAGTGAGATGAATGCAACCACGCGTGACAACGGCGGCCTTCGGCAACGGGACCTGGATGCCCTGGCCCGCGCCGAGCACGCCGACCCGTTCGCCGTGCTCGGCCCGCACGCCGATGGTGCGGGCGGCCAGATTATCCGTGCCTTCCTGCCCAGCGCCCTGGGTGTGCGCGTGCTGGCACGCCACGACGGGCGCGTGCTCACCGAGATGCTGCAGGCCAGCCTGCCGGGGCTGTTCACCGCGCACCTGGGCGAAACGCAACCGTATCTGTTGCAGATCGTCTGGGCCGGTGGCGAGCAGGTCACCGAGGACCCCTACAGCTTCGGTCCGCAGTTGGGCGACATGGACATGTACCTGTTCTCCGAGGGCAACCACCGCGACCTGTCCGGGCGTTTCGGCGCGCAGCCGACCCAGGTCGACGGCATCGACGGCGTGTGTTTTTCGGTGTGGGCACCCAATGCCCGGCGCGTGTCCGTTGTCGGTGATTTCAACAACTGGGATGGCCGCCGCCACCCCATGCGCCTGCGCCACAGCGCCGGGGTGTGGGAGCTGTTCGTGCCTCGGCTCGGCGTTGGAGAAACCTACAAGTTCGAAGTGCTCGGCAAGGACGGTGTGCTGCCGCTCAAGGCCGACCCCCTGGCCCGCGCCACCGAGCTGCCGCCGAGCACCGCGTCGAAGGTGGCCGGGGCACTGGCCCACGATTGGCGCGATCACGGCTGGATGGCGCAGCGCGCCCAGCGCCACGCCTACAACGCGCCGCTGTCGATCTACGAGCTGCATGCCGGCTCCTGGCGCTGCGAGCTGGACGATGCCGGCGAGGTCGCGCGCTTCTACAACTGGCGCGAACTGGCTGAGCGTCTTGTGCCTTATGTTCAGGAACTGGGCTTCACCCATATCGAGCTGATGCCGATCATGGAGCACCCGTTCGGCGGCTCCTGGGGCTACCAGCCGCTGTCGCTGTTCGCGCCCACCTCGCGCTACGGCAGCGCCGAGGACTTCGCCGCGTTCGTCGATGCCTGCCACCAGGGCGGTATCGGTGTGATCCTCGATTGGGTGCCGGCGCATTTCCCCACCGACGAGCATGGCCTGGCGCGTTTCGACGGCACCGCGCTGTACGAGTACGACAACCCGCTGGAAGGCTTCCATCAGGACTGGAACACGCTGATCTACAACCTCGGGCGCAACGAAGTGCGTGGCTTCATGCTGGCTTCGGCGTTGCACTGGCTCAAGCACTTCCACATCGACGGCCTGCGCGTGGACGCGGTGGCTTCGATGCTCTACCGCGACTATTCGCGCAAGGCCGGCGAATGGGTGCCCAACCGTCACGGCGGGCGCGAAAACCTCGAAGCCATCGACTTCATTCGCCACCTCAACAGCGTGGCCGCCCATGAAGCGCCGGGCGCGCTGATCATCGCCGAGGAGTCCACCGCCTGGCCCGGCGTCAGCCAGCCGGTGCAGCAGGGCGGCCTGGGGTTCGCCTACAAGTGGAACATGGGCTGGATGCACGACACCTTGCATTACATCCAGAACGACCCGATCCACCGCACCTACCACCACAACGAGATGAGCTTCGGGCTGATCTACGCGTACTCCGAGCACTTCATCCTGCCCATCTCCCACGACGAGGTGGTGCACGGCAAGCATTCGCTGATCGACAAGATGCCCGGTGACCGCTGGCAGAAGTTCGCCAACCTGCGCGCCTACCTGACCTTCATGTGGACCCACCCGGGCAAGAAGTTGCTGTTCATGGGCTGCGAGTTCGGCCAATGGCGCGAGTGGAACCATGACCAGCAACTGGACTGGTACCTGCTGCAATATTCCGAGCACCAGGGCGTGCAGAAGCTGGTGACCGACCTCAACCGGCTGTACCGTGAACTGCCGGCGCTGCACGAGCAGGATTGCCAGCCCCAGGGGTTCCAGTGGCTGATCGGCGACGACGCGCACAACAGCGTGTATGCCTGGTTGCGCTGGAGCAGCCAGGGCGAGCCGCTGCTGGTGGTGGCCAACTTCACCCCGGTGCCGCGAGAGGGGTACCGGATCGGTGTGCCGTTCGGGGAGCGTTGGGAAGAATTGCTGAACAGTGATGCGGGGCTGTATGCGGGGTCGAACGTGGGCAATCTGGGGGCGGTATCGGCCGATGAGGTCGCCAGCCATGGGCAACCGTTATCGCTGGCACTTAACCTGCCGCCGTTGGGGGTGTTGGTGATGAAACCGGCATAGGCCGGGCTACCGCTGTTCGCCGGCAAGCCGGCTCCTACAGGCGTGCGCGATCCCTGTAGGAGCCGGCCTTGCCGGCGAACCGCGCTACCAGCGCATCCGTATCCCCAGGCTGCCGATCAACCCATTCAGGTCATTGTCATCCACATCGCTGCTGTAGTCGGCACTGACGAACAGCGCCACATTCGGCGACACCCGCGCCACCAGCCCCAACCCCAACTCCACCGTAGTGGCGCTGCGCGCGCTGGAGATCTTGTCCACCTGGTCCAGCTTCACCGTGTCGGTGTTGCTGAAGTCATGCCAGACGTTGGTGCGCACGTAGGGTTCGATGGGCATGCCGCTGACTTCATAGCGCGCCGACAGCTTGGCACCGACCCGGCCGCTCCAGGTGGGCTGGCTGTCGAAGGCCTGCAGGGTTTCCTCCTGAGCCTGGCTACCGGGGAAGAACTGCTGGTTGATCAACTGCGCCTGGGGTTCGATCACCCAGCCGCCACCCAAACCGATGGGGTAGCCGCCTTCCACCGAGAAGGTCATCGCATGGCCGCTGTCGTCGACCCGCTCGCCGGCCTGGGAGCGGCCGTTGACGTCGATGCGCGTGCCCATGGCCACCGCGTCCACGTGCCAGCCCTGCTCGTGGGTCATGCTCCAGTACACGCCCAGGCTCTCGCCGCTGAGGTTCACCGCGTCGCGCTGCTTGTCACCCAGCAGGGGGCGCATGCCGTTGAAGCTGCTTTGCAGGTTGTTGTGCCCCATGAAGATCCCCGCGCGGTGCACGCTGCCGTCGCTGGCCTCGCGCACGAACAGGTCCGGGCCGATCATCAGTTGCTGGCTGGGGGCTTCCAGTTGCGCCGGCGCCTGGGCGCCGATGCGCGGGGCACCGGGGAAGAACTGTGCCCACTGGCTGGCGATCGTATCCGGCGTGGCCGGGCCGTGGCGCTCGCCCATGCGTTCGGAGAAGGCGTTGAGCAAGCCCTGGTTGAGACCGCTGGCGTTCACCGGGTCCAGGGATAGTCGCGGCACCTCGGGCTGTTCCAGAAAGCGGGCGAAGGGCTCGCCTTCCTGCGCTTCGAAAGCGAAGGTTTCCACCGGGGTTGCCAGAAGCAGCGACGTGGAAACCGCGTAGAAAAAGACATCGAAACGCGAGGGATTCGAGGTGCTTTTCATGGCGGATCTCCTGTTGAGGGTTGAGGGACAGCACGTGGGGCAACCGCAGAGCAGGCCTTGCGTCACGAGCTGTACGTCAAAAACAGGGCGACCCAAGCCAGCGCGCCAGCCTCGAAGGGCGCGCACGAAGGCGCGAGCTAGAGGCCCGGCACGAGTTTTTACGTCTGCTGATTACTGTTCAGCTAAGGAGAGGACGGGGCTTGCGTCAAGAAATCGTGAATGGGGTGGTAAAGGCTCGTTTATCAATGTAACCGTTTGATTTTCGGCGTTTTTGAAGTGGGTATATCGATAATGGTGATTTGCCGTTGCCGCGCTATGCCGAATCGTTGCTACAGAGGCTTCGCGGTGAGACCAATGTTCGCCGGCAAGCCGGCTCCTACAGGTACCGCGCAGAACCTGTAGGAGCCGGCTTGCCGGCGAATTGGCGCAATAGCGCAACGTCCAATTCAGGACAAACCACCTCATTCCTCCTCACGCTGCAACGCCATCAACTGCAACGACCGCCCCTTGACCTCGAACACCGTCTCGAACTGCAGGTGTTGCGGCTTGCGCATCTCCGGCCGGTCGGTGTCCACCAGGCAGCTCCAGTAGTCACCTTCTGGCACCGTCGGCAGGGTGAACGGCACCACGTCGTGGTAGGCATTGACGATCAACAGCAGCGTCGCCTCGGCGCCGGGCCGGGCAATGCCGCTGACCTGGGCGCGGCCGTCCATCAGCATGCCCAGGCAGCGCCCGTGCGGGTCTTCCCACTGCTCGACAGTCATCTCCTCGCCGTCGGGGGCGAGCCAGGTGACGTCCTTGACGCCGATCGCCTCGTTGTAGTCGCCGACCAGGAACCGCGAGCGGCGCAGGATCGGGTAGGCCAGGCGCAGCCGGGTCAGGCGCTTGACGAAGGCCAGCAGGTCCTTGCCGTCCTGGTCCAGGTCCCAGTTCACCCAGCCGATCTCGCTGTCCTGGCAGTAGGCGTTGTTGTTGCCGTGCTGGGTGCGGCTGAACTCGTCGCCGGCGACGATCATCGGCGTGCCCTGGGCCAGCAGAAGGGTGGCGAAGAAGTTGCGCATCTGGCGCATGCGCAGGGCGTTGACCTGCGGGTCGTCGGTGGGGCCTTCCACGCCGCAGTTCCACGACAGGTTGTTGTGGGTGCCGTCCTGGTTGTTCTCGTCGTTGTCCTCGTTGTGTTTCTCGTTGTACGAAACCAGGTCGCGCAGGGTGAAACCGTCATGGGCGGTGACGAAGTTGACCGAGGCGTAGGGGCGTCGGCCGCGGTTGTTGAACAGGTCGCCCGAGGCGGTCATGCGCGAGGCGAAGTCGGCGAGCATGCCTTCATCGCCCTTCCAGAAACTGCGCACGGTGTCGCGGAAGCGGTCGTTCCACTCCGCCCAGCCGGGGGCGAAGTTGCCCACCTGGTAACCGCCGGGGCCGCAGTCCCAGGGTTCGGCGATCAGCTTGACCTGGCTGAGCATCGGGTCCTGGCGGCAGGCGACGAGAAAGCCATGGCGCTCGCTGTAGCCGTCGTGGTAGCGCCCGAGGATGGTCGCCAGGTCGAAGCGGAAACCATCCACGTGCATCTCGCCGGCCCAGTAGCGCAGCGAGTCGGTGACCAGTTGCAGCACGCAGGGGTGGCTCAGGTCGAGGGTGTTGCCGGTGCCGGAATCGTTGATGTAGAAGCGCTTGTCGTCGGGCATCAGGCGGTAGTACGAGGCGTTGTCGATGCCGCGCATCGACAATGTCGGGCCGCGCTCGTTGCCTTCGGCGGTGTGGTTGTAGACCACGTCGAGGATCACCTCGAGCCCGGCGTCGTGAAGGTGCGCGACCATCTCCTTGAACTCGGCGATCTTGCCGCTGGCCAGGTAGCGGGGGTGGGGGGCGAAGAAGGCGATGCTGTTGTAGCCCCAGTAGTTGTTCAGGCCCTTGTCCAGTAGGTGCTGGTCGTTGACGAAGGCGTGGATCGGCAGCAGCTCGATGCTCGACACGCCGAGGGCCTTGATGTGCCCGAGCAGTTCGTCGTTGGCAAGGCCGGCGAAGGTGCCGCGCAAGTCCTCCGGTACAGCGGGGTGGCGCATGCTGATGCCGCGGGTGTGGGCCTCGTAGAGGATCGTGCGCTCCCAGGGGATCAGCACGCGCTGGTCGCGGCCCCAGGTGAAGGCCGGGTCGATGACCTTGCACTTGGGCACGAAGGGCGCGCTGTCGCGCTCGTCGAACGACAGGTCGCCGTCGGGGTGGCCGATGGTGTAGCCGAACAGCGCCTCGGACCATTTCAGCGTGCCCACCAGCTGCTTGGCGTAGGGGTCGATCAGCAGCTTGTTGGGGTTGAAGCGATGGCCGTTGGCCGGGTCGTACGGGCCGTGCACGCGGTAGCCGTAGACCAGGCCGGGGTGGGCGTCCGGCAGGTAGCCGTGGTAGATCTCGTCGGTGTACTCGGGCAGCTCGATGCGCTCGAGCTCGTGCTCGCCGGTCGAGTCGAACAGGCACAGTTCGACCTTGCTGGCGTTGGCCGAGAACAGGGCGAAGTTGACCCCCAGGCCATCCCAGGTGGCGCCGAGCGGAAACGGCAGGCCTTCGCGGATGCGCGACGGGGCGACGGAACGGGTTTTCTTCGGGGCGCGGGGGCTCATGGCGGTCCTCATGGTCCGGGTGAAGGGGCAAGCCCGCTCCCACGATGGCGGTGACGCGATCATCGGGTAGGAGCGGGCTTGTCCCGCGAAGAGGCCGGTACAGGCGCTGAAGACGTGTCAGCCCGCCGTTGGCTTCTTCACTGCCCGAGGCTTCTTGACGGCAGCGGGTTTCTCCGCCGGCACTACCTTCGGTTTGGCGGCCACCTTCTTGCGCGGCGCGGCTTTAGGCGCCAACGACTCGGCCTCGGCGAGCTTGCGCGCCATGTCCCAATGGCGGTCCTCCTGGCCGGCCGGCTTACCCTCCGACTCCCAGATCTGATAGGCGAATTCGCGAATACGTTTTTCATCGACACTCATCACGACACTCCTGAATGCAGTTAGGCATGATCAATCAACACATTGACCGGAAACTCCGCCAGTACGGTGCTCAACAACAGCTCCCTTGAAGGGGTGACCGCGGCACCGGCGAAAAGTCCCGAACAGTTGGCAGGCGACAAGGCGAACGGCAAGGTCAGCCGGGTATCGTCCCAGTTCTGTGCCGGGATCAATGGGGTCGAGGTGTTGCCCAGCAGGGCGCTGGCCAGCCTCGGTACGACGATGACGGCGCGTTCGCCTTCGCCCAGGCGGGCGAAGGCGAGCACCTTGTCAGCGTGACGCCCGCGCACGGTGAGCGGCAGGTAGGCGCCACGCTGGAACAGCTCGGGGTGGGCCTGGCGGCAATCCAGCACCCGTGCGATCAATGCCTGCTTGATGCGGCCGTCGCGCCAGTGGGCGAGCAGTTCGGCCGCTGGTGCGCTGTCGTCCAGGCTGGCCCGCCGTGCAGCGTAGTCCACCGGGCGGCGGTTGTCCGGGTCGACCAACGACAGGTCCCAGAACTCGTTGCCCTGGTACAGGTCGGGCACGCCGGGCGTGGTCATGCGCAACAGACACTGGGCCAGGCCATTGAGGGCGCCGGGGCAATCGAGACGGCGCGCGGCGTCGTGCAGGGACTGGCGCAGTTGCTGGTTCTCGTCGTCCAGCAACAGGCCGTCGACATAGCCAGCACAGGCCTGTTCATAGGCTTCGTTGGGCGCCGCCCAGCTACTGCGCAACTTGGCTTCGCGCAGCGCCTTGCATTGCCACTGGCGAATGCGTTCGGCATAGGCGCGCAGGGCCACGGCATCGTGCAGGTCAAGGTCCAGTGGCCAACTGCCGAGCAGGGTCTGGTACAGCATCAGCTCATCGCCCGGGCTGGGCGCGACGCCATCGTCCAGCACGGCGCGCAGGGGCGTTGCCAGCTCGCGCCAATGCTCGAAACGGCTGGCCAGCCAGGGCCCGCGCTCGCTGAGCAGCGCCAGGCGGGCGCGGCAGTCTTCGCCACGCTTGTGGTCGTGGGTGGCGGTGGCCAGCAGGTTGTCGGGGAAGTCGCGCAGGCGGCGTTGTGCCTCGTTGTGGAACCAGGCGGGATCGGCGCTGAAGCGTTCGGCGTCGAAACCGACATCGTTGCGCGACAACAAGCGGCCGGAGCGATAGAACGCGGTGTCCTCCACCGCCTTGGCGGCGCTGGGCGCGGTCAACTGCTGAAAGCGCACGCAGGCGTGGCGCAGGTGCTTGCGTGGTTGGCCGGGGGGTAGCTGGCGCCAGGGCTGGCCGCCCAGCCATTGCTCAAGGTGATCGAGCAACGGCCAGTCGGCTTCACCCAGTGATGATCGCGCACCGGCCAGCGCCTGCTGGAAGCACGCTTCGTCCTCGGTTGGCCGGCCACCGGCATGGATGTAGGTGCGGTACACCGGATAGTGCTCGACCAGTGCTTGCAGTGCGCGACGGATGGCCCCCAGGGTGAGGTCGCGGGTCATCAGGTCGTCGCGGGCCACCTGCAGCAGGGCCTGGGCCACCGACTCGCAGTCGCCGGCAAGGCTGGCGTTGAGCACCAGGTGGCGGGCCTCGCGCACTTCGTCAGGGAAATCGGGGCGCTCGCTGACATCGCGCCACAGCTCGCTCAAGGGGGCCTCGCCAGCGGGATCGTGCTGCAGCAAGGACACTTGGTTCATGAACTCGTAGCCGGTGGTGCCATCGGTGAGCCAGTCACGGTGCAGGTGTTCGTCCGGGCCGAGAATCTTCTCCACGTAGATCGGGAAATGCTCGACGGCGGCCGGCATGGGCCGGTTGGCCAGCAACCGCTCGACGCGCCGTCGCAGGTTGCGGCAGTAGCGACGTGGGTCGGCAAGGCCGTCGATATGGTCGATACGCAGGCCATCCACCAGCCCCCGCTCGATCAGCGCGAACAACTTGGCGTGGGTCGCTTCGAACACTTCCGGGCGCTCCACCCGCAGGCCACCCAGTTCGTTGATGTCGAAGAAGCGTCGCCAGTTGATGTCGTCGGCGGCGGTGCGCCAGCTGGCCAGGCGGTAGACCTGGCGCTCGAGCAGCAGGTGCAGGCGCTTGAAGCCCGCCGCGTCGCGGCTGTCGAAGGCGGCGAGGGCACCCTCGAGTTGCACTCCGGCAGCGGCCAGGCGCGCCAGTTCGCGGTGCAGGGGCGGGGCGTCGGCCAGCGGCTCGGCGGCTTCGTGCAGGGCGCTGAAACGTTGGGCCAGGGCGTGCAGGCGAGGGTCCTCGGCCTGGCCGAGGATGCGCCCGTAGTCCAACGGGCAGATCGGGAACCGGTGTTGATGGTGGGCGACCTCGAACAGGCCTTGATCCGCGTCGAACGTCAGCGGGATTTCACCGTCGCGCAAGGCCACGCCGTAGTCGCTGCCGAGGAAGGGCAACAGCAATTGCCCGGCCAGCAGCGGGTCGCTGGAGTGCCACTGGATATCGAAGAACGTCGCGTATGGGCTGCGCCGCCCCCAGGCCAGCAGGCTCTGCCACCAAGGGTTGTCTGCACCGCCCACGGCCATGTGGTTGGACACGGTGTCGAGGATCAGCCCCATGCCATGCTGGCGCAGGGCGGCCACCAGGCGCTCCAGCGCCGCCTCGCCCCCCAGCTCGGGGTTGACCCGGGTCGGATCGACCACGTCATAGCCGTGGCGTGAGCCTGCGCGGGCGGTGAGGATCGGCGAGGCGTAGACATGGCTGATGCCGAGCCGGGCGAAATAGGGCACCAGCGGCACGGCGTCATCGAGGGTGAAGTCGCTGTGCAGTTGCAGGCGCAGGGTCGCGGTCAATGGCCTCATCGATCACGCTCCCAGGCCTGCTCGCGGGCCTGTGCCAGCAGCTCCAGGCGGCGGGCGGCGTCCTCGTCGTCGAGCAGGTCGCGCACCGGCGTCCTGAAGCGTCGTCGCCAGTTGGGGTGGCCCTCGGTGGTGCCGGGCAGGTTGGGTTGTTCGTCGCAGCCCAGCAGGTCTTCCAGGGGCACCAGCACCAGCGGGGCGCGGGTATGGCCGACGTAGCGTATCGCGGCGTCGATCAGTGCGCCGTCGTCCGCCAGGGGGCCGTAGTTCTGCTCCAGGGTGCGGCGCAGGCCGTCGCGCTCCAGTGCCCGCGCATGCCGCCAGTGCAGTTCTGCGGCGGCCTCGATCAGCTTCAGGCGGTGGCTCCAGTCGATATCGCGGCCCGCCAGCCAGCCGGCCAGGGGCGCAAGGTCATGGGTGCCGGTGGTGGCCAGGGCGTTGTCGGGCCAGTCGAGGATCGGTGTGAAATGCCCGGGCGCGGCCTGCTCGAAGGGCAGCACGCGCATGCCCAGCACGGCCTTGTCGGCCAGGCGTTCACGCAGGCCTTCGGGGACGGTGCCAAGGTCTTCACCGAGGATGATTGCCTGGTGGCGTACCGACTCCAGGGCCAGCAGGCGCAGCAGGTCGTCCAGCGGGTACTCCAGGTAGGCGCCCTCGCTGGGCTTGGCGCCACGGGGCACCAGCCACAGCCGGCGCAGGCCCATCACATGGTCGATGCGCAGGCCGCCGGCATGGGCCAGGTTGGCCCGCAGCATCTCGATGAAGGCGCGGTAGCCGTTGCGCTTGAGGCCTTCGGGCGAGAAGGCGCAGATGCCCCAGTCCTGCCCGGCGCGGTTGAGGATGTCCGGGGGCGCGCCGACCTTGAGGTCGGCCAGCAGCTCATCCTGGCGGCTCCAGGCCTGGCTGCCGGCACCGTCGGCGCCCACCGCCAGGTCGGCGATCAGGCCGATGGCCATGCCATTGCCGCGCGCGGCGTCCTGGGCCCGTTGCAGGCTGCGTTCGGTCAGCCACTGGCAGAAGGCATGGAACTCCACGCGGGCGGGGTAGGCATGGGCAAAGGCCTCGACTTCCGGGTGGTAGGGGTCGTGCCAGGCCGCTGGCCAGGTGCGCCAGTCGGACCCCAGGCCGTGTTCCATGGCATGGGCCTGCAGCACCTCGAAGCGGCAGTGGTGCTCGAGCTTTTCACCGCCACTGGCGCGGAACCGGTCGAAATCTTCGCGCAGTGGATGATTGCCCTGGCTGAAGTCCTGGTAGAGGGCTTCGAGCAAGCGCAGGCGGGCATCGGCGGCCCGTGGCCAGTCGACCAGCGGGCGCTGCTCCAGGTCTTCGAGTGTCTGCTCCAGGCCGCAGGCTTCGATCGCCATGCGTACGGCACGCTCGCCCAGCAGGGCGGCGGGGCTGGCGTACAGGGTGTTGAGCAGCAGGCGGCTGGAGGGCGAGTAGGGGCTGTAGTGCTGCTGGTCGATCACCGACAACGCGTGGATCGGGCTGATCGCCAAGGCTTCGGCGCCGCGCTCGGCGGCGTTGCGCGCCAATTGCTCCAGGGCCAGGCAGTCGCCGTAGCCGCCATCGCCGGGGCGACGCAGGCTGTACAACTGCACCGCCAGGCCCCAGCAGCGGGGCGGTGTTTGCTCCACGCGGTCTTGCAGGGCATGGCAGCGCAGGGGCGCCACCGCCACGGTGAAGCTTCGGCCGTCGATGTCCAGTTGGTGGTAACCCAGCGGCAGTTCGCCCGGCAGGCGGGCCTGGGCGTCCAGTTGCAGCGTTTGCTGGCTGCCGTCTTCCAGGGTGCAGCGCACCGTGCTGCCGGCACTGAAGTAGCGTTGCAGGTCGAGTGGCTGGCCACTGTCGACGGTGATCAAAGGTGGCAAGTGCTCGCTGTCCTGCGCCTGCGCGACCGCAAGCAGGCTGGCGTCGATGGCCGCGCGGTCATGGGCCGGGTGCCCGAGGCCTTGCAAGACCTGGCGCAACACGTCATCGCTGACCTGCTGCGGGCGGTTGTTGGCATCGACCCAGTCGCGGGCCAGGCCCATCTGGGCAGCCAGGCGATGGAGGGGCTGTTCGCTCATGGCATCTCCTGGTCGGGGGGCAGCAGGCTGACCACGCAACTGTGCGCGGCCAGCGTCGAGTCGGGGTGGGCGTTGTCGCTGCTGTCGTACAGGCGCTGCGCCAGGGGCGGCAGTTGCACCGGCTGCGGTTGCGTGTCGAGGTTGAGGTCGATGCGCAGCACGTGGCCATCGCCCAGTCGCCAGCGGGCGGTCAATGCCTTGTCGCCCAGCACGTCGGTGCCCAGGGCGCGGGTGCCGGGCAGGTGCGGGATGATGTGGCGCCTGCGCAGGTCGAGCAGTTGCTGATACAGGCCATGCCAGCCGGCCAGCACCTCCTTGTGGTGCAGCCTGGAGATGTCGAAGGTGGTTTCGGCATTGGGGTCGGGGATTCGCTCGCGCTGCCGCGGGTCGGTGAAGGCGCTGAAATGGGCGAACTCGCCGCGCCGGCCTTCGCGCACGGCATCGGCCAGTTCGTCATGGAAGTCGGTAAAGAACAGGAACGGCTCGCGGCTGCCGTCTTCATCGCCCATGAACAGCAGCGGGATCATCGGCGTCAGCAACAACAGCGCGGTGGCGGCGCGCAAGGCCTGCGGCGGGCACAGGCGGGTCAGGCGTTCGCCCAGGGCGCGATTACCGACCTGGTCATGGTTCTGCAGGAACAGCACGAACGCAGTGGGCGCCAGGTGCCCGCTGGGCTCGCCCCGGGGCACGCCATGGCGATCGGGCTGGCCCTGGAACGCGAAGCCTTCGGCGAGGCAGCGGGCCAGTTGCTCGATGGGGCGTTTCGCGTAGTCGGCGTAGTAGCCTTCGGTTTCGCCGGTCAGCAGCACGTGCAGGGCATTGTGGCCGTCATCGTTCCACTGGGCGTCGAAGCCTTGCTGCAGCAGCGAGGCCTGGTTGTGTTCGTTTTCCAGCACCAGCCAGACCTGGCGCCCCGGCTCGACGGCAGCGCGCACCCGCTGTGCCAGCTCGACCAGGAAATCCGGCTGGTCGATGGCGTGCACGGCGTCCAGGCGCAGCCCGTCGCAGCGGTAATCGCACAGCCACATCAGCGCGTTCTGGATGAAGTACTCGCGCACTTCGGGCTTGCGAAAGTCGATGGCCGCGCCCCAGGGCGTCTGCCGGTCATCGCGAAAGAACGGGCTGGCATAGCGGTGCAGGTAGTTGCCGTCGGGCCCGAAGTGGTTGTAGACCACGTCCACCAGCACCATCAGGCCGTGGCCATGGGCAGCGTCGACCAGCGCGCAGAATTCCAGCGGCGTGCCGTAGCTGTGCTGAGGCGCGAAGGGCAGCACGCCGTCATAGCCCCAGTTGCGCTCGCCTGGGAACTGCCCCAGGGGCATCAGCTCGATGGCGCTGATGCCGAGCGCGGCCAGGCGTGGCACTACCTCGGCGACACCGGGGTAACCGCCGAGCAGGCCGACGTGCAGCTCCTGGATCACGGCTTCATGCCAGGGCCGGCCCTGCCATGGGTGTTGCCAGGCGTAGCCGCTCAGGTCCACCAGCGCGCTTGGGCCCTGTACGCCTTCGGGCTGGTAGCGCGAGGCCGGGTCGGCCACCTGCAGTTCATCGTCGATCTGAAAGTGATAACGATCGCCCGCCTGGCAGGCGGTGACCACGCTGTACCAGCCATCGCCCTCGGCCAGCAGCTCGACGGGCGGTCGCTGCCCGATTTCCACGCTCACGCTGCGCGCATCCGGTGCCCAGAGGGCGAAGCGCGCCGACGTGGCGTCCAGCAACTGTGCGCCATGCCTGTGCATCGTGCGCTCCCTGTCTCAGTAGTGGGCCAAATGCGCCTGCTTGACCAGGTCCTCGTACAAACGGGCGTAGGGTTCCACTGCCTGGCACCAGTTGAACGGCTGGGTCATCGACAGGCAGCGCATGGCGTTGAGCAGGTGCTTCTTGCCGTACACATAGAAGGCGCGGCCCAGGGCTTCGCGGTAGCTGTCGACGGTGGAGTCGTCGAACAGGAAACCGGTCACGCCGTTCTCGATGGTGTCGGCCAGCCCGCCGGTGTTGCGTGCCACCGGCAGCGAGCCGAAGCGCTGGGCGTACATCTGGCTCAGGCCGCAGGGCTCGTAGCGCGAGGGCATCAGCAGGAAGTCGGAGCCGGCGAACATGCGCCGGGCGTCGGTTTCGTTGAAACCGATGCGCACGCCGATGCGGCCCGGGTGACGCAGGGCGAGTTCGCGCATGGCCTGTTCTTCTTCCGGCTCGCCCCGGCCAATGATCGCCAGCTGGCCGCCTTGCTCGACGATGTAGTCGGCCACGCCCAGGGTCAGGTCCAGCCCTTTCTGGTAGACCAGTCGCGACACCACCGCGAACAGCGGCCCCTCGGACGGTTCCAGCGCGAACAGCTCGCGCACCTGCTGGGCGTTGCGCGCCTTGCCGGCCCAGTCGTTGATGCTGAAGTTGTGGTGCAGGTGCTGGTCGGTGGCCGAGTCCCAGCTCTCGTCGATGCCGTTGGGGATGCCGCCGAGCAGGCCTTGCTGGGCCTTGCTGGCGAGGAAACCGTCCAGCCCGCAGCCGAACTCGGGCGTGGTGATCTCGCGGGCGTAGGTGGCGCTGACCGTGGTGATGTGGCTGGAGTAGGCCAGCCCCGCCTTGAGGAACGACAGCTTGCCGTAGAACTCCATGCCTTCCTGCTGCATGGCGTGGTCTGGGATCGCCAGTTCCGGGCTGCAGCCGCGGCTGTACACGCCTTGGTAGGCGAGGTTGTGGATGGTGAACAGGGTCGGCGTGCTCAGCCCGCGCCAGTGCATGTAGGCCGGGGCCAGGCCGGCCGGCCAGTCATGGGCGTGCACCAGGTCCGGGCGCCAGTGGGCCATGCCTTCGCCGGCGGCGATTTCGGCCGCGGCCAGGCCCAGGCGGGCGAAGCGGATATGGTTGTCCGGCCAGTCGCGGCCATTGTTGGCGCCGTAGGGGGTGCCGTCGCGCTGGTACAGCTCGGGGCAGATCAGCACGTAGATCACCAGGCCGTCGGCCAGGTCCATGCGCCCGATCTTGCACGGTGGCAGCGCGGCATGGCCGCCCAGTTCACCGACGATATGGATGGGGTTGTCGCTTTCGACCACCTGGCGGTAGCCGGGGATCAGTACGCGCACGTCATGCAGGTGCGCCAGGGCCCGGGGCAGGGCCGCGGACACGTCGCCCAGGCCGCCGGTCTTGACCAGGTCGGCAATCTCCGAGGTGACGAACAGGATCTTGCGCTTGTTCGGGTTGTGCTGGCGCTGGGCGCCGGGTGCCTTGGCTGTCGTGGCGAAATCCGGGGTGAGCGGTTCGCGGTTGTCCGGGTTGAATGCGTCTACGTGAGGTTCGACAGCGGCACTGATCATACTTCTCTCCGTCCCATGTGCATTTCAGGTGCGTGGCGTTGGCTCGTTCTGGTTCTCTCTGGTGTTGGTCACTGCATCTTCGTAGTGCGATCCTTGCCCCAAAGCTGTGCGCGCAGGCGCGGCACGTGCGGCATTCCGGCCGAAAGGCGCGTGGACTGGCTGGGGTGGGTTGGCCTGGCGTGAGGAAGTCCCTTTGCGTTGGCCTACTTAGTTCCTGACCTGCCCGTATTTCGGAAAGTTCGACTTTTTTACGTCACTTTTTCCGAGCAATTCGCGGGCCGAAACTGGAGTGTAGGAGACGAACGGGCATTAAAGTGACCCGCTGGTCATTTTTATTGCGGTGTTTTTTTGCGCAAACGTTGGCGAGATGTCACGGCAGGTGACCGATGGCGCGGAGGGCGAAAGGGAGGAGGGGCCGCGATGCGGCCCCGGGGTGTCTCAGGTCACGACCTGGTAGCACGGCACATAGGCCGCGCCGCCTGGCAGCTTCATCCGGTGCTGGTCGACGAACGCCTGCAGCAGGCGCCCCAGCGGGTCGAGGATCGCCGCGTCGCCGCGGATCTGGTAGGGGCCGTGTTCTTCGATCAGGCGGATGCCCTTGTCCTTGACGTTGCCGGCGACGATGCCAGAGAACGCCCGGCGCAGGTTGGCCGCCAGCTCGTGGGGCGGCAGGTCGCGGCGCAGGGCCAGCGCGGCCATGTTCTCGTGGGTTGGGTCGAATGGATGCTGGAAGCCTTCGGCAATCTTCAGCAGCCAGTTGAAGTGGAAGGCATCGTTGCGCTCGCGGCGGAACTGCTTGACCTCCTTGAGCCCCTCGACCATCTGCCGGGCCACTTCGGCCGGGTCGTCGATGATGATCTGGTAGTGGCGCTGGGCGGCTTCGCCCAGGGTGGCGCCGACGAAGGCGTGCAGTTGCTGCAGGAACGGTTCGGCGCTGCGTGGGCCGGTGAGGACGACCGGGAACGGCAGGTCCTGGTTGTCCGGGTGCATGAGAATGCCGAGCAGGTAGAGGAACTCCTCGGCGGTGCCGGCGCCGCCGGGGAAGATGATGATGCCGTGGCCGACACGGACGAAGGCCTCCAGGCGCTTCTCGATGTCCGGCAGGATCACCAGCTCGTTGACGATCGGGTTGGGTGCCTCGGCGGCGATGATGCCCGGCTCGGTCAAGCCGAGGTAGCGGCTGCCGTGCATGCGCTGCTTGGCGTGGGCGATGGTGGCGCCCTTCATCGGGCCTTTCATCACGCCCGGGCCGCAACCGGTGCAGACATCCAGCTTGCGCAGGCCCAGTTCGTGGCCGACCTTCTTGGTGTACTGGTATTCCTCGCTGCTGATCGAGTGGCCGCCCCAGCACACCACCATCTTCGGTTCCACGCCCGGGCGCAGGGTGCGGGCGTTGCGCAGCAGGTGGAAGACATAGTCGGTGAGGCCCTGGGAGCTTTCCAGGTCGATGCGCTGGCTGGCCAGCTCGCTTTCGGTGTAGACGATGTCGCGCAGGGCGCTGAACAGCATTTCCCGGGTGCTGGCGATCATCTCGCCATCGACGAAGGCATCGGCCGGCGCGTTGAGCAGCTCAAGGCGCACGCCGCGGTCTTGTTGGTGGATACGCACCTCGAAGTCCTTGTAGGCCTCGAGGATGGTCTTGGCGTTGTCGACATGGGCGCCGGTGTTGAGGATGGCCAGGGCGCACTGGCGGAACAGGGTGTAGAGGCTGCCGGTACCGACTTCGCTCAGTTGCTGGACTTCACGTTGCGACAGCGTCTCCAGGCTGCCCTTGGGGCTGACGGAGGCGTTGATGACATTGCGTTGGGGCATGTAAGTCTTTCCTGTGCGGGTAAAACATCCTTCTTGGACAACACCATACAAGCAAATGTGCGTGGCAACGAGGGGGTGGGTGAAAATCCGGTTCGCTGGATGCAGCCCCTCCATAACCCACGGTGCGCCCCCTGTAGGAGCGGCTTCAGCCGCGATCACCCGCAAGGCGGGTGCCATGCACCGTGTTAACCCGCATCGCGGCTGAAGCCGCTCCTACGGAGCAGCGCAATCAGAAAAGGGCGGGGTAGGGAAGAGCGGCAGAGGCTGTGATAATGGCCGCAATTACAAGGGCCATACCATGCTGACCATCTCCAACAACGTGCATCTGCCGGATGCCGAAATAGAACTCACCTACATCCGCGCCCAAGGCGCGGGTGGGCAGAATGTCAACAAGGTGTCCAGCGCCGTGCACCTGCGCTTCGACATCCCGGCCTCGTCGCTGCCCGAGTTCTACAAGGCGCGGCTGCTGGCGCTGCGTGACAGCCGCATCACCGGCGACGGTGTGTTGATCATCAAGGCCCAGCAGTACCGTACTCAGGAGCAGAACCGCACTGACGCACTGGCGCGTCTCGCCGAATTGATCATCGCGGCCGGCAAGACCGAGAAGAAACGCCGCCCTACCAAACCGACCCTTGGCTCGAAGACCCGCCGACTCGAAGGAAAGGTCAGGCGGAGCTGTGTCAAGGCGGGGCGAGGCAAGGTGGATTTCTAGTGCTGGTGGTGGAACGTTGCTGGCAAGTCACAGTTCTGGTAGCGCAAACCTCTGGGACTGAGCACCGAGGTCGTTATCTATTTACTCGAGGGGATTGGTTTTGCGATTTTGTTTTTTAATTTTGCGCTCTGGTATTTCCTTGTTTGTTATTTTGAATTTGACTTTCTCGATGGTGTGTTGTTGTAGAGAATCCGGGGAGTAATACAGTGCGGCCGATTTTTTTTTGTTGTTGGGGGCCCTGTGAGCTGTTCTGAGGTTGTTGAATATGGCGATATTTTTCCCTTTTTGTGCTTGGGCAGAGTTGAATATTATTCCGTCAATTTGATGTTCGGTTTGAGTGGTGAGATATTCGGCGAGAACCTGGGTTGCCAAGTAGTCTTTCTTCTGCTCAGGCAGCACAGGCCTAGTGATCTCCTTGTGTAGAAGCTTCAAGAAATCTCGCTTGCCTTGTTTTTCCTCGTATTCACGGTCGAAAATGCTCAGTGGGCTGTTATCAAATGATGCTTCCAAAAGGCTAAAATCGAATACCTGGATGGGCTTCTGTAATTTGAATTTTC
The DNA here is from genome assembly GCF_000026105.1 of Pseudomonas entomophila L48. Taxonomy (NCBI): domain Bacteria; kingdom Pseudomonadati; phylum Pseudomonadota; class Gammaproteobacteria; order Pseudomonadales; family Pseudomonadaceae; genus Pseudomonas; species Pseudomonas entomophila. The sequence continues at coordinate 2,157,818 of NC_008027.1, forward strand.
CCGTTATGACTCTGGACCCAACGGGTGGTCGCAATTCGGCGATGCAAGTTTTACGTTCAAAGGCTGCATAGAATACAGAAATCCCCTCGGCGTTCATTCTACCCGCCCCGGGCTTTCCTGGTGGTGCAGCACCCAGCATCGAACCGGGGTTCTCTACGATTTCGGCGTAGGCACTGTCGGTGTCGCAGCGGCGCCCCCTGTAAAGAGTCCCTTTAGTCATGGTACGGATGATGGTTGGTGAGTCCGCTCCATAGACTACAAATTTTTCAATGCCTTCAAACAGCCAGTCGAAGTAGGACTTTGCCGCGGTGTTGAAAAAGCGGCTGCCTAGGTTCAGCTCGGCCTTGAAATTTTCCCATTTCTCCATGGCTTCGTCAGGGAAGTTTGGGTGTCTGACGTAGTCACCATCTTCATGAAACTCTGGCTCTTCTCCATTGCGTATGTCACCTCGCTCTGGACGGGTGATCTCGTTTAGAATCAGCTCGACGAAACTTGAATCTTCGGGGGCGTGAAGCAAGTCGGAAAGTACTTCCTGCAGGGTTTCGCCCTCTGGCTCTTCGTGACTTATTTTGTCGGAGTCCGGGCAGTGAATTGCCGAGCCTTCCCCACGTCTGTAATTGTCTCTCAAGAAGTCGATGACAATGTTGGCTATCAGTTCAACAGAAACGGCTTTTTTCGTGGTTTTGCAAAGTGCACACTTTCCGTTCGTGCCGTTGGCTCGGATGTGTGTCACAAGTCCAGGGTCGTTCACGCAGTTCATGCAAATCATCAATTAGCCCCTATCTATCTTCAGCAGCCACCGTACTGCATTCTCGGTCTCTTCACTGCGGCGCTCGTAATCACATCCTCTGTAGCTTTTGAGTCTGACAGACTGAACGGTGAAGTCCGCAGATGAAAGAGGCGTGCAGATCACTGGACCTTGAACACATGCCGCAGATACGCCACAAAATTCTCATCCCGACACTGAGTCTTCCCCGGGCTGTCGGAAATCTTCGCCACCGGCGCGCCGTTGCAGGCGGTCATCTTGATCACCATGTTCATCGGCTTCACCCCAGGAATGTCACAGGTAAGGTTGGTGCCGATGCCGAAACTGACATGGATCCTGCCATTCAACGCCCGGTACAACTCAAGCATTTTCTGGAAATCCAACCCATCGGAGAAGATCAGCGTCTTGCCCTTCGGGTCGATCACCAGCCGTTCATAGTGGGCGATGGCCTTCTCAGCCCAAGCCAGCGGCTCACCCGAATCATGGCGCAAACCGTCAAACAGCTTGCCAAAGTACAGATCGAAATCGCGCATGAACGCATCCATGCCAATGCAGTCAGTCAGGGCGATACCCAACTGCCCCCGATACTCACGCACCCAGCATTCCAGCGCAGCGGCCTGGCTGTCGACCAGCCGTGGGCCAAGCTGCTGGTGGGCCATGAACCATTCGTGGGCCATGGTGCCGATAGGCTTGAGCTGGTACTCACGGGCCAGGTGCACGTTGCTGGTGCCGACGAAGCGCCCCGGGAAGTCGCGCTTGAGAATGTGCACCACCTCTTCCTGCACCCGGTAGGAGAAGCGCCGGCGGGTGCCGAAGTCGGCCAGTTGCAGGCCGGCCAGTTCAGCCGTGCTGGCTTCGGCCTTGAGCCAGTCGAGCTTCTGGTACAGGCGTTCGCCCACCTGCTCGATCACCACGTCGCGATAGCGGTAGCGGTTGCGCACCTCGGAGATGATCGCCAGCAGCGGGATCTCGAACAGGATCACATGCAGCCAAGGCCCGCGTATGCGGATCGCCAGTTGCCCGGCATCGTCGAGGCCGACCTGGACATAGCGCAGGTTGAAGCGGAACAGGCTGAGGAAGCGGATGAAGTCAGGCTTGATGAACGGGATCTTCTCCAGGTACGCCAGCTGGTCGAGGGTCACCGAAACATCGGCCAGTTGTTCGACCTGGTAGCGGATCTCGGCGAGGTAGGGCGCCAGGTCCTCGTCGTTGCGGCAGCGGAACTCCCACTCCACCTCGGCGTTGGGGTAGTTGTGCAGCACCGCCTGCATCATGGTGATCTTGTAGAAGTCGGTGTCCAGCAAGTTCTGGACGATCCGTGGGCCAAATACGCTGTCGGTCATGGGCGGGCTTCCTGCAGCAGGGTGAGTCGGGTGTCGAGCGCGGCTTCGTCGGCGCAGAGGTGGATGCCGGCGGCGCTCATCGCGGCGCAGGCGTCGTTGGCACCGTCGGCGCTCAGGGCGCGGCAGGCCGGGAGGTACAGCAGCACCTCGAAGCCGGCCCGGCGCAGTTGCAGGGCGGTGGTGCGCACGCAGTAGTCCAGGGCCAGGCCGCCGACGATGATCGCCTGCACCTGTTGCACCTTGAGGTATTCGATCACGCCGGTGGAGCGGCGCTCGGCCAGGTCGTGGTAGCAGGCGCCGTAGGGGTGCAGGTCGAGCTCGACGCCTTTCCAGACGAAATAGTCGTAGTCGACCGGGGCGGGCAGGCCGGGTAGCAGTTCGAAGCCCGGGGTGCCGGGGACGCAGTGGCTCACCCAGGTCAGGTCGGCGTTGGCCAGCGCCAGGGGCTGCAGCATCTGGCTCGCTTCGGCCACGACCCAGGCGGCGTTGGCCGGGTGGGCGTCCTTGCTGCCCAGGCGCAAGGTGGCGCGGCGGGCCATGAGGTTGAGCGCGGGGGCGATCTGCTCGCCGCCAGGCACCGGCAGTTCCTGCGGGGCGTTGGCGGTGAAACCGTTCTGCGCGTCGACATCGAAACTGGCGATTTTCATCGGAGGCGTCTCCTCGGCTGGAATGTCGATATAATTCACCTGGTGCATTAAGTCTGTCAAGGATGAAATTGAATACAGTTTGGTACTTGATCGATTTATTTGCTCTGGTGGAATATATGGCGATCTTGGAGGGGAGCCTTGCCGTGAGCACAGCAGAAGTCCTGGCCAGCGTGGATATCGTCGCGCTGCGCCTGTCACCGCATACCCAGCGCCTGCAGGTGCTGCTTCATCAGCGCGAGCGCGAGCCCCATGCCGGGCAGTGGGCCTTGCCGGGGGTGATCGTCAACGGGCGCACGCCGGACAACAGCCTCGACGCCGCCGCCGAGCGGGCCTTGGCCGAAAAAGCACGGGTGGTGCCGCGCCACCTTGAGCAGGTGGGGACCGAGGGCAATGCCTTCCGTGATCCGCGAGGGTGGTCGCTGAGCACTTACTACCTGGCGTTGCTCGATCCGGCTGCCGAAGTGGAGGACGGGGCGCTGGCGTTCTACGACCTGGACAGCCTGCTGGCGCGCAAGGTGCTGCTGCCATTCGATCACCGGCTGCTGGTCGAGCGGGCCTGTGAGCGCCTGGCGAGCAAATCGGTGTACACCAGCCTGCCGCTCTACCTTGTCGCGGAGTGCTTCACCGTGGTCGATGCCCTGGCAGCGGTGCAGGCGTGCCTGGGGCAGTCGATCAACAACACCTCGCTGCGTAAGCGCCTGGAGCGCATGAAAGCCGCGGGCTGGGTGGAGGACACTGGCGAGAAGCACCAGCCCAGGCTGGGGCGCCCGCAGCAGCTGTACCGGCATACGCCGCAAGGGGCGGGCGCCTTCGTGTTCGACCGCAGCCTGCTGGCGGCGGGCTGAAGTTAGCGGGGGCCGCCTGTGCCGCGTGCGTGCAGGGCCTTCGCCACTTCGGCCTCGATCTTGTAGGCCGGCCCCTCCAATTCCTGCGAATTGTGGGTGTAGCGCTGGGCGAAGGTCTCGACCCCCAGTTCCTGGTACTGCTGCACGTGCTTGAGCTCATGGGCCCACAGCGCCACGTTGTCCTCTGCGTCGCCGGCGCGGCGGAAGATGACCGTGTCGATCAGGGTCACCGCGTTCACATCGGGGTTTTGCAGCAGCGCATTGGCCGCGCTGATCTGCTGGTCGTCGCCGACCCGGTAGCGGGCGGCATCGAGCACGGCGAAGTCGTACCAGGGTTCGAGCTGGGCACGAATGTGCAAGGGGATGGGCTGGGTGCCATTGGCCGTTGCTTCATCCCGCGCCTGGCGCAGGGCGAAGGCCAGGCTGGCGGCAGCCACGCGCTCGACATCCTGCAATACCTGGCCACCCTGGCCGGGGTCGATCGGCGCGCAGAAGCACACCACCAGGCACACCTGGTATTGCCCGACGGGGCAGCTGTTCTGGGCAAAAGCCGGCAGGGCCAGCAACAAGCCGAACAGGGCACTAGCAATCTTCATCGAGCACCTTGTCGACCAGTGTGCGGCTGGATTGCAGTACCTGCTCCTGGACGTCTTCGCTGGCCAGCATGCGCCCGACCACCAGCGCACCGACGCACTGGCTGATCAAGGCCCAGGCCAGTCGCGGGTCTTGCAGGGTGCTGCTCCAGGCATCGTGCAGCGCCACCAGCCAATGCTCGGCTTCTTCACGCACTGGCCGTTCGGCGCGGGCGATCTCCACGCCCAGGGGCGGCAGCGGGCAGCCGCCTTCGGCGTTGTGCAGGTGGGCGAGGCTCAGGTACTGGTCGAGGCAACGTTTCAGGCGCCCATGATCGGTACCGCGACTGGCCTGTCGTCCCAGCGGGCTGTTTGAAAGTTCGCGGCGGACCACTTCGGTGAACAGGTCATCCTTGGATGGGAAGTGGTTGTAGAACGCGCCGCCGGTCAGGCCGATGGCCTTCATCAGCCCGGCCACCCCGGTGCTGGCGAAACCGCCGCGCTTGGCCAGCGCGCCACTGCTGGCCAGCAGTTTCTCGCGGGTCTGTTGCTTGTGTTCGAGGGAGTAGCGCATCCGGAAACCTCATGGCGCTGGCTTGACGTTCGGCAGATCGTAGCATAGCGTTCGTTTACTAAACGATCATTCATCAATGGAGAGGTCCATGGCAGAACAACAAAAAGTCGTGCTGGTGATCGGGGCGGGCGATGCCACTGGAGGTGAGATCGCCAAGCGCTTTGCCCGCGAGGGCTATATCGCCTGCGTCACCCGGCGCCAGGCCGAGAAGTTGCAATCGCTGGTGGACGAGATTCGCGCCGCAGGCGGGCAGGCCCATGGTTTCGGTTCCGATGCGCGCAAGGAGGAGGAGGTGGCCGAGCTGGTCGAGACCATCGAGCGCGATATCGGCCCGATCGAAGCGTTTGTCTTCAATATCGGCGCCAATGTGCCCTGCAGCATCCTTGAAGAGACACCGCGCAAGTACTTCAAGATCTGGGAAATGGCTTGTTTCGCGGGCTTTCTGACCGCCCAGGCAGTGGCTCGACGCATGGTGACCCGCGAGCGCGGCACGATTCTTTTCACCGGTGCCACCGCCGGCACCCGTGGCGCCGCCGGCTTCGCCGCCTTCGCCGGGGCCAAGCACGCCTTGCGCGCCCTGGCCCAGAGCATGGCCCGGGAGCTGGGGCCACGGAATGTCCATGTCGCCCATGTGGTGGTCGATGGCGCCATCGACACCGCCTTCATCCGTGACACCTTCCCCGAGCGCTATGCCCTCAAGGACCAGGACGGCATCCTCGCCCCGGCGCATATCGCCGACAGCTACTGGTTCCTGCACACTCAGCCGCGGGACGCCTGGACCTTCGAGCTGGACTTGCGCCCCTGGATGGAACGCTGGTAACCCCTCACTCACACAAGGATCGCCGCATGAGCAAGACCGTCGAGTTCTATTTTGACCTGGGCAGCCCGGCCACCTATCTGGGCTGGACCCAGTTGCCCGCTCTCTGCGCCCGCCAGGATGCGCAACTGGTGTACCGGCCGATGCTGCTGGGTGGGGTGTTCCAGGCTACCGGCAATGCATCGCCGGTGATGGTGCCGGCCAAGGGGCGCTACATGTTCATTGACCTTCAGCGCTTTGCCGACCGTTATGGCGTGCCGTTCGGGCTGCCACCGGGGTTTCCGGTGAACACGCTGACCCTGATGCGGGGGGTGATCGGCACCCAGTTGCAGGCGCCTGCGCGGTTCGAGGCGTTGCTCAAGGTGCTGTTCGAAGGGTTGTGGGTGCACAGGCGCAACCTGTCGGACCCGGCCGTGCTGGCTGACACTTTGGCACAGGCGGGGTTCGATGCAGAGGCGTTCGTGGCACTGGCTGGACAGCCTGAGGTCAAGGAGGCGCTCAAGCAAGCGACAGAGAAGGCTGTGGGCCGGGGCGTATTCGGGGCGCCAACTTGCTTTGTCGGTGAGCAGATGTTCTTTGGCCAGGACCGGCTGGATTTTGTCGAGGAGGCGTTGATCGGGTAGGAGTGGCTTTAGCCGCGATGCAGGCAACACGGTGCCTGGCACCCGCTTCGCGGGTGATCGCGGCTGAAGCCGCTCCTACAGAGGAATGGGTATGGGCTTCAGTAATTGCTCGATCCGGTCGCGCTCCCAGATGCTCAGGTGGTCGACCGGGTTGGTGCCATAGCGGTGCCACTGCTCAAGATCAGCCTGGCGGCCGTCGGGGCTCTGGCACCCGGTGCAGCAGGCCAGGCCTTCGCCGTCCAGCAGCAGGCTCAGCGACCAGCCGTCGACATGCACTTCGATCTGCCCGTCGGGCAGGCGGGCAACAATGTCCAGCGCCAGGATGCCAAGGGCGGCATCACGCAGGCATTGCCAGGCTTCCCGGCTGCTGACGCAGGGCACGGCGCGGTCAGAAGTTCGCCGGGGTGTTGGCGCTGATGATTTCCGCTTCGTCCGGGCCGATGTTCTTGAAGCTGTGCGGCAGCGTGGTGGGGATGTAGTAGCCGTCGCCTGCGTTGAGCACGCTGACCTGGCCATCGACCCACAGCTCCATGGTGCCCCGGGTGACCAGGCCGCATTCCTCGCCTTCCGAATGCACGATCGGCTCGCCGGAGTCGGCGCCGGGGGCATACAGTTCGCGCAGCATGCGCATCTGCCGGCCTTCGACACTGGCGCCAACCAACAGCATGCGCAGGCCGTTGCGGCCCAGGTCGGGCTGCTCGCCGCCACGGAACACGAAGCGCTCCTCGCGCACCGGTTCGTCGAAGCTGAAGAACTCTGCCAGGGACATGGGGATGCCCTCGAGCAGTTTTTTCAGGGAACTGACCGAAGGGCTGACGCGGTTCTGCTCGATCTGCGAGATCGTCGAGTTGGTCAGGCCGCTGCGGCGGGCCAGCTCCCGTTGGGAGAGGTTGTTGCGTTCACGCACCAGCTTGAGTCGTGTCCCCGTGTCCATAGCCGCCTTGTTTGCAGAGGTGTCAAAAATAATGGGCGACGCATTAAAACACACTCTGCGGGCTTGCGCGCTGTGCGTGTCAGTGGCGCTGGTCGGCAGGCACCGGCCACAGGCCGACCACCAGCAGCAGCAGGCCGACGGCCAGGAACGGCAACCGCGCATCGAGGGCGTAGACCAGGGTTCCGGCCAAGGGCCCAATTACCGCGCCCATGCCCTGGGCGGCACCAATGGAGCCGGCGGTGGCGCCTTGTTCGCCGGCCTGCATGGCGTTGGCCGCGAGGGCGGAGAACGCCGGGAAGACGAAACCCATGCCGAATGCGGCGACGAAGAATGCGCTCCACAGCCAGGGGGCATGGGTGGCCAGCGCCGCGGCGGCAAAGCCCAGCCCGGAAATGCTGGCGCCGATGCGGATCATCTTCGCCGGCGGCCATTCGAGCCGACGCAGGAACACCTGGGCCAGCATCAGGGCCACACCTACGCAGGTCAGCGCGATACCCGCGGCCTGGGCGGCATCTGCGGCCGCCAATTGCAGGCGATCGAGGGCGAAGAAACCGACGGCGATCTGCGACACGGTAATGCTGAGCATGGCGCTGAAGGCGACCAGCAGCGGGCGGCGCAAACGTGGATCGGACAGCCGTACCGGGCTGGGCGCGTGGACTTGGGTCAGTGGTTGGGGCTTGAGCTTGAACAGCAGCACCACGAATGCCGTGGCGGGCAACAGCGACATCGCATAGAACGGCAGGCTCAGGCTGTAGCGTGACAGCAGCGCGGCCAGCGCCGGGCCCACCACCAGGCCGACGGCGTTGGCCGCGCCCAGCGACGCCATCGCCCGTGCCCGGCGCTGGGGTTCGACATGGTCGGCGATCAGTGCGTTACCGCCGACCGGCAACGCGGCATAGAAGGCGCCGATCATGCCGCGGGCCAGCATCAGGCCGAAGAATGCCAGGGTCGCGCCCGGCAACCAGCGCAGCGCGCCGTCGATGAACAGGCACAGCACCCAGTAGGCCAGGGTGAAACCTCCGCTGCCCAGCAGCAGCACCCGGCGCCGGCCATAGCGGTCGGCCAGGCGACCCCAGGGGCGTGCCAGCATCACCCAGACCACCCCGGCCACGGTCACCGCGGCGCCGGCTTGCCAGGTGGCCATGCCCAGCAGGCGGGCGATGGGGCCGATCAGGGCGACGAAGGCCATCATCGACATGGTGCAGGCCATGTTGACCAGCATCAGCGGACGCAGGTCGAGGGTGCTGGCGGGGGTGAGTGAAGCAGGGTCCTTTGCGACGTTCATTGGGCAGTCCAGGGGGCAGTTCGGCAAAAAAGGATGCCGATGGTAGTAATAATTATTTACATGTGTCGACATCGAGGATTTGCCGGCGCTCATTCGCTCCGACGCAACGGGCCAGGCCACATGCTACGCAACACGCCGTCGCGGCGCACCAGCGCGTGCATCAGCGCCGCGCCCAGGTGCAGCATTATCGTGGCGAACAACAGGTAGCCGGCCCAGCCGTGGGCTTCTCTGAGCACGGCATACAGGCGCAGGTCGTGGGGCGCGATGGCGGGTAGCTGCAAGGGGCGAGGATAGCCGCCGGCCGACAGCATTGCCCAGCCCAGCAGCGGCATGGCCAGCATCAAGGCGTAAAGCGCCAGGTGCGAAGCCCCGGCGGCCAGGCGCTGCGCACTGGGCAGCTCGCGGGGCAGCGGTGGGTGGGGCAGGGCCAGGCGCAGGGCGATACGCAGCACCACCAATGCCAGCAGGGCCAGGCCGGTAGCCTTGTGCAGCTCGACCAACAACGGATGCCGGGGCGACAGGTCGCCGACCATGGCCACGCCAATGAACAACATGGCCAGGATCAGCGCGGCCATCAGCCAGTGCAGCAGCCGGGCCAGGGGATGGAAGGCAACAGGGTTCATGGGTGGGCTCCTTCGTTCAGCGCTTCGTGGCTACGGCGGTTGAATGACACCGAATAGGCGGCCGAGCGAGCGGCAAGGATCGGGTCGTCGGAGGGTTCGATCCCTCGGGGCAGGATCAGCGGGTCGAAGTTGAGGTCACGGCAGGCGCCTTGTTCCGGGCCATCGACCTGCTCCAGGACCAAGGTGCCGGCATCGATGGCGCGACGCTCGGCAGGCCATGGCCGGGCCGGGTCGTCCACCGGGTCGCCGGGCTCGGCGAGGGTCAGGCGCAGGGTCCAGCGCAATGGCCCCTGGGCCAGGCGTTGTTGCAGGTCGTGCTGCAGGAACTGCTTGTCGTCGACCTGGGCGGGCAGGGCGGCGAACGGCGTCTCGGGTTGCAGCGACCAGCGCACCGGATGGGGCTGGCCTTTGGCGTCGATCAGGCGAAACGCATTGATGCTGTTGTAGGCGGTGCTGGCGAAACTGTCGCTCGCCCGGTAGCCGGCCGCCCACTGGCGGAACGCCGCGCTTTCCGGGTGGGCGGCGAAGAACGCTTGCAGCCTGGCGGGGTCGGGTTTGCCGGTGGCCGGGTCCGGTGTGGCGGCCAGTACCTGTTCGTAAAAGCCTTCGGGCGTGCTCACCGCCAGCACCGTCGGGTTGTTCATGCCGGTGCGCCAGACCTGTCCGTCATCGCTGCTCAACTGGATCGCCAGGCTGCGTACCGGCACGGCAGTGTCGGGCGCGAACGGGTTGGCGCCACCAATGGCGAAGCGCCCGATCACCGGGACCCTCTGCTGGCTGAAGACCCTCGCGGTGGACAGCTGCGCGGCCTGGCCGCTGCCTTGGAAATAGCCACTGACGCACAGGCCCTTGGCGTGGTTCTTCCGATAGCCTGGATGGTGGCCGGCCTGGGCCTCGAAGGTGTCGATGATGCGCTGGGGGGTAAGCCTTGGCGCGCCGATCCAGCCGGCCGCATAGGCGAAGCCCGCACCGAGCGCTGCCAGGGTGGCGCCGATGGCGGCCAGGCGCAGGGCCTTAGCGGGGCCGTTGACGGGAGTCTGCATGTTGGAGGGTCCGCTGCTGGGGAATGAAACGGTACGACGGGGGAGAGGAAGATTTATTCCTGTGTGGGAATCCGCCCATTCGAGATGTTCGACGGTGATTTTGCTGTGGCGGCGGAATCGAGCGCCGCTCGCGCGGCGCATCGCGGATTAATCCGCTCCTACAGACACCCCCGCCTGGCAACCGCTGTAGGAGCGGATTCATCCGCGATGCGCCGTGTCAACGGCGCGCAATTTCGAGAGCACTGCAAGGCAATCGCCATGCTGGGACTTTCAAAGGGGCACAGGGAATAGATTTCGTCTTGCGCCGTCTGCCTCTTACACTGACTGCCCAGCGGGGCCCGGAACCTGACCATGCACGAACTGGACGATCAACAGTGGCGCGAGCTGCTGCAACGCCTGCGCCGCTTCGCCCTGTGGCTGACCCGCGAGCCCGGCAGCGCCGATGACCTGGTCCAGGCCACCGTTGAGCGCGCCTTGAGCCGGGGCAGTCAACAGCGCGGAGTGGACAGCCTGCGGCCCTGGCTGTTCACCATCCTCTATCGGTTGTTTCTCGACGGTAAGCGTCGCGAGCGCCTGCATGCCCGCTGGCTGGCCTGGTTCGGCCGTGGCCAGGCGGACGAACCGCTGGGGGCGAACACCGAAAGCATCGTGCTGGCCCAGGCCGACCTGCAGGCCTTCGCCAAACTCTCGGCCGAGCAGCGTGCATTGCTACTGCTGGTCAGCGTCGAAGGCCTGAGTTACAAGGAGGCCGCCGAAGCGCTCGGCATTCCCATTGGCACGGTGATGTCGCGCCTGTCGCGGGCGCGGGCCGCCCTGCGTGAACTGACCGAAGGCAAGCCCACGCCCCCGGCCTTGCGGAGACTCAAATGACCCATCTGATCCCCACCGAGCACGAGCTGCACGCCTATGTCGACGAGCGCCTGGACCCGCAACGCCGGGCCGAAGTACAGGCCTGGCTGGCGGCCAACCCCCAGGAGGCGGTACGCATTGAAGCTTGGCGCGAGGATGCCCGGCGCCTGCGTGCGGCGCTGGCCGGTTTTGGCGAACGCCCCAGCGATCCGGCCCTCGACCTGGGCCCGTTGCGCCAACGCCTGCGTCAGCGACGGCTGCGGCGGCTGGCCTCGGCGGCGGTCCTGCTGATCGCCGTCGGCCTGGGCGGGCTGGGCGGTTGGCAGGCGCGGGAGGTGACGCTGATGGCGGGTAGCCTGCCGATGGCCGACGCGGTCCAGGCCCACCGGATGTTCGTCGACGCCACCGCGCTGGATATCCAGGCCAGTGACCCGGTTCAATTGCAAGCTTGGCTGGGCCGCCATTTCAACCGTGTCGGCCAACTGCCGGACCTGGCCGGGTATGGCTTCCAGCCGGTCGGCGCGCGTCTGCTCAGCAACGAAGCGGGGCCGGCGGCCTTGCTGGTGTTCCAGGACCGCACCGGGCAGCGCATCAGCCTGTTCCTGCGCTCGCCGGGCGAGCACTTCGAGCGCATGCCCAGCGGCCAGCGCACCGAGGGGCAGCTCCAGGCGCGCTACTGGTCCCATGGCGACTACAACTTTGCCTTGGTCAGCGCCGCCGACGATGCCCGTAGCGAGCCGGTGCGCCAGGCGCTGGGCGTCAGCCTGTAAGCCATTCGAGCAGGCGCTGGCGGGCCAGCGAGCCGTCGCCGGCCCGCCAGGCCAGGTACAGCGGCAAGGGCGCGGCGACATCCCGCAGCGGCCGGAAGCACACACCCGGTTGGACGTTGGCCAGGGCTGCCGATTCTGGCAACAGCGCCACGCCAAAGCCGCAGGCGACCAGGCTGGCGACCGTTTGCAATTGCGCGGCCTCCTGCACGATCCGAGGGCTGAAGCCTGCGTCGAGGCACAACTCGAGCAGGTGCTGGTGATAGCGGCTGCCGAGGCTTCTAGGGGTGAACACGAAAGGCTCGTCGGCGAAATCGGCCAACGCGACACTGGAGGCGTCGGCACGCGGGTGGTCGGCCGGCAAGGCCAACAGCAGCGGCTCTTCGTGCCACATGTGGCGTTGCAGGCGTTCGTCGAGCTCCGGGACATCGCGCAGCACGGCCAGGTCCAGTTGCTCGTCGAGCAGCATCCGCGCCAACTGTGCCGAACTCGCCTGTTGCAGGCTCAGCTCGACGTCCGGCCATTGCTGGCGAAAGCGTTTCAGGCCGTCGAGCAACGGCGGATGGCCGGCCAGGGCCAGGCTGCCGATGCGCAGGGCGCCCGCCTGGCCTTGAGCAATACGACGCGCCTGCTGAACACCCAGTTCCAGCCCTTGCAGGGTGGCGCGGGCGGTGTCCAGCAGTTGCGTGCCCGCCGGGGTCAGCCTGACCCCACGCGAGTGGCGCTGGAACAGGATGAACCCCAGGCGCTGTTCGAGCCGGGCGATCGCCTGGCTCAGCGGTGGTTGGGCCATGTGCAGGCGTTCGGCGGCGCGGTGGAAATGCAGCTCTTCGGCAACGGCGACGAACTGGCGCAGCAGGCGGGTTTCGATCACGGCAGGCGTCCTTGGCAAGCGGCGATATCGGCGCGATATCGATGACCATGGCCAATAGTATTCAACTTTGCCTCACCTGCTGGATAGGCTCGTGGCTGGACAAGGAGAGCCTGATGCATCAAGCAAAGACTGTACTGATCACCGGTGGCGCTCGTGGCCTGGGCCTGGCCGCCGCGCGTGCGTTGGCTGAAAGTGGCGCGCAGGTGATGATCACCGACCTGGGTACCGACAACCAGGGGCGTGGTAGCGACCCTTTGGTGGTGGCCGCTGCGGCGGCGGAGCTGCGGGCCTTGGGCCTCAAGGTGGAAGGGTTGTGTCGCGACTTGGCCGACGGAGCCCAGTGTCGGGAGCTCATCGAGGCGTGCGTGGCCTGTTTTGGTAGCCTCGACGTGCTGATCCACAATGCCGGCTGGGTGGATTACCAGATGGTCGAGCAGACCACCGAGGTGTTTCTCGGGCGTGCCCTGGGTATCAATGTGCAAGCGCCCCTGTGGCTGTGCAAGCATGCCTGGCCGTACCTCAGGCAGTCGTCTGCGCCACGTATTGTGCTAGGGACTTCCGACCGTGCCATGTACCGCTGTCATGCTCGGCCGGGGCTGGCGGCGTACTCGGCAGGGAAGATGGCGCAACTGGGCCTGATGAATGCGTTGGCTGCCGAAGGCGCTCCCCATGGCATTCTGGTCAATGCCTTGTCGCCGGTCGCACGCACGCGGATGTGGGGCGAACAGGGCGAGCCGGAAGACCTCAGGCCTGAGTGGGTGGCGCCGGGGTTCGTGTTCCTGGCCTCGGCTGCCTGCAAGCTCAGCGGGTATGTGTTGCGGGCGAGCAATGGGCAGTTCCGGGCCACGCGATTCGAGGAAGGGCACGACGTGGAGTATCCGCGTGACCTGTGTGGCGTGGTGGCGCGGTCGGGGGAGGAATTGGTGGCGCATTGGGGCGAGATAACGGTGCTGGATGCCAGCTGACAAGGTGCCAGGAGCCTCACCGCAACCTTGTAGGAGCCAGCCTTGCTGGCGAACACCGGCAAGGCCGGTGCCATCCACCGCGTCGTCTGGTTCGCCGGCAAGCCGGCTCCTACACAGTGCGCGCCGAACGGAAGCTCACCGCAACCTTGTAGGAGCCAGCCTTGCTGGCGAACACCGGCAAGGCCGGTGCCATCCCTCGCGTCGCCTGGTTCGCCGGCAAGCCGGCTCCTACACAGTGCGCGCCGAACGGAAGCTCACCGCAACCTTGTAGGAGCCAGCCTTGCTGGCGAACACCGGCAAGGCCGGTGCCATCCACCGCGTCGTCTGGTTCGCCGGAAAAGCCGGCTCCTACACAGTATCAGCTCAGCTCCAGCCAGATCGGTGCATGGTCCGACGGCTTCTCCATCCCCCGCAGTTCATAATCGACCCCGGCAGCCTTCAACCTTGGCAGCAACCCCTGCGAAGCCATGATCAGGTCGATACGCAGCCCACGCTTTGGTTCGTCCTCGAAACCGCGGCTGCGGTAGTCGAACCAGCTGAAGCGGTCGGCCACCTCAGGGTTCAGGTGGCGGAAGCTGTCGACCAGCCCCCAACCCTTCAGACGCTCCATCCACTCGCGCTCCTCGGGCAGGAAGCTGCACTTGCCGGTCTTCAGCCAGCGCTTGGCGTTGTCCGCGCCGATACCGATATCGCAGTCCTGGGGCGAGATGTTCATGTCGCCCATCACCAGCACTGGCTGGCCATTCTGGAACTGGCCTTCGAGCAGCGCTTGCAGGTCGCTGTAGAAGCGCTGCTTGGCCGGGAACTTGGTGGGGTGGTCGCGGCTCTCGCCCTGGGGGAAATAGCCGTTCATCACGGTGACGGGCGTGCCGTCGCGGTCGGCGAAGGTGCCCCAGATGAAGCGGCGCTGGGCGTCTTCTTCATCGCTGGCGAAACCCTTGTGCAGCGACAGCGGTTTTTCCCGCGAGAGCAGGGCGACGCCGTAGTGGCCTTTCTGGCCGTGGTAGTGCACGTGGTAGCCGAGCGCCTCGACGTCCTTGAGCGGGAACTGATCGTCACTGACCTTGGTTTCCTGCAGGCCGATCACGTCCGGCTGGTGCTTGTCGATCAGCGCTGCCAGCTGGTGCGGGCGGGCGCGCAGGCCGTTGATGTTGAACGAGACGATCTTCATGGAAAGACGATCCTGGTAAAAGCTTCGGATGCTAGCCGACATCGCCCGCCACGGCCAGCGTGGCGCCCTTCGATTGGCGCTGCTAACGTGCTGGGGTGAGGTGAACGTTACGCAGTGGAGCACCTCCAAGGCACTGTACGCCCATTCCAGGAGGACTGCCCGCAATGCCCGACGCCACTGCCGCCCCGGCCCAAGTCAGCCTGCTTGATGCGGGTTTCGCCCGCGAAGCGCGCTCGCTGCTTTATCACGCCTACCGCCATGAGCCGACCTTCGCCTGGTTGTTCGAGGGCCAGCGGCCGGGCTACGAACGGCGCCTGAGGGTGATGGTGCGCGAGTGGGTGCGCCAGCACTTCTACCTGGAACTGCCGGCGATCGGCCTGCTGGTGGAGGATCGCCTGGTGGGGCTGGCCTTGATCGTGCCGCCGCAGCGGCGCCTGGGGGTGGCCGACAGCTGGGCCTGGCGCCTGCGCATGATCCTGGGCACCGGCTTGCGTTGCACCCGGCGCTACCTGGACTACCAGGCCGCGCTCGCCGGTTGCCTGCCTGGCGAACAGGTGCATGTGTTGCCGTTGCTGGGGGTGCATCCACAGTTCCAGGGCCAGCACTATGGCGAACAGCTCTTGCAGGCGGTGCATGACTGGTGCGCCGAGGACCCAGCCACCGATGGCGTGGTGCTGGACACCGGCAACGCCCACTACCTGGCGTTCTATCAACGCCAGGGTTATGAAGAGATCGGGGAGATTGCTGTAGGGCCAATCCGAGAGCGGGTATTCTTTCACCCGAATCCTGTGTCATCCAAGGTATCAAACCTGTGACAGGCATTTACTGACGGCTCCGTTGACTGTCCCGCTCTGGTAGCATGCGCCGCATGACGTATTCAGGAAGACTTGGCTGGGGCCTGCTGTTGTTGGCCGCCAGCTCCATGGCATGGGCCCAGAGCGAATTGCTGGTGCGGGTCAAACCCGCCAACAAGGCGCTCAAGGCCAATATCGAAGGGTATATCGGCAACCTCGGGGACCGCGATGAAGAAGCGCTGCTGCGCTTCAGCCGCGGTGCCGAGGAGCAGGCGCGCAAGGCGGCCCAGGCGCTGGGCTACTACCAGGCGCACATCGACGCCGAGGTCAAGCCGCCACCCGACAAAGACAAGCCGCCGCAACTGATCCTGCGCGTGGACCCGGGTGAGCCGGTGCGCCTGCGCAACGTGACCGTGCGCATCGAAGGGCCGGCCAGCGAGCTCAAGGCGTTCCGTATTCCGGACAGCAAAGCGCTGCGCCCGGGTGAACAGCTCAATCATGGTCACTACGAGGATGCCAAGCGGCTGATCCAGAACCAGGCGTCGCGCTATGGTTTCTTTGCCGGCCACTTCGAGCGCCAGCGCCTGGCGGTCGATCCGCAGGCCGGCGTGGCCGATATCGAACTCATCTACCAGAGCGGCCCGCGCTATCGCCTGGGGGCGGTGACCTTTGGTGGCGATGCGCCGCTGGACAACGACCTGCTGCAGCGCATGGTGTCGTTCAAACCTGGCACGCCGTACGACTCCGAACTGATCGCCGAACTCAACAACGACCTGCAATCGAGCGGCTATTTCGAAGGGGTTCGTGTCGATGCGGCGCCGACTGCCGCAGTCGGCGAGGACATCCCGGTAGCTGTCCAGCTGGACATTCGCAAGCCGCGCACCATGGGGCTTGGCCTGGGCTTCTCGACGGACGTCGGCCCGCGCGGCAAGGCCAACTGGACCCGCCACTGGGTCAACCCGCAAGGCCACAGCTATGGCTGGGAAACCGAACTGTCCGCCCCCCGGCAGAACGTCGGGTTGTGGTACGACATTCCCCTGGATCCACCCCTGACCGACAAGCTGCGTTTCGCCGGCGGCTACCAGAACGAAGAGCTTGCCGGCACCGACACCCTGAGCAAGCTGCTCACCGTCGGCCCCGAGTGGCACAGCAAGCTGGCCAGCGGCTGGCAGCGGGTGATTTCATTGAAGTACCAGCGTGAAGAATATCGCCTGGGCGATGATTCGGGGCTGAGCAACCTGCTGATGCCCGGCGTCAGCTTCTCCTACCTGCGCAGTGACAACCGTATCGACCCGCACAACGGCTATCGTCTGCAGTTCGACTTGCAGGCCGCCAAGGAAGGCCTGGGCTCGGACACCAACCTGGTGCACGGCAACGTGCTGCTCAAGGGCCTGACCACCCTAGGGCAGAACCACCGCTTCCTGGGGCGCGTGCAGTTCGGCGGCAGCGCCACCAATGGCTACCAGCAGAACATCCCGCCATCGCTGCGCTTCTTCGCCGGTGGTGACCAGAGCGTGCGTGGCTACGACTACCAGTCGCTGTCGCCGACCAACAACAAGGGTGACAAGATCGGTGGCCGTTATCTGGTGGCGGGCAGTGCCGAGTATCAGTACTCGGTTGCCGAGAAATGGCGCCTGGCGACGTTCATCGACCAGGGCAACTCGTTCAACTCGCTGGAACTGCCCAGCCTCAAGACGGGCGTCGGGGTCGGCGTGCGCTGGGTCTCGCCGGTCGGGCCGTTGCGCCTGGACCTGGCCCATGCGCTGGACGACGATGGCGGGTTCCGTTTGCACTTCTCCATGGGGCCTGAACTGTGACGCGCGTGCTCAAATCCATTCTCCTGGGCCTGTTGGCGCTGTTGCTGCTGCTTGCCCTGGCGCTGGGCCTGGTACTGGGCACCCAGGCCGGCAGCCGCTGGGTGCTGGGGCTGGTCCCAGGGTTGCAGGTCGACGACTTCGATGGTCGTCTGGGGGGCGCCTGGCAAGCCAGCCATCTGCGTTGGGCAGATGGCGACAACCGTGTGGAACTGCTGGCGCCGCAACTGAGCTGGTCGCCTGCGTGTCTGCTGCGGGCAACCCTTTGCATCGAGCGCTTGCGGGCTGAGCGCGTCGACATGGCCTTCGCCCCAGGCGAGGCGCAGGCCGATAACGGTCCGCTGAAGCTGCCGGCCTTGCGCCTGCCGCTGGCTATCGAAGTGGGGGAGGTCAAGGTGGGCCAGTTGCGCCTGGACGGTGACGACCTGCTCGGTGACCTGCTGCTGGTTGCGCATTGGACCCGCGCGGGGCTTCAGGTAGACAGCCTGCAAGTGCGCCGCGACGACCTGCACCTTGACCTCAAAGGCCTGCTGCAACCGGAAGGGGACTGGCCTGTACAGTTGCAAGGCTCTGTGCAATTGCCCACCGTCGACGGCAAGGCCTGGCAGCTGGACCTCAATGCCAAGGGGGAATTGCAGAAGACACTAACCCTGGACGCCACCAGCCGCGGCTTCCTCGACGCCCACCTCACGGGGGAGCTGCAAGCCCTGGCCGAGCATCTGCCTGCCAGCGTCAGTATTCGCGCCGATGGCTTCAAACCGGCCGGCACGTTGCCCGACACCCTGCAGTTGAATCAACTTCGCCTGGACGCCCAGGGTGACCTGCTCAAGGGCTACCAGCTGTCCGGGGCCGCCAGCCTGCCCGCCGAGCAGGGGGCGATCGGCCTGGCGCTGGGCGGCAAGGTCGATGCCAAAGGGGCCCGTCTCGATGCTCTGGACCTCAACGCCAGCGACACCCAGCGCTTGAAACTGCAGGCCAGTGCCGACTGGCAGCAAGGCCTGAGCGCCGACGCCACCCTCGACTGGCTGGACTTCCCCTGGTTACGTCTCTACCCCCTGGAGCAGCCGCCTCAGGTCGTACTAAAGCGGTTCAATGCCCAGGTGCAGTATCGCGACGGCAACTACAAGGGTACCTTCAGCAGCGATCTCGATGGCCCGGCCGGCGCATTCAAGCTGGCCAGCCCGTTCGAGGGCGATCTGGCCCAGGTTCGCTTGCCGCAGCTGGCCTTGAGCGCGGGGCAGGGCAAGGCGGGCGGCAGCGTCGCATTGCGCTTTGCCGACACCCTGGCCTGGGATGTCGACCTGCAACTGTCGGCGCTCGATCCGGCCTACTGGCTGGCGGAGCTGCCCGGCACCCTGGCTGGGCCGCTGCGCAGCCAGGGCGAATTGAAGAACGAACAGCTCAAGCTCAAGGCGCAACTCGACCTCAAGGGCCGTCTGCGCGGTCAACCAGCGCTGCTCAAGGTCGACGCCGATGGCGCAGGTGACAACTGGACACTGGGCAGCCTGGCCGTGCAGTTGGGCGACAACCGCATCAACGGCAGCGGCAGCCTGCAGCAGCGTCTGGCAGGGCGGATCGACCTCGATCTGCCGCGCCTTGGCCAGCTCTGGCCGCAGTTGCAGGGGCAGGCCAAGGGGCGCCTGGATGTCAGTGGCACCCTGGCCGCGCCACAAGGCACCCTGGTGTTGCAGGGGCAGCAGTTGGCGCAGGCCGACAACCGCGTGCAGCGGCTCGACCTGGAGGCGCGGTTGGACAGCGCCCAGCGCGGGCTTGTCACGCTCAAGGCTGGCAACATCCGCCTGGGCGACACCGCCTTGGGCACCCTCGATGTGCAAGGCAAGGGCGATGCCCGCCAGCAGGCCGCGACCCTGGCCCTGGACGGCCCGCAGCTCAAGCTCGACCTGGCCCTGGATGGCGCCTTGAGTAAAGGGGATTGGCGCGGGCGCCTGGCCAGTGGCCGGATCCAGGCCGGTGGCCAGGACTGGCAATTGCAGGCGCCCGCGCGTCTGCAGCGCCTGGCCAGCGGCCAGCTGGACTTTGGCGCGCACTGCTGGCGTTCGGGCCAGGCCAGCCTGTGCGGCGAGGACCAGCGCCTGGCTCCGGAGCCGCGCCTGCGCTACCACCTCAAGCAGTTCCCGCTGGACAGCCTGGCGCAGTGGCTGCCCAAGGACTTCGCCTGGCAGGGGTTGCTCAACGCCGACATCAACCTTGACATACCCGCCAGCGGGCCCAAGGGCAGCGTCCGTGTCGACGCCAGCGCGGGCACCTTGCGCGTGCGTGACAAGGGGCGCTGGATCGACTTCCCGTATCAAGTGCTGCGCCTGGACAGCAACCTTGCGCCACGCCGGGTCGACACCCGCCTGGACTTCCGTGGCGAGCGCCTGGGCGAACTGACCCTCGACACCCGGCTCGACCCCCTGGGCCGCAACAAACCGTTGTCCGGTGAGTTCCGCCTGGCCGGCCTGGACCTGGCGATTGCCCGGCCGTTCCTGCCGATGGTCGAGCGTCTGGCTGGCCAGCTCAATGGCAGCGGGCGCCTGGCGGGCAGCCTGCTGGCGCCGCAGGTCAACGGCACCCTGGCCTTGACCGGCGGTGAAGTCAGTGGTGCCGAATTGCCCGTCAGCCTGCAAGATCTTTCACTGCGCGCGTTGATCGCGGGTGAGCAGGTCCAGCTCAGCGGTGACTGGCGCAGTGGCGATACCGGGCGTGGGCAATTGGCTGGCCAGATGACCTGGGGGCAAGTGCTGGCCATGGACCTGCGCCTGCAGGGGCAGCAGCTGCCGGTCAGTGTCGAGCCTTACGCGGCGCTGGAAGTCGCTCCGGACCTGACCATTCGCCTGGTTGACGACAAACTCGCAATCACCGGCAAGGTACGGGTGCCCAAGGGCAAGATCACCGTGCGCGAATTGCCACCTTCGACAGTCAAAGTTTCGGACGACACCGTGATCGTCGGGCACCAGGCCGAGGAGGGCAAGCCGCCCATGGCGATGGCCATGGACATCGATGTCGAGGTGGGCAGTGACAAACTGGCGTTCAGCGGATTCGGCCTGAGCGCCAACGTGCTTGGCCACGTGCATATCGGCGACAATCTCGACACCCGCGGCGAACTGAGCCTGGCCGATGGGCGCTACCGCGCCTATGGCCAGAACCTCATCATTCGCAGGGCGCGGTTGCTGTTCGCCGGCCCGATCGACCAGCCGTACCTGGATATCGAGGCCATTCGCAAGGTGGACGATGTGATCGCCGGCATCCGCCTGAGCGGCAGCGCCGAACAACCCACCACGAAGGTGTTCTCCGAGCCTGCGATGAGCCAGGAGCAAGCCTTGTCGTACCTGGTGCTGGGCAGGCCGCTGAACAGCACGGGCGAGGACAGCAACAGGATGGCCGAGGCGGCACTGGGGTTGGGGCTGGTGGGGGCCGAGGGGCTGACGGCGGGCCTGGCGTCGAACCTGGGCATCGATGACTTCCAGCTGGACACCCAGGGCGCGGGCAACACCACCAGCGTGGTCGCCAGCGGCAACCTGACCGAACGCCTGAGCCTGCGATACGGCGTGGGGGTGTTCGAGCCCGCCAATACCATCGCTTTGCGCTACAAGCTGAGCAAGAAGGTCTACCTGGAGGCCGCTAGCGGCCTGGCCAGCTCGCTGGATATCTTCTACAAGCGCGACTTCTGACAGCACGCCGACATCCTCACCGTCCTTGGCGGCCGGTGAGGATGTTTCCGGCCGTGTTCTGCTTCGGCGATCCTTTTGACCATGCCTTGATCCTGTCCTTGGATCTTCCAGCGCTGCTGGGCGCTCAGCGAGCGTGGTGCTCCTGACGACGAATGTTGCCGATCTGTCGCAAGCTCAATCCGTACTTGTCAGCCAGCAGGCTGCGGGACAGGCCGTCCGCGCTTTCCCTCTGGATCTGTTGGTTGCGCAGCTGGCGTTGGAAATGGTCGGCCTTGGGGATCTCCAGGGCGATGCCTGCGAAGCGCTCGATCAGCGCGTCAAGTGCTTCGGCTGGCAGGACGTCGGCCAGTTTGGTGCGCTCGCGATGCTTGGGGATGTACTTCGGGCGGCCCCCAAAAGCACAGGTCAGGTGATAGGCATTCTCGATGCCGATGCATTCGATCAGCGATTGCAGGGAGTGGGGCAGCTGGCTTGTTTCGATGTTGTTGAGATCTGGCATTTCCATGCAGGCATTCCTTCTGCTGAATCTTGTTGTCATGACGCTTGACCGTCTATGGCAAGTGTCGAGGTTGCCACTGAGTGGCTTGGCTCGATTTTCAGACAGCTCCAGAAAGTGCCGCTAGGCGCGAAGCGGAACGGGGGTTGTAGCCTCAGCGCATTGCCAATTGCGGGCAGTCGCCAAAATCGATGTAGGAAATTACTTCGCCCTTGCTCTGCAGGCCCCAAAAATCCTAGAGAAGGCCTTCCATGGTGGCACTCTGGGTGCATATGTATAGGGGTAATATTGCCAATGCACTACTTGCCCAACGGGCACCCAGATGCTGTGCTCGATAGCGTGTAAGGGAAATGGTTCGTGGCAGGAATGTCAGCGTAGGAAAAAGTAGCGCGGTATCATGGCGTCGGCTCCGCGGGAGCCTCATGTCCCCGATGTCGCAAGGAAATTCCGATGACACATGTGCAGCGCCTGAAATATTCGATCCTGATCATCCTGGTAGTCCTGGGCATCATGCTCGGCCTGAGTTACCTGCAGAAGCAGGGCACTATCAGCGAGCAGACGTTCCAGTACATCGCCATCGCCATTGCGGTCGTGGTGGTGGTGATCAACGGGATCCTCCGGCGCAAGGTCAAACCCTGAGGCGAACGGGCCGGCGGTCCTGGCCGGCCAGGCGCTCAGCGTGCGGCCGGCAGCTCGAGCACGGCCCGAGCCTGGGCTTCGAGGCTGTAGCACTTGTCGCTGCCCAGGCTGATGACGCCCTCGGCGCACAAGCGCTTGAGCACTTCGCGCACGCTCAGGAACGACAGGGGAATATCCAGCTGCTCGAGCTGCGCATGCACGCCGCGCACGCCAATGCTGCGGCCGTCGCGGGCTGCGCTGTGCAAGGCGTCGATGACCTTGAGGCGGATCAGGCTGGTGCGTAGGCCATAGGTTCGCAACAGCTCGCGGATCTGCTCGTTGCCGACGCGTTCTTCCTGCCCGCCGGGTGCCTGGACCGGGCCGTGCGGTGTCTGCAGGGAGGGTTGCGGGTTGTACATGCGAATGCTCCTTTTCGTGGACTGTCCCGAAATCATGAGTGCCTCACTACTTAAGACGAATGAGAACGGGAAAACTGCAATCCCCGTGGAAAAAAATCTGACACGCCTTGTTCAAGACGTTGCAACCCGCCACGGGGCGTAAAATTTTCATCCGGCTTTTCGTCTGATCGGGATAACCCCGATTGCACGAGGAGTGCTTGTGATCTCTCTTTCGCGTCCCCTGTTCCACCTCGGGCTGGCCACCCTGTTGGTCGGCACCAGCCTGGCCGGCCAGGCGCGGGAGGCTGCCGGTGAAGCCTCCGCGCAGATTCGCCGGACCAGCTTCGGCGTGCCGCATATCCTCGCCAAGGATGAACGTGGCCTGGGCTACGGCATCGGCTATGCCTATGCCCAGGACAATCTCTGCCTGCTGGCCAATGAAGTGTTGACGGTCAATGGTGAGCGTTCGCGTTACTTCGGCGCCCAGGCAAAGACCGTGGAGCTGCGTGAAAACCTCGCCAGCGACCTGTTCTTTACCTGGCTTAACAACCCGCAGGCGGTCAATGGTTTCCTTCAGGCGCAGCCCAGCGCCGTGCGCGACCTGCTCGAAGGCTATGCGCTTGGCTACAACCGTGCCTTGGGCGAACGGCGAGCGCAGGGCCTGCCCGCCGAATGTGGAAAAGGCGATTGGGTACGGCCGATCACCAGCCTCGATCTGGTCAAACTGACCCGCCGCTTGCTCGCCGAGGGCGGGGTAGGGCAGTTCGCCGAAGCCGTGGTGGCTGCCACGCCGCCGAAGCTGGCGGCGCAACGCCCGACGGTCAATTACAGCGTGGCCTTGGCGCGGCAGGCGGCGTTTGCCGCGGAGCGCGGCAGCAACGCGGTTGCCGTCGGTGCCGAGCGGTCGGCCAACGGTCGTGGCCTGATGCTGGCCAACCCACATTTCCCATGGGTGGGCGGGCTGCGTTTCTACCAGATGCAATTGACCATTCCCGGTCAACTGGACGTGATGGGGGCGGCATTGCCTGGGCTGCCGGTGGTCAACATCGGTTTCAACCGGCACCTGGCCTGGACCCACACGGTCGACACGTCCAAGCATTTCACGCTCTATCGCCTGCAGCTCGACCCGAAGGATGCGACGCGCTACCTGCTGGACGGCCAGTCGCTGCCGCTCGAACGGCAGATGCTGAGCGTCACGGTCAAGGGAGAGGATGGCACGTTGGGCCAGGTCGAGCGGCCGGTCTACCTGTCGAAATTCGGCCCGGTGGTGCAATGGCCTGGTCGGCTGGACTGGGATCGCCAGGCCGCCTACAGCCTGCGTGACGCCAACCTGGACAACACCCGGGTGCTTGAGCAGTGGTACCGGATCAACCGCGCCGACAGCCTGGACGCCTTGAAGGGCAGCATCGGGCAGTTGCAGGGCATTCCCTGGGTCAACACCCTGGCGGTGGACAGTGCGGGGCGCACGGTATACCTGAACCAGTCGGTGGTGCCCTATGTAGACCAGGCCTTGCTGACACAGTGCAGCAACCCCCAGGCCTCCGGCCCGCTGGTGGTGCTGGATGGCTCGCGAACGGCCTGCCAGTGGAAGGTCGATGCACAAGCCGCCCAGCCCGGTATCTTCCCGGCTCGCCTGCTGCCGAGCCTGGAACGTGGCGATTTCGTGCAGAACTCCAATGATTCCGCCTGGATGGCCAACCCGGCGCAGCCATTGACGGGCTTCTCGCCCTTGGTCAGCCGCGATGACCAGCCGCTGGGCATGCGCAGCCGATTTGCACTTGAGCGCCTGAAAGGGGCCGCGAAGGTGGATGCCAGCGCGCTACAGCGCATGGTCTTCGATGACGAGGTCTATCTGGCCAGCCTGTTGCTGCCGGACCTGCTGCAATGGTGCGCGGGCGCGAAGGCCGACGTGCAACCGGTGTGCGCCAGCCTCCAGGCCTGGAACGGCAAGGCGGACCTGGACAGCGGTATTGGGCTGGTCCACTTCACCAACATCCTTAATGCACTGGCGCAGCATCCACAAAGCTGGCGTGTGCCCTTCAACCCGGCAGACCCGCAGCACACGCCGCGTGGGCTGGCGGTGGAGCAGGCAGCGGTCGGCAAGCTGCTGCGCGAGGCGGCGCTGGCCTCGCAGGAACAGGTCGGCAAGTCGGGTATCGGCGCCGATCAGCGCTGGGGGCAGATCCAGCAGGCGGCCGATGGCACGCCGGTGCCGGGTGGCCCGCAGGCTTTGGGGGTTTACAACGCGATGGTCAGCGTGCCAGTGGGGCCTGGCAAGCGCCTGGTGGTGAGTGGTTCGAGCTATCTGCAGGTGGTCAGCTTCACCGAGCAGGGGCCGCAGGCCCAGGGGTTGCTGGCGTTTTCGCTGTCGAGCGAGGCGGCATCGCAGCATGCGGGTGATCAGACGCGCGCATTCGCGGCCAAGCAGCTGGCACCGATTCCTTTTACCGAGATGCAGATCAAGGCGGATCCGCAGTACCGGCAGTATGTGATCAGCGAGCGTGACAAGGCTGCGGTGGCGAGCAACGGTCAGTAGCCTTGGCCCGGCAAAGCCGGGCATCGCCAGCAAGGCTGGCTCCTACGGGGATCGTTGTAGGAGCCAGCCTTGCTGGCGAACAACTGGCACCGGCCGAGCTCAGGAAAACTCGAACGGTGCCAGCTGGAAGCCCTGTTCATCCACCTGCAGTGCCCAACCGCGCCTGTCCCAGTCCCCCAGCACGATACGTCGCGCCGGTTGACCATCGATCACCAGCTTGTGGATCGCCGGGCGGTGGGTGTGGCCGTGCACCAAGGTGCGAACGCCGTGCGCCGCCATCACCTTCGGTACTTCGTCCGGGGTGACATCGACGATTTCGGTGTTCTTCATGCGGGTCTGCGACTTGCTCTCGCTGCGCAGCTTGCGCGCCAGCTTCTGGCGCGTGGACAACGGCAGATGCCGCAGGATCCACAGGCTCAGCGGGTTGCGCAGGTAGCGGCGCAGCTTCATGTAGCCGACATCGCGGGTGCACAGCGTGTCGCCATGCATCAGCAACACGGCTTCGCCACCCAGTTCGATCACGCTCGGGTCGTCCAGCAAGGTGCAGCCGGCGGCTTGGCAGAACGCCTGGCCGATGAGGAAGTCGCGATTGCCGTGCATCAGGTAGATCGTCGTGCCACTGTCGCTCAGCTGGCGCAGGGCCTGGCAGATCGACCGCTGGAACGGCGTCATGGCATCGTCGCCGATCCAGGCCTCGAAGAAGTCGCCGAGGATGTACAGCGCCTTGGCGTGGCGCGCGCGGCCGTCGAGCAGATCAAGAAACGCCCGGGTGATGTCCGGGCGTTCTTCTTGCAGGTGCAGATCGGAGATCAGCAGTATCACTCAATGATCTCGGCTTTCTCGATGATCACGTCGTCCTTCGGTACGTCCTGGTGGCCGGCCTTGGAACCGGTGGACACGCCTTCGATGGCGTCGACGACTTCACGGCCTTCGATCACTTCGCCGAATACCGCGTAGCCCCAGCCCTGCACGTTCTTGCCGCTGTGGTTGAGGAAGTCGTTGTTGCTGGCGTTGATGAAGAACTGCGCGGAGGCCGAGTGCGGCTCCATGGTGCGGGCCATGGCGATGGTGTACTTGGCGTTTTTCAGGCCGTTGTCAGCTTCGTTCTGGATGCTGGCGCGGGTTTTCTTCTGGCTCATGCCTGGCTCGAAGCCGCCGCCCTGGATCATGAAGCCCTTGATCACGCGGTGGAACACGGTGCCATCGTAATGGCCTTCCTTGACGTACTGGACAAAGTTCTCGGTGGTCAGCGGGGCTTTTTCGGCGTCCAGTTGCAGGACGATGTCGCCGTGGTTGGTGCTCAGTTTGACTTTGGACATGCTTAAGTTCGCTCTCAAGGCATCGGGAATAGGGTGCGCCCAAGTTGTACCGGTTACCCGGCACTAGGCGCGCGGTCGCCATTTTTGCACGGATCGCGATAATTCGCGCCAGTTTGTCGGTGCCTGGCTGTCGGCAGCTTGACTGCTTCGGCTATGATAGGCCCTTTGATTCAATCGGCCTACCCGGGCCGGCTACCTGTATTCAAGGACACTATGAGCAAGCCCACTGCCGACAACGCGCCCAACGCCGCCGCAAAAGGCGCCCCCGCCGTCCCTGCGAACTTCCTGCGGCCGATCGTCCAGGCCGACCTGGACGCGGGCAAGCACAGCAGCATCGTCACCCGTTTCCCGCCGGAACCGAACGGTTACCTGCACATCGGCCACGCCAAGTCGATCTGTGTGAACTTCGGCCTGGCCCAGGAATTCGGCGGCGTCTGCCACCTGCGTTTCGACGATACCAACCCGGCCAAGGAAGACCAGGAGTACATCGACTCCATCCAGCGTGACGTCAAGTGGCTGGGCTTCGAGTGGGCGGGCCCGGTGCGTTATGCCTCGGACTACTTCGACCAGTTGCACGACTGGGCCGTGGACCTGATCAAGTCGGGCAACGCCTATGTCTGCGACCTCAGCCCCGAGCAGGCCAAGGAATACCGTGGCAGCCTGACCGAGGTCGGCAAGAACAGCCCGTTCCGCGAGCGCAGCGTCGAAGAGAACCTCGACCTGTTCGCGCGCATGAAGGCCGGCGAGTTCAAGGACGGCGAGCGCGTGCTGCGCGCCAAGATCGACATGGCCTCGCCGAACATGAACCTGCGCGACCCGATCCTGTACCGCATCCGCCATGCCCACCACCACCAGACCGGTGACAAGTGGTGCATCTACCCGAACTACGACTTCACCCATGGTCAGTCGGATGCCATCGAAGGCATCACCCATTCGATCTGCACCCTGGAATTCGAAAGCCACCGCCCGCTGTACGACTGGTTCCTCGACAAGCTGCCAGTGCCGGCGCACCCGCGCCAGTACGAGTTCAGCCGCCTGAACCTGAACTACACCATCACCAGCAAGCGCAAGCTCAAGCAACTGGTGGACGAAGGCCACGTCGAGGCCTGGGACGACCCGCGCATGTCGACGCTGTCGGGCTACCGTCGCCGTGGCTACACGCCGGCCTCGATCCGCAATTTCTGCGAAATGATCGGCACCAACCGTTCCGACGGCGTGGTCGACATGGCGATGCTCGAGTTCAGCATCCGTGACGACCTGGACCGCACCGCGCCACGCGCCATGTGCGTACTGCGCCCGCTGAAGGTGGTCATTACCAACTATCCGGAGGGCCAGGTCGAGCAGCTCGAACTGCCGCGCCACCCGAAGGAAGACATGGGCGTGCGCGTCCTGCCGTTCGCCCGCGAGCTGTACATCGACCGCGACGACTTCATGGAAGAGCCGCCCAAGGGCTACAAGCGCCTGGAGCCGGCCGGTGAAGTGCGCCTGCGCGGCAGCTATGTGATCCGCGCCGACGAGGCCATCAAGGACGCCGACGGCAACATCGTCGAACTGCGCTGCTCGTATGATCCGGACACCCTCGGCAAGAACCCCGAAGGCCGTAAAGTGAAGGGCGTGATCCACTGGGTGCCGGCCGAAGGCAGCGTCGAGTGCGAAGTGCGCCTGTACGACCGCCTGTTCCGCTCCGCCAACCCGGAGAAGACCGAAGAGGGCGGCACTTTCCTCGACAACATCAACCCCGAGTCGCTGCAGGTGCTCAGCGGTTGCCGCGCCGAGCCGTCGCTGGCCCAGGCCCAGCCGGAAGACCGCTTCCAGTTCGAGCGCGAGGGTTACTTCTGCGCCGACCTGAAGGACAGCCAGCCGGGCCGCCCGGTGTTCAACCGCACCGTCACCCTGCGTGACTCCTGGGGCAGCTGAGGAACCGCCGTGCTTACGATCTACAACACGCTGAGCAAGACGAAGGAAACCTTCAAGCCGCTCGATGGCAACAACGTGCGCATGTACGTGTGCGGCATGACCGTGTACGACTACTGCCACCTGGGCCACGGACGCAGCATGGTGGCCTTCGACCTGATCACCCGCTGGCTGCGCAAGAGCGGCTACGCGCTGACCTACGTGCGCAACATCACCGACATCGACGACAAGATCATCAACCGGGCCAACGAGAACGGCGAGTCGTTCGACGCGCTGACCGCCCGCATGATCGACGCGATGCACGAGGATGAGCGGCGCCTGAGCATCCTCAAGCCAGACCTGGAACCTCGTGCCACCGACCATATCCCCGGCATGCACGCGATGATCCAGACGTTGATCGACAAGGGCTATGCCTACGCGCCGGGCAACGGCGACGTGTACTACCGGGTCGGCAAGTTCGCCGGCTACGGCAAGCTGTCGCGCAAGAAGATCGAAGACCTGCGCATCGGCGCACGGATCGAGGTGGGCGAGTCGAAACAGGACCCGCTGGACTTCGTGCTGTGGAAGGGCGCCAAGCCGGGCGAGCCGTTCTGGGATTCGCCGTGGGGCCCGGGCCGCCCGGGCTGGCATATAGAGTGCTCGGTCATGTCCACCTGCTGCCTGGGCGAGAGCTTCGACATCCACGGTGGCGGCAGCGACCTGGAGTTCCCGCACCACGAGAACGAGATCGCCCAGAGCGAGGCGGCCACCGGCAAGCCGTACGCCAACGCCTGGATGCACTGCGGCATGATCCGCATCAATGGCGAGAAGATGTCCAAGTCGTTGAACAACTTCTTCACCATCCGCGACGTGCTCGACAAGTACCACCCGGAAGTGGTGCGCTATCTCCTGGTGGCCAGCCATTACCGCAGCGCCATCAACTACTCCGAAGACAGCCTGCGCGATTCGAAGGGGGCGCTGGAGCGCTTCTATCACGCCCTGCGTGGTTTGCCTCGGGTTGCCGCGAAGGGTGGCGAGGCGTTCGTCGAGCGTTTCACCGTGGCAATGAACGACGACTTCGGCACGCCGGAAGCGTGCGCCGTGCTGTTCGACCTGGTGCGCGAGATCAACCGCCTGCGTGAAAGCGATGTCGAGGCGGCTGCCGGCCTGGCAGGTCGCCTGCGTGAGCTGGGTGATGTGCTGGGTGTGCTGCAGTTGGATGCCGACGAGTTCCTGCGGGCCGGTGCCGAAGGCAAGGTCGATGCGGCGCAAGTGGAGGCGTTGATCCAGGCGCGCCTGCAGGCGCGTGCGGACAAGAACTGGGCCGAGTCCGACCGTATCCGCGACCAGATCACCGCCATGGGCGTGGTGCTGGAAGACGGCAAGGGTGGCACCACCTGGCGTCTGGCTGACTGATCAGTGCAATTGGGGCCGCAAAGCGGCCCCAATGATTACTTGGCCAGGCCCGCCAACGGGCAATGCAACACCAGCTTCGCCCCACCCAGCTCGCTGGCTCCCACCTCCAGTCCGAAGCCATGCAGGTCGACGATCGCCGCGACGATCGACAAGCCCAACCCGAACCCCGGGTGACGATGGCCTTCATCACTGCGATAGAAGCGCTTCAGCACCGCCTCACGCTCCTCCGCCGGGATCCCCGGCCCACTGTCTTCGACGGCAATGCGCACGCCATCTTCGTCCTGCATCGCCTCGATCCATACCTGCCCACCCTCCGGGGTGAACTTGATTGCGTTGCCCACCAGGTTGGCCAGCGCCTCGAACAGCAATTCGCGGTCGCCATGCAACGCAGGCAACTGCCCGGGCTGCGCCAGGCGCAGGCGGATGCCGCCATCCTCGGCCAGTGGCAGATAGAAGTCATGCAGCTCTACCAGCAGTGCATGGGGGTCGAGCTGCACGAAACCGGCACGCCGCTGGCGATCTTCCAGTTCGCTGATGCGCAGCAGGCCGCGAAAGCGCGCCATCAGGGTGTCGGTCTCGCCGATTGCCTGGTCCAGTGCTTCGCCTTGCACCGAATCGATGCCGTTCTGCTGGCGAATGCGATAGAGCTGGGCGCGCAACCGGGTCAAGGGCGTGCGCAGGTCGTGGGCGATGTTGTCGCACACCCCCTTGACCTCATGCATCAGGCGCTCGATGCGGTCGAGCATGGCGTTGACGATGGCGGCGAGCATGTCCAGCTCATCACGCCGGGCCGACAGCGGCAGGCGATGGGTGAGGTCGCCGGCGACGATCAGTTCGGCCTGGGCCTGGATGGCGCGGATGCGTTTGAGCGGCCGGCGGCGCAGCAGGTACCAGCCGGCAAAGCCGGGGATCAAGGTGAGCGAGATGCCCCAGAGCAGCGCGTGAAGGATGATCCGGGTCACCACGAACAGCGAGCCGTTGTCACGCACCAGCACCAGCCAGCGGCCGTCCTGGATCTTGATCGCCACGGCATCGCAACTGTCGGGTGGAAGGCGCGGGTCGTCGGCGTCCAGGCAGCGCTCGAGCTCGTGGATCTTGCCATCCAGGCCGAGGTCCGAGGGGATGGCGCGGATGCGCCCGCCAATGGGGTTGAGCTGCGGGTCGAACAGGCCGTAGGCGTCGAAGCTGCGCTCTTCGAAGGCCTGGCTGGCGATCAGGGCGTCGTCCAGCTGCTTGCCGCTCATGTGGGCGAACAGGTGCTGGCGTTGCAGCATGGAGTGGCGGGTGAGTTTGTTCAGGTAGCTGGACACTTCGAAGTACAGCACCCCCATGAGGATGCTGCTCCAGGCCACGAAGAGGAAACTGTACAGCGCCAGCAGGCGGCTGGTGGAGGAGCTCCAGCCCTTAGACGGGTTCGGCAATAGCATAGCCGGAGCCCCGCACGGTACGGATCAGGGGAGTCTGGCCGGGCGAGTCGATCTTCTTGCGCAGGCGCCCGATGTGCACGTCGATCAGGTTGGTGCCGGGGTCGAAGTGATAACCCCAGACCTCCTCGAAGATCATCATCCGGGTGATCACCTGGCCGGAATGGCGCATGAGGTATTCCAGCAGCTTGTATTCGGTGGGCAGCAGGTTCAGCGACTGCTCGCCGCGGCGTGCCTCGTGGCTGATCAGGTCGAGCTCCAGGTCGGCGACCTGCAGGCGGGTCTGGGTCATGGGCGTGCTGTTGCGACGCAGCAACACCTCGACCCGCGCGGCCATCTCATCCGAAGCGAATGGCTTGGTCAGGTAGTCGTCCCCACCGGCGCGCAGGCCACGTACGCGTTCGTCGACATCGGAGAGGGCGCTGATCATCAGGATCGGGGTGGCGATCTTCAGGCTGCGCAGGGTGGTGACGATGGTCAGGCCATCGACCTCGGGCAGCATGCGGTCCACGGTGATCAGGTCATAGCCACCGGCGATGGCCTTGGACAGGCCTTCGCGACCGTTGTCGGCCCAATCGACCTCCAGGCCGTGGCTGGTGAGTTCGGCGACGATTTCCTGGCCGGTGACGGCATCGTCTTCGATGGTCAGTACGCGTGGCATGCTGGTTCCTGGGCGGCGAATGGAGGCTTGATTGTGCCAAAGAATAGACAAACGGCGATTTAAGAAAAATTCATCTGCGGCAGCGGCGTCCAGGATTGCCTGTGGTAAACGGTTTGCCAGGAGCAACCACCTTACAAAGTACTCGTCGTTTGTGCTTGCTCTTGTGGGAGCGGCCTTGTGTCGCGAAAGGGCCGCGTAGCGGCCCCAGCAATCATTGCATCGACACTGAGATACTGGGGCTGCTACGCAGCCCTTTCGCGACACAAGGCCGCTCCCACAGAATCTGGACATGCCAAGAAAAACGGGGCATGCCATCGCTGGCATGCCCCGTATTCACAGCAGGCGAACGCCTCAGGCGACCTTGACGATCCAGCCCGCGGGCGCTTCGACGTCACCGCTCTGGATGCCAGTCAGCTCGTTGTAGAGCTTCTGAGTGACCGGGCCGACTTCGGTTTCGCTGTGGAACACGTGCAGCTTGCCGTTGTACTGGATGCCGCCGATCGGCGTGATCACGGCGGCAGTGCCGCAAGCGCCGGCCTCGACGAAACGGTCGAGCTTGTCGATTTCCACATCGCCCTCGATGACCTTCAGGCCCAGGCGCGATTCGGCCAGTTCCATCAGCGACAGGCGGGTGATGCCCGGCAGTACCGAGATCGACTTCGGCGTGACGAATTCGTTGTTGGCGGTGATGCCGAAGAAGTTGGCCGAACCGACTTCCTCGATTTTCTTGTGGGTCAGCGGGTCGAGGTAGATGCAGTCGGCGAAGCCGGCTTTCTTGGCCTCGTAACCGGGTTGCAGGCTGGCCGCGTAGTTACCGCCGACTTTTGCTGCGCCGGTGCCTTGCGGGGCCGCGCGGTCGTAGTCGGAGATCAGGAACTTGTGCGGGGTCATGCCGCCCTTGAAGTACGAGCCGACCGGGATGGCGAAGACCGAGAAGATGAACTCGGGGGCGGTGCGCACGCCGATGTTGTCACCGGTGCCGATCACGAAGGGGCGCAGGTACAGCGCACCTTTGCCGTGCGGCGGGACGAATTTTTCGTTGGCCTTGACCACCTGCTTGCAGGCTTCGATGAACTGCTCGGTCGGCACGCGTGGCATCAGCAGGCGGTCGCAGCTGCGCTGCATGCGCGCGGCGTTCTGGTCCGGGCGGAACAGGTTGATCGAGCCGTCCTTGCAGCGGTAGGCCTTCAGGCCTTCGAAGCACTGCTGGCCATAGTGCAGGGCGGTGGAGCCTTCACTGATGTGCAGCACGTTGTCTTCGGTCAGGGTGCCCTTGTCCCACTCGCCGTTACGCCATACGGACAGGTAACGTTTGTCGGTCTTGATGTAGTCGAAACCCAGCTTGTCCCAGTTAATGCTTTCGTTACTCATGACACCCTCATAGCTCAACGCCCGAACACGGCGGGCTGCTTTTATATGCGCACCCCGCCACCTTAATACATCCGGCGCGGATCGGGAACCGTGGGCGATCACACAACTTTTGGAGAGGCAGGGGCCTCTGTAGGAGCGGCTTTAGCCGCGATGCAGGCCATGCGGTGCCTGGCACCCGCTTCGCGGGTAATCGCGGCTAAAGCCGCTCCTACAGGCGAACAGGCCTCACGGCTCAGCGCAAGCGCCGATTCCAGTCGCCGCCATGATCCCGCCAGCAGGCTTCTTCGCTGTCGAAGCGCACATGCCAGGCGACATGATCCAGCTGGATGCCGGCGTCTGCGAGTGCCTGGGCCGTCAACGCCAGCATCCGGGACTTGTCCTCGCCTGCCAGCGCCCTGGCCTTGTCGGTGTCATCGGTGAACACCCAGGTAATGCGCAGGCTGGCGGGGAAGTCATCGAGATCGACCTGGTGCGTGAGCCAGGCGAAGCCGACGATTTCGGCCTGGGCCGTGGCGCAGGCCTCGGTCAGGCAGGCAACCATCTCCCGCTCGAGGCGCGCCAGGGCCCGCTTGTCTTTGGCCATCAGGCGTCGTCGCCGATCTGCTGGCAGAAGCGCAGGCGATTGCCGAACGGGTCGGCGACCTGCATCTCCAGGCCCCAATCGACCGTCTGGGCCTGGGGGCGCGCGTAGCCGTACCGCTTGTCCAGCAGTTCGCGCTCCAAGGCCTTTAGGTCTTCCACCCGGGCGAACACCGCTGAGCCCGGCGTGGCGTCACCGTGGTGCTCGGACAGGTGCAGGATCAGCCCGTCGCGATGGATCTGCATGTACAGGGGCAGGTCGGGGGCGAAGCGGTGTTCCCAATCCAGCTGAAAACCGAGGAAGTCGAGGTAGAACTCTCGGGCCTTGTCGACCGAGAAGATGCGCAGGATCGGGATGGCGGGGGCGAACGTCATGGGGCACATCCTTGTTTCGAAAGAGGGCGGGAGCGCCACTTTAACGCACCTGCGAACAAGGGAAGGCACGTTAATCGCGCGTCAATGCGCCAGCCGCTCTGGCCTGGGGCAGGGCGCCATGACCGACGGTCCGGAAGTTTCATCTTCGTTCACCTGCGGACTTGGCCCGCTACCTGCTATATCCAGCCAGCGAATATTGATCGAGTGGTCAGCCTGGCGCGCCTGCAAGCACCCAGCGCATGGCCCTCCGGACGGCCGCAAGGCCACGGATTGCAGGGGTTCCAGGATGTCGTTGGCGCAGCAGATCGAACCACCGCAGGCAGACCCGGGCTGGAGCGCCCACCTGCAGTTGCGCTTCATCCAGCGCGAGGGCGTGACTCGCCTTGGTGCGCGGCGTCATGTCGGACCTCTTTTGGTGCAGCGTCCGTTCTACCCGGAGGGCGCCCCTTGTCATGTCTACGTGCTTCATCCGCCAGGTGGCATCGTCGCCGGTGATCGCCTTGAGCTGGATATCCACCTCGAGGCAGGCAGCCACGCCCTGCTGACCATGCCCGGTGCCAGCAAGTTCTACCGCAGCATTGGCCCGACCGCGCACCTGGCCCAACGCTTTCACCTCGCCGCCGGCAGCACCCTGGAGTGGCTGCCTCAGGACAGCATTTTCTTCAATGGCGCCCAAGCCAGCCTCGACAGCCGCTTCAGCGTCGAACCCGGCGCCCGGTTGCTCGCCTGGGAAACCCTGTGCCTGGGGCGGCCGGTCATGGGTGAGCGCTTCGACCAGGGGGCCATCGACAGCCGCCTGTGCATCGATCTGCCCGGCGAGCCCGGCTTGCATGAGCGCCTGCGCATCGAGGGTGGCCGCCTGGACAAGGTGGGCGGACACCCGCTGGTGGCGACCTTCTGTGCAACACCGGCCGACCAGGCCGTGCTGGAGCAGGTCCGCCAACAGCTCGAGGCGCTCGACACCCCAGCCGGCGCGACGTTGCTCGGCCCGCTGCTGGTGATTCGCCTGCTCGACCACGACAACCAACACCTGCAACGCAACCTGCAGCGCCTCTGGCACCTGCTGCGCCCGGCCGTGCTCGGGCTGGCGCCGTGCCCGCCGCGCATTTGGGCCACCTGAGAGAGCCGCCATGGAGCTGACCCCAAGAGAGAAAGACAAACTGCTGCTGTTCACCGCCGCATTGCTGGCCGAACGGCGCCTGGCCCGTGGCCTGCGGCTGAACTACCCGGAAGCGGTGGCGCTGATCAGCGCCGCAGTGCTCGAGGGCGCCCGTGACGGCCGCACCGTGGCCGAGCTGATGAGCCTGGGGCGTGAGGTGCTGGTGCGCGAGCAAGTCATGGACGGCGTGCCGGAAATGCTCCACGACGTCCAGGTCGAGGCGACCTTCCCCGACGGCACCAAGCTGGTGACCGTGCATGACCCCATTGTCTGAGGAGCCCCGCATGATCCCCGGAGAAGTCCAGGTCGCCGCAGGCGACATCGAGCTCAATGTCGGCCGAGAAACGCTCAGCGTCAGTGTGGCCAACCACGGTGACCGCCCTGTGCAAGTCGGTTCGCACTACCACTTTTTCGAAGCCAACGACGCCCTGGTATTCGAGCGCGCGCCGACCCGTGGCTATCGGCTGGACATCCCGGCCGGCACGGCGGTGCGCTTCGAGCCGGGCCAGGCGCGGACCGTGCAACTGGTGGCCTACGCTGGCAAGCGCGAGGTATACGGCTTCCAGGGCAAGGTGATGGGCGCGCTGGAGGGCAGGGCATGAGCCGCATTTCCCGGCAGGCCTACGCCGACATGTTCGGCCCCACCGTCGGCGACCGCGTGCGCCTGGCCGACACCGCGCTGTGGGTGGAGGTGGAAAAGGACTTCACGGTCTATGGCGAGGAGGTCAAGTTCGGCGGCGGCAAGGTGATCCGCGACGGCATGGGCCAAGGCCAGATGCTGGCGGCCGAGGCCATGGACCTGGTGCTGACCAACGCGCTGATCATCGACCACTGGGGCATCGTCAAGGCTGACATTGGCGTCAAGCACGGGCGTATCGCTGCGATCGGCAAGGCCGGCAACCCTGACGTGCAACCCGGCGTCAGTGTGCCGGTCGGGCCGGGCACCGAGGTGATCGCCGCCGAAGGCAAGATCGTCACCGCCGGTGGCATCGACTCGCATATCCACTTCATCTGCCCACAGCAGGTGGAAGAGGCACTGACCAGCGGCGTCACCACCTTCATCGGTGGCGGCACGGGGCCGGCCACCGGCACCAACGCCACCACTTGCACCCCCGGCCCCTGGTACCTGGCACGCATGCTCCAGGCCGCCGACAGCCTGCCGATCAACATCGGCCTGCTGGGCAAGGGCAACGCCTCGCGTCCCGAAGCCTTGCGCGAGCAGATCACTGCCGGCGCCGTGGGCCTGAAGCTGCACGAGGACTGGGGATCGACGCCCGCGGCCATCGACTGCTGCCTGGGCGTGGCCGAGGAAATGGACATCCAGGTGGCGATTCACACCGACACCCTCAATGAGTCGGGCTGCATCGAGGATACCCTGTCCGCCATCGGCGACCGCACCATCCACACCTTCCATACCGAAGGCGCGGGCGGTGGCCACGCCCCGGACATCATCCGCGCGGCCGGGCAGGCCAACGTGCTGCCGTCCTCGACCAACCCGACCCTGCCATACACGGTCAACACCGTCGACGAGCACCTGGACATGCTCATGGTCTGCCATCACCTGGACCCGAGCATCGCCGAGGACGTGGCCTTCGCCGAATCGCGCATCCGCCGCGAGACCATCGCCGCCGAGGACATCCTCCATGACATGGGCGCATTCGCCATGACCTCGTCCGACTCACAGGCCATGGGTCGGGTTGGCGAGGTGGTGTTGCGCACCTGGCAGGTGGCGCACCAGATGAAGCTGCGCCGCGGGCCGTTGGCGCCAGACGGCAGCTACAGCGACAACTTCCGGGTCAAGCGCTACATCGCCAAGTACACGATCAACCCGGCGCTGACCCACGGCATCGCCCATGAAGTGGGCTCGGTGGAAGTGGGCAAACTCGCCGACCTGGTGCTCTGGGCCCCTGCGTTTTTCGCGGTCAAGCCGGCGCTGGTGCTCAAGGGCGGGATGATCGCCACCGCGCCCATGGGCGATATCAACGGCTCGATCCCGACACCTCAACCGGTTCACTACCGGCCGATGTTCGGCGCCCTGGGCGCGGCCCGGCATACCACGCGCATGACCTTCCTGCCCCAGGCGGCCATGGACCGTGGCCTGGCCGAGGAGCTGAACCTGCAGAGCCTGATCGGCGTGGCCCACGGCTGCCGACGGGTGCGCAAGGCCGACATGGTCCACAACACCTTGCAGCCGCTGATCGAAGTCGATGCGCAAACCTACCAGGTGCGTGCCGATGGCGAACTGCTGGTCTGTGAACCGGCCCGCGAACTGCCGCTGGCCCAGCGCTATTTCCTGTTCTGAAGGAGCGAACATGATCGTATTCACCCGGCGGATTACCGAAGCCGACACGGTTACCGGCACCCTCACGCTCGCTGTCGACAGCCGTATCAAGAGCCGACTGCGCGTCACCCTGGACGATGGCCGCGAGGCGGGGTTGATGCTTGAGCGTGGGCACCTGCTGCGCGGTGGCGAGCTGCTCGCCGACGCCGATGGCCGCCAGGTGGTGCGTGTGCTGGCGGCACCCGAAGCGGTGTCGACGGTGCGTTGCGCCGACCCGCACCTGCTGGCCCGCGCCGCCTACCACTTGGGCAATCGCCATGTGCC
Source organism: Pseudomonas entomophila L48 (assembly GCF_000026105.1). Classification (NCBI taxonomy): domain Bacteria; kingdom Pseudomonadati; phylum Pseudomonadota; class Gammaproteobacteria; order Pseudomonadales; family Pseudomonadaceae; genus Pseudomonas; species Pseudomonas entomophila. The sequence continues at coordinate 2,195,648 of NC_008027.1, forward strand.
ACTGCAGATCGAGCCAGGTTTGCTGCGTTACCAACATGACCATGTGCTCGACGACATGGTGCGGGGCCTGGGCTTGAACGTCGACGCCGAACGGGCGCCGTTCGAGCCCGAGTCCGGCGCCTACCAGAGTGCCCCCCACGGTCATGGCCACGATCATCCGTTCGTGCGTCTGCCCGCCCATTCCTGAACTGCCGTTGGAGCTTGTGATGAAAAAGACGTTTGCCCTTGTTTTGCTGATGGTGGCCTTGCCAGCCTTCGCCCACCCCGGTCATGACGCCAACCCGCTGCAGGACGGCCTGCTGCACCCGCTGACGGGTCTCGATCATTTGCTGATGCTGATCGGCACCGGCGTGCTGGCGGCGTTGACCCGGCGCACCCTCGTGCTGCCGCTGGCCACCCTGGCAGCCATGTTCGGCGGTGCCGTGTGTGGCCATCTGTTCGGCGATGTGGTGGGCATGGAGCAGATGATCGTCGCGTCGCTGCTGGTGGCTGCCGCCGCCATGCTGCTACCGAGCCGCCAGCTACTGCTGTCGCTGATCATGCCGGTGTTCGCCCTGTTCCATGGCTGGGCCCATGGCGTCGAGGCCACGCCCAGCGCGTTCTGGCAGTTCAGCGCCGGTTTCGTCACGGTCAGCGGCCTGTTGCTGGTAGTCGGTTTCGCGCTGGGCTGCCTGCTGCGCCGCCATGCCGGCCTGCAGAAAGCCTTCGGTGGTGGCCTGCTGGCCGGCGCCGCGCTGGTGCTGGCCGGCTGATGAACACTGACCTGGCGTTGCTGCGCTTGCTGCAGCTGGCCAGCCCGGGCCTGCCAGTGGGTGGTTTCACCTATTCGCAAGGCCTGGAATGGGCCGTCGAAGCGGGTTGGGTAAGGTCTGTCGCAGGCTTCGCCGCCTGGCAGCGCGAGCAATTACACGACACCCTCGGCTACCTCGACTGGCCTGTCCTGGCACGCCTGTACCGCGCCTGCCAGGCCGACGATGCCGAGGTGTTCGCCTACTGGAGCCGTTTTCTGCTGGCCAACCGCGAGACGTCCGAGTTGCGTCTTGAGGAGACCCAGCGTGGCAGCGCTTTGGCCCGCCTGCTGGATGGCTGGCAGTTGGGCCAGGATCCGGCCTGGCGCAACGGCCTCGAGCTCAGCCAGCTCGGTGGCATGGCCTGGCTTGGCGCGCACTGGGCCATTCCATTGCGCGACCTCGCCCTGGGCCATGGCTTTGCCTGGCTGGAGGGGGCGGTGATGGCGGGCGTCAAGCTGGTGCCGTTCGGTCAACAAGCCGCCCAGACGCTGCTGCGCGACCTGGGTGAGGAACTGCCCGCCGTGCTCGATCACGCGCTGGTGCTCGACGATGAGCAACTCGGCGGCGGCCTGCCGTTGCTGGCCATCGCCTCGTCGCGCCACGAAACCCAATACACCCGTTTGTTCCGTTCTTGAGGATTGCCACGATGCAAAACTACCAGCAACCCCTGCGCGTCGGTGTCGGCGGCCCGGTGGGCTCCGGCAAGACCGCGCTGCTTGAAGCCTTGTGCAAGGCCATGCGCGATCATTACCAGATCGCCGTGGTGACCAACGACATCTACACCAAGGAAGACCAGCGCATCCTTACCGAGGCAGGCGCCCTCGAGCCCGAGCGCATCGTTGGCGTCGAGACCGGCGGTTGTCCGCATACCGCGATCCGCGAGGACGCGTCGATGAACCTTGCCGCTGTCGAGGCTCTGGCAAAAAAATTCGGCAATCTGGAGGTGATTTTCGTCGAGAGTGGCGGTGACAACCTCAGTGCCACCTTCAGCCCGGAGCTGGCCGACCTGACCATCTATGTGATCGACGTTGCCGAGGGCGAGAAGATCCCGCGCAAGGGTGGGCCGGGTATCACCAAATCGGATTTCCTGGTGATCAACAAGACCGACCTGGCGCCCTATGTCGGGGCCTCACTGGAGGTGATGGAGCGGGACACCGAGCGTATGCGCCCAGAGCGGCCGTGGACTTTCAGCAACCTGAAAAAGGGCGAGGGGCTGCAAGCGGTGATCGATTTCATTGTCGAGCGGGGGATGTTGGGCGTTAGAGGCTGAGTGATGACGCGCAATAGAATGGCTTCCTACGAGAAATAGGGGGGAGGCTCAGGTATTACGCGGATTGGAGGTGAAAGCCAGTGTGTTGATTGAGCGCTAAGGTCGGCTGCCACGGCAGGGTTGAGACAATTCGACTGTGGCACTTAAAACTTAAGGCTCATTCAAGGAAACAGGTATGCAAAAGATTGCACTGATTGCTCTACTGGCAACTACAGGCATGACACAGGTCGCGTATGGCAGCAGCGCCGTGCTTGTCGGCACCATCGATACCGCATTTGTCGTGCTGCCCGCGCTTGGGCAAGTCAGCTCCATTCCATGCCCGGAGGGCACCTACATGACGCCGGTAGGTCTCTGCCAGCCTGATTTCGATTTTGATTGAGCACGGTAGCACTAGCACATTTCCCCGCCTGTGAGTGATGCCTCACAGGCGGGGCTTTTCCTGCAACAAGCATTGATGTTGGTAATAGGTAGTCGATCGAGCGGTGGTGTGCGCGCCAGCGGCCTTGCCAGTTTCTTACGTGGTATGGGGTGATCTTCTGAGGGGCGTGTAGGGCTTTGGCTAAATCCAGCGAAATGGGTGAAGGGTAAAGTCTGTCGGACTGCCGGTAGGGGAGTAAGACATTTCACTTGCCGCAGGTAAATCAGAAGAATCGCTAAAGGAAAAGATATGAAGAAGTTCGCAATGATCGCACTGTTGGCAACCACTGGCCTGTTTCAGGTTGCCCATGCGTCGGGTCCGGGGTTTATCGACCAGTGCCCGGAAGGTTACTTCATGACTGCGACGGGGCTGTGCGCACCTGACTTCGACTTCGACTGATCATCGTTGCGTTTCGCCGGCAAGCTGGCTTCTACGGACGATCGCGTAACTTCGTAGGAGCCGGCTTGCCGGCGAACAGGCCCCGACGGGCAGTACAAAAATATGCTCAAGCCTTAGGCAAATCCTCTATCACCTGGCCATTCACAGGCCCTGGCACCCAGGTAAAGTAACAGGAAAATCCCACGGTGCTGCGAGCGGCGCCAGAGAGGTGCTTGTGGCTTCCTACACCTTGCGTCAACTCAGATACTTCGTCACCACCGTCGAGGCCGGCAGCGTCGCCGAAGCCTCCCGCCAGTTGTATATCGCCCAGCCGTCCATCTCCACAGCCATCAAGAGCCTCGAAGAAAGCTTCGGTGTGCAGCTGTTCATCCGCCATCATGCCCAGGGCGTGTCGCTGACCCCCAGCGGCAAGCGCTTCTATGCCAAGACCAAGTCGTTGCTGCAGATGGCCCATGAGTTCGAGCAGAATGCCTTGGCCGACAACGACACCGTGGCCGGCCAGATCGATATCGGCTGTTTCGAGACCGTGGCGCCGCTGTACCTGCCCAGGTTGATCGCGGGCTTTCGCGAGCGCTACCCCGGCGTGGATATCCGCCTGCGCGACGGCGAGCAGCAGGAGCTGATCCAGGGGTTGACCGCCGGCACCTTCGACCTGGCCTTCCTCTACGACCACGACCTGGACGGCACCATCGAGACCGAGCCGTTGATGCCGCCGCAGAAACCCTACGTACTGCTGCCGGAAAAGCACCGTTTTGCCGGCCAGGTCCAGGTGTCGCTACGCGACCTGTGCCCGGAGCCGATGATCCTGCTCGACGTGGCGCCTAGCCGCACCTACTTCGTCAGCCTGTTCAACGAGCTGGGGCTGACCCCCAACATCGTCTTCAGCTCCCCCTCCATCGAGATGGTACGGGGCATGGTGGGGCAGGGCTTCGGCTTTTCGCTGCTGGTCACCCGGCCCCACTCGGAATTCACCTATGACGGGCAGCGCCTGGTGATGCTCGATATCGCCGAGCCGGTGGCGTTGTCGGGATTGGCAGCCGCACACCTGAAACGTGTGCAATTGACCAAGCCGGCACAGCTGTTCGTTGAGTTCTGCCGGCAGGAGTTGGCACGGTTGTAGACGCTCGGGTAGGAGTGCCAGGGCGCGACCACCCGTCGCCCCGTTGATGCAAATGATCGAACGAACGCAGCCAGGCAGGATTCTTCCACTAAGGTGCTAGAGGATCTTGCGCGCCTTCATTAGACGCGGCGCATGGAGCACCGCTTGGGCATGGGCAATATCAATTGGCACCCGGTCATGCGAAAGCGTACTCACATAACAGGCCATCCAGCACAGAGAGGGTCGTACCATGTCGTTGATAGGAGTTTCAATGCTTGAGATGCGGCAGATGATCGAGCAGGCCTGCCTGCCGGACCGCTGCGAGGTTAGCTGCCCGGACGGCGAAAACCTCACCATCCGCCTGGGCCAGGGGCAGAACCTGGACGACTGCCTGACCCTGACCGGTGTCCCGGTCGCCAGCCTCAACAGTTGCCGCGACCTGGTGGGGTTGGTGGCGCAGCTCAAGGAGCAGCGCCACGCCCATCCATCCGCACTCAAGGCCATCGCCTGAGCGTCAGTCAGCCCGACCGACCCAGGTTGGTCGGGCACACACGCATATGCCTCACTGCAGTTCGAGCAGAAGGTTAAGCCCGCCATCCCCGCATTTGACGTGGTCGCGAACCACGCCTCGGTAGCTGCGCCCCTCCCATATGAACGAGACGCTGTGCGCACGGTCGACCTTGCCAGGCAGCGGCGGCTCGATATGCAAGCGCAGGGCCGGGCGGCCCTGGAGGCTGAGGGCGGCGATCTGGACCTGGCATTCGGCATGTTGCGCCACCGGGCCGAACAGGGTGTCGCGCACGTAGTCCAGTTCCAGGCAGGCGCAGGGGGCACGGCAGGACATGCGCATGGCGGAGCTCCGGATGAACGAGGGCAGTCATCATTCATTTGAAGCCTTCAGCACGCACTTGTTCAAATTATTTCAACTGCGCAGGAGCATCGGGCACGACGCATAGCCTATGGGAGCGGGAAGTCTGAGCCTCACCGCAAACCTGTAGGAGCCAGCTTTGTTGGCGATGCCCGGCAAAGCCGGGCCAGCTTCCACAAAGAAGGCAGTCGCTCCCACAAAGCATGCGCGGCATTTGTCCTCAAGGCCGCTGCGGTACCACCGCGCTGCCAAAGGCATTGCCCATCCGCGTCGAAGTCGCCGCTGGCGTGGCCAAACCCATTTGGTTCGGCGCCTGGCCTTGCAACTGTTGCAGCGGGTCAATCCGCTCCCGCAGCCCTTTTGCCGCACGCGGATCGCTGCCTTGCAACTGCTGGCTCAGACAGTCATAGGCCAATGCCCGTGACTGGCCGACCTGCACGTCGATACAGCCTTGACCGGCCTTGGGCGCCTCGGCGAGCACCGGCAACGCACCGGCCAGCAGCGCGAAGGTAGCCAGAGACAATCTGCCCATGGGCACACTCCTTGAACGATTCCTGGGCGGAGTCTAGCCCGTGCTGTGTCGACCCCGGGTGAAGCTTTGGTTGCGGCGCGCTGTCACCACAGCGTCATGCACAAGCCCCAGGATGACGTTTCCCCGGCAGCGGCGGCCAGCAAGGAGGCCCGTTCATCCGTGCGTGCATTGCGTGTGGCCGGCCTGTTGGCCCTGGCCTGGCTGCTGGTTGCGCTGCCTGCGCGCAGCCAGGTGTTGTTGGCCTTGGATATCCCGGCACAGCCTCTGAACCTCGCCCTGGACAGCTTCGCTCGGCAGAGTGGCCTGGCGGTGCTGGTCGACCGGGCGCTGCTGGCCGGGCAACGCTCAAGCCCGATGCAGGGGCGTTACGCCGCGCGGGAAGGCCTGCAGCGTCTGTTGCAAGGCACCGGCTTGCAAGCTCACTACAGCGGGGCGGGCGGTTTCACCTTGCAGCCAGTGCGCCAGGAAAGGGGAACGGGAAGGGCACGCGGCAACACGACAACAACGGTGGGCCACAGTTATGCCCTGGCATTGCAACAAGCGGTGGAGCAGGCCTTGTGCAGCTCCGCCCTGACCCGCCCCGGCAGCTACCGGGCGGCCGTGCAGGTGTGGATCGACGCAGGTGGCCAACTGGTGCAGAGCCGGTTGCTGGCCTCGACCGGCGATTTCACCCGCGATGCCGAGCTGGTCGAACGTTTGCGCGCGGTGCGCCTGCAACGCCCACCGCCGACATCCCTGGCGCAGCCGGTCACCCTGCTGTTGCGCCCGGTACCTATGGATTGCCCTTTATCGCAAGGAGCTGCGGCGGCATGAACACACCTCGGGACAGTGCGTTGCTCAAGCTGTTTCTGAATTCCTACGACGTCCTCAGGTTACGCCTGAAGCGTCGGTTCGGTTGCGATGACCTGGCCCACGATGTGCTTCAGGAAACCTACCTGCGGGTCGACCGCATGGAGGCGGTGCACAACTTGCAGAAGCCGGACGCCTATCTGTACCGCATGGCCCTTAATGTCGCCGCCGACCGCCGCGAGGCCGACGCACGGCTGCTGACCGGCACCGAGATCGAAGCCCTGCTGCAAGTGGCCGAGGACCAGGACCCGGCGCGCATCGTCGGTGGCCAGCGCGAGATTCAGAACCTGCTGGGGGCGCTCTACGAGCTGCCAGCCAGGCGCCGCAGAATCTTCATCGCTGCGCGTCTGGAGGAGGCTTCGCACCTGGAGATCTCCCAGCGCTTCGGCATTTCCACGCGCACCGTTGAAAAAGAGCTCAAGGCCGCGTTGGGGCATTGTGCGATGCGCCTGGACAGAAAAGCCTTCCAGCGCTTCGGTCCAGGGGCGGGAAAACCGTCTTGATCAATAGTCGACCCTTTCATGTGAGCACCATGCCCCAGATTTCGCCCGATCCCGACTTGCAGCGCCAGGCCCAGGAATGGCTCGTGCGGCTGACCTCTGGCCAGGCCACGGAGGCCGATGCCCAGGCCCTGCGGCAATGGTGCGCGCGCAGCCCAGCACATGCCGAAGCCTTTGCCCAGGCACGTCGCTTGTGGCAGTTGCTGGCGCCTGCCGCACGCCAGGCCAACCAGGTAATGCCGCTGCTTGGTCGGCGAGCCTTGCTCGGTGGCGCGGTGGCGGCCACGGCGGCGTTCGCGGCCTGGAACACCGGCCTGTTGGGCAAACTTGATGCTCAGCCGGCGGCCTTCGAAACGGCGTTGGGCGAGCAGCGCCGCGTCGAGCTGGCACCGGGGATCGACCTGGAAATGAATGTACGTACCCGTGTCAGCCGCCAGGCACACGGCATCGCCTTGCTGGGGGGCGAGATCGAGGTGTTCGCCCGCCACGCTGTGCAGGTGCGCGCGGGCGAGGGGGTGATCAGTGCCGAACAGGCGCGGTTCAATGTGCGCGAAGACGACGACGGTGTCTGTGTCACCTGCCTGAGCGGTGAGTTGCGCATCACGGCGTTGGGGCGTGTCGAAGCCTTGCCAGGCGGGCGTCAGCTACGTTTTGGCGCTCGCCAGATCGGCGAGCCCCAAGCGTTCGACGCCAGCCAGGTGATGGCCTGGCGCGAGCGCATGCTGGTGTTCAACGACGCACCGTTGGCCCAGGTGATCGACGAGATCAACCGCTACCGCCCCGGGCGCCTGCTGCTGCTCAATCCGTCCCTGGGGCGGCGCCGGGTACAGGCACGCCTGAGCTTCGAGCAATTGCCCCAGGCCGCCGAGCTGATTCGCGCCGCCTACGGTGCTCGCTGCCTGGAGTTGCCCGGCGGCGTGGTGCTGGTCAGTTGAAGGGGCCCAGCACCTGGCGGTAATGCTCCTCGCCCTGGGGGCCGCGCCAGGCCAGGCGCACTTCGAGGCCGGCAGGGTTGTCCTGGGGCTGGCTCCCCGGTACCTGCCAACCGCCCTTGGCCTGCCAGCCGCGCAGGCTGAAACGCGTCACGTTGGCCAGTACCGCCGTCGCCGCCTTTGGCGCTGGCAGCGGGTAACGGTCACTTGCTGGCGCCGCGGCGCGATACAGGGTACCGCCGCGTACATACCAGCGCACGCGTTGCAGGCCGCTGCCCGGCACGGCGCCGTTGCGGATCAGCTCTAGGCGGTCGGTGCGGGCACGCAAGGCAGGCAGCAGCGGTTTGTCGGGCGGCTCGCGCCCCGGCAGGGACGGTTCGGCCAGCTCCACGGTCGCGCGCAGTGCCAGGTCGCGCTCCAGTTGCTGGAACACCCGCAGCACCGCCTGGCTGTCCTCGCTGGCCTGGCGTATGTGGCGGTCGGCGCGGCTGACGCTGTCCAGCCCGCGCCAGGCGATCAGGCTGACCACCGCCATCAGCAGGATGGCGATCATCACTTCGATCAGGGTGAAGCCTTGGGCGCGGTGCTTCATGGCTGGCTCACCCTGACCTGCCCGGCGCCCGTGCGCGTCAGTTGCACCGTGGCCTGGCCGCTGCGCAGGCGCAGGCTGAGGGGTGTCGTGACCCATTCGCCCTCCAGCCACAGCGGGCCGCGTGGCTCGACCTGTACCTTGACTGCATCGGCCTGCCAGCGTCGTGGCTGCAACGGCCCCTCTGCGAGCATCTGTCCGTCGGCCCGGACGAAGCGATAGCCGCCCGCTTCGTTTTTCCAGCGCAGGGGCTGGCCGTCGGCCTGGGCTTCGCTTTGCGCCAGCTCCAGCAGGTGCGCCAGGCGTTCGCCGTCGGCGCGCAGGCGCTTGCCGGGGTCGGGGCGGATGTTCAGGCTGATGGCGGCGCTGGCGATCCCGACGATCACCAGCACTACCATCAGCTCGATCAGGGTGAAACCGCGTTGTCCATTCACAGAATCGCTCCTTGTCCTGCAAGGCAGCATGCCCGACGAAGATGATCGCGATGTGAAACAAAACCGTGAGAATTGGCCGTTATGCTCGGGCACAGGTACATAAGGAGCACGTGACCATGCAGATCGCTCGCTTCACCGTTTCCCCCAACCTGTTGCTGCAAGGGCTGGGTGTGTTGGCCGCGGTCGCCGTTGCACTCACCTGGGCCAGCGTGATGCTGCAGTCGGCCCCGCCGGCAAGCTCGGTCGAGCCCAGTTCCACGCAGGCCATGGGCGATGTGCCCGCCGCCCGTTGGTTCGCCGATATCCCCGTGCAGGTGGACATCAAGGTCAGCGGGGTGATGGCGGGTAGCCAGGGCGCCGTGGCCATCGTCAGCCTGGACGGTGGCCCGGCCCGTGCGGTGCGCAGTGGCGAGGAGCTGGCCCGTGGCGTGCGGCTGGTCGCCATCGAGGCTGATGGCTTGCTGATTGAGCGTGCAGGCCAGCGCAGCCGTGTCGAGGTGCCGGTACTGGCGCGCACATCGTTCTGGAGCAACGACTATCTGAACTCGAAAAGCGAACTATAGTTGCCACGCCCCCTGTAACGCCCCACCCGTTTTAATGATTGGCGCTCACCTGTCGCAGGGCAAGCATGGATTCGCCCATGACCAGCCAGGTTTGCGCGGTGAGCTACCGGGGACTGTTTGCGCTCCCTCGTTTGCCGGAAGGGGCATGGATTGAACAACAAGAGGGACAAGGATGTTTGTCTCAGCCAATCGTAACCGCTCGAGCCTGCGCCATGAGGTGCCGGGATGACCGAGTCCGCCAGGAAGCGCGAACCGCAGGTCGCCGTCGCCCCGCTCAACACTATCGATCTCAAGGACGTTGGCCGTGGCGCCGCCGCCTTTGACGCCTGGCTGCAGTCGGCCAGCGGCGGCTATGTCACCCTCGAACGGGTCAAGACCGTGGCTGGCGCGCTGCCGGTGGTGGGCAACATCATGGCACTGGTCGATGCCCTGGGAGACGTGGTCACCCTGGTCAAGAGCAAGAACCGCCAACTGCTCGACTGGGTCAGCTTGGGCATCAATCTGATCGGCGTGCTACCGGCGCCGCCGACCATGGCCGCAGCGCGCATGAGCCTGCGCCCAACCCTGTCCCTGGTGCGCCAGGAACTGCGCAACAGCGCCAAAATGCTGTTGGGTGACTCGCTGATCCAGGTGCTGATCGGCCATCTCAATGCCACCATTGCCGGGACCATCGACGACTTCGTGGCCAAGGCCCAGCCGAAGATCGCCGGCATTCTGGCCGACGCTGGCGCACTAGGCACCAAAATGACTAATGAGATCGCCATCGGCCTTGAGAAAGTGGTCAAGGGCCAGCTCGACGCCAAGGGTGACCGCGCTGCCGCGAGGCAGCAGATGTCCGCCGCCGCCGACAAGTTGCTCAACGACCCAAAGGCCGCCTTCAGCAACTTCTTCGGTGCCGTGCACAGTGCCTACAAGGCCGCCGGCAAGGGGCTGGCCAACAGCACCACCAGCAAGCTGTTGCCGGATCAGATCAAAGCCAAGGTATTGGCCAACACCAGCCAGCTGCGCGCCCTGGGGCCGGAGATGGCCCGGCAGTTCGCCAAGCTGGCCGACCCGGCAGCGCAGATGAGCATCGGCTGGATGCTGACGGTGCTGGGCGGGGCGGTGAAGGGGTTCCGCAAACGCAACAGGAACGGGCAACCAGGTGTGAGCAAGCCGGGGGCGACCACGCAGGTGGCGCGGGAGAAGGGCAAGGGGGAGTTGGCGGCTATCAGTACTCAGGCCAAGGCGATCCAGACGCCTTGTCCCTGCGATAAAAGAAAGCGGCCTGCGCTACCCTCGATACCCAAGTCGACTACAGGGCGCAGCATCAGCTTTGCCCTGGGGTCGGAGTTCATTATCCACGCTGATTTCAGCCTGCCTGGCGCATTTCCCATTCACTGGCAGCGCTTCTACCACTCGCGGCAGGCGAATTATGACCTGGGCAGCCTTGGCGCCCGCTGGGTCAATGAGTTCACCACGCGTATTGATGTGCTTGGCAAAGGCTTGCTGTTCCATGACTACGATGGCCGTAGCCATGAATTTGAACTGCCCCAAGTAGGCAAGTCGCTGTTCAACGCCATCGAGGACTTGCTGCTGGTACGCAGCAGCGACGATGAGCTGGTGATCTGCCGTGGCTTCGTGCGCAAGGAGTATTACCTGCGCGTGGGCGACCGTTACTACCTGCGCAAGATCCTGCTGCAGAACGACGCCGGCTGCATGCTGCACTACGAGCATCACCACGAAGGGCGTCCAGTGCTGTCGGACATCATCACCTTCCAGGGCGATGTGAAAGACGTCCTGCGCCACCTGGGCACGCTGATCGACGAACAGGGCCATATTACCGGCCTGTGGGAAATGCGCGATGGTCAGCCACTGCGTCAGCTGTGTGCCTACCACTACGATGATCAGGGGGATTTGGTCGCCACCCAGGACGAGCATGGCGCCGCCTGGCACTACCAGTACCAGAATCACTTGGTGACCCGTTACACCGACCGTACCGGTCGTGGGATGAACCTGCAGTGGGATGGCAGTGCATTCGATGCCAAGGCGATTCGCGAGTGGGCCGATGATGGCAGTTACGATACGCGCCTGGAATGGGACGAGAACATTCGCCTCACCTACGTCACCGACGCCCACGGCCAGGAGACCTGGTACTACTACGACATCCTTGGCCACCTGTACCGTGTGCGGCATCCGGACGAGCGCTCGGAGTGGATTTTCCGTGACGAGCGCAAGAGCGTGGTGCGCCATGTACACGCCGACGGCAGTGAGGACCGCTACGACTATGACGAACAAGGCAGTGTCATTCGCCATATCCGCGCCGATCACAGCCAGGTCCATATCGCTTATGACGACCGTCGCCGTCCGATCAAGATCCGCGACGCCGAAGGCGGCTTGTGGCTGCGGGACTATGACCAGAAGGGCAACCTGGTCGAGACCACCGACCCGTTAGGCAACAAGACCGAGTTCGCCTACACACCGTCTGGGCTGGTCAAGGCGATCAAGGACGCCAACGGTAACGAGAAAAAGCTGGCCTACAACGCGGCGGATCAGCTGATCGAGTACACCGACTGCTCGGGCAAGACCAGTCAATGGGCATACGACGCCTTCGGTCAGTTGGTGCTGTTCACCGATGCGGCGGGTAATAAGACAGCTTACGAGTACAAAACCGGCCAACTGGCAAAAGTCATCCACCCGGACGCCACTGAAGAGCGTTTCGAGCGCGATGCTGAAGGTCGTCTGCTGGCTCACGTCGACGCGTTGGACCGTTGCACCACCTGGGCCTACAACGCTGTGGGCCTGCTCGCCGAGCGGGTGGATGCCAATGAACACACGCTGCGTTATCGCTGGGACAAACTGGGCCGCCTGATCGGCCTGGAAAACGAGAACGAGAGCAAGGCCAACTTCCTCTATGACCCGGTCGGGCGCTTGCTGCAAGAGCAAGGCTTCGATGGCTTGGTGACGCGTTACCAGTACGATCCTGATACGGGCCGGCTGGCCAGCACCCAGGTCGGTCAGCGCCGCATCGATATCACCTTCGACCCGGTGGGGCGTCTGATTTCACGTGCGGCCAGCTTGGGTGACCAACGTCAGGAGGAGACCTTCGCTTACGACGGCAACGGCAACCTGATCCAGGCGGTCAACGCGGCCAGCAAGCTGCAATGGTTCCATGATGAGGCGGGCAACCTGACCCGCGAGCACCAGTACTACCTCGGTACCGAGGTGCCGATGGTTGCGGTGTGGCAGCACGAGTACGACGCACTGAACCTGCGCACAGCGACGATCCGCCCGGATGGTCACAAGGTCAGCGTGCTCACCTACGGCAGCGGCCACGTGCTCGGCATGACCCTCGACCAGCATGAATTGCTCGCCTACGAGCGCGATGACCTGCACCGTGAAGTAGTGCGCCATCAGGGCAACCAGCTGATGCAAACCCAGGCCTGGGACCCGGCGGGGCGCCTGCAAGAGCAACTGCTGGGCAGCCATGATGGTCAGTCCACCTTGCTCAAGCGCCAATACCAATACGATGCCGTGGGCCAGCTGACCGATATCCACGACACCCGCCGTGGCCTCCTGGCCTATCAGTACGATCCCGTTGGCCGCTTGCTGCAAGCCACCAGCCGCCTTGGCGTGGAGACCTTTGCTTTCGACCCGGCCGGCAACCTGCTGGATGACAAGACCCAGGAACTCAATCGTCCGCTGGAAAGCGATCCGCGGCGCAACAAGCTGATGGACAACCTGCTGCGTGAATACGCCGGGACCCATTACCAGTACGACGACCGTGGCAACCTGATCTATCGCCTGCACAACGGCGACAAGGCCCACCTGGCCTGGGACCTGTTCGACCGCCTGACGCGTTATGACGATGACAGGCTCACGGTGGTGTACAGCTACGATGCCTTGGGCCGCCGTCTGCACAAGCACTCCACCGCGCATCACCAGGATGATCCGCGGGCCGGCAGTGGCTGGAACCAGATGCAGCGGGCCAAGCGCCAGCGCGAACTGGGTTGCGGTTACAGCTTGTATGGTTGGGATGGCGACAATCTCGCCTTGGAAAGCTCGCCGCCGCAGGACGAGGGTGAAACCGGGCGCACCGTGCATTACCTGTACGAACCGGGCAGTTTCGTGCCGGTTGCCCAGGCTATACGCAAGCAGCCGATCCGCTTGCTACGCCAACCGGACTGGAGCGACCGGGAATACGATTTCGATCAGGACCCGCTGTGGCAGCACGAGGTCAAACCACAGCCGATCGACGCCATTGCCTGGTACCAGTGCGACCACCTCGGCACGCCGATGGAACTGACCGACCACAATGGCGAATTGGCGTGGACGGCGCAGTACAGGGCGTGGGGGGAGATCAAGGAAGCCCGTTCGGAGTGGGCCAAACAGAATGGCCTGAACAACCCGATTCGCTTCCAGGGGCAGTACCACGACCATGAGACCGGGCTGCATTACAATCGCTATCGGTACTATGATCCTAACGCGGGTCGGTTTATCAGCCAGGACCCAATCAGCTACGCAGGTGGGTTGAACCTCTTTGCCTACACCCCCAACCCCATCTATTGGTATGACTCCCTGGGCCTTGAGCCCACTCCTTTGCACAGACCGGGATACTCGGTCTATGGCCTGTATAACCCAGGTCAGAAGGAGCCATTCTATGTGGGGCATACGGTTCAGGACCCCGTCGACCGAGAGCAGCAGCACAGGCAGAATCAACGGCTTGGCAAAGGGGAGCTGAGGGTCATCGAGAGTGACTTGACCTACACCCAGGCGAAGGGGAAGGAACAGTTCTATGTCGAGAAGTATGAGACTAAAACGGGTTTTCCCGGGAACGTCATCCAGCCAATTGATAAGTCCAGAACTGACGAGCGCGGGCTCTCGCATATCGCGGAGTATGAAAAGGCCAAGCAGGGAGCCCTTCAGTGTGGGCATTAAGGATGCAGAGATGAAGCGAGTGAATAAAAGTATTGCCCCTGGGGACCTGTTCTGTATTCCCGCGCTGAGCAAGGAGGGGGAAGGTTTTGTGGTCGCCCGATTCATTGATGTGGTTTCGGGCAATGCTGGGTATTTGATCGAGGTTTTCAAGAAGTTCTACAAGGCGCTGCCGGGGAGTTTGGCAGATGTCGATGTCAGTGAGCGTCTATTCCGGCCCGTGCTCTGCTCGTTCAATTTCACCGACATTCCTCGGTGGAGGGTCTTGTTCCAGGATGCTGCATACGAGAAAGCCCAATCTTGCTTCGCGGATATCGTTCTGGAGTTTGTGCCGTATCTCTGGGTCGGTGGAGAGAAACGCCCCAAGGGCAGCGTGGCAGAGGGTAAAGGGTTAGAGCCCTCGGTGTGTTGGCGCACGCTGCATGTGATCTTCAGGGTGAATGCGCACCTGGCAGGCATCTTCAAGCAGGACGAACCCTACGACTACCATCGTTTGCCGGCCGAAATGCGGGTTGATGACGATGCTGCTGTCCAGGCTGTGATTGAGCTTGCGGAGTCAGTGGAGCAGGCGCTGGCCATGAAGGAAGCTGCCTGGAAGAAAACGGCCAAGGCATGAGCAGCCCCTGGCCACTTACTCCGCCGTGATGAAAAGCCGCTTTCATCGTTGTGAAAGCGGCTTTTCAGGTCAATCGCAAAGGGCTAGCTCACCGTCGCCAGTCGCTTGATCTGCTCGGCCAGGTCCTTCTCGGCGATCTTCACCTCCACCAGCACCGGCCGGCCCACGACCACCAGCAACTGCGGCAGCAACTGCTCCAGTTGGTCCACTGTTTCCACCCGGTACCCCAACGCGCCATAGCCTGTGGCCAGTGCCGTGTAGTCCAGCGCGGGCAGGGTATCGAACGGCGCGAACTCACCGCCTGGGGTAAACGCCTTGGGATCGACGAACGCCTGCTCGATCGCGTACACCTGGTTGCTCATCACGAACACCACGGCATTGACCTGGTTGCGTGCCAACGCCGCCAGCGACTGGCTGACCATCATGAAGCCGCCGTCGCCGGCCACCACCACCGGGCGGCGGCCGCTGCCCAGCGCCACGCCCAGGGCGCAGCCGGTCTCGTGGCCGAGCGAGCCCCAGATGGCGTCGGAGATGAAGCTGCCGCGGGGCATGCCGTTGATGTTGCTGGCCACGTACAGCGACGAGCTTTCACCCAGGATCAGCGTGCTGCTTTGCCACAGCCGGTGTTCCTGGGCGAAGCTCACCAGGCTGTCGAAGAAGCTCGCGTAGCTCAGCGCGCAGGGTACCGCGCCGCTGCCCAGCAGCGGGCGCGAGGCGGCGAGGGCCATGCCCTGGCGGGGGAACTGGGTGTCCACCTTCAGGGCCTTGAGCAGCGCGTCGACGTAGTCCGGCAGGCGCACGTTGGGGTAGTTGTCGTCGCCAGCGCGGGCCAGCTCGCAGTTCACCTGGACGATCTGGCCGTAGCGCGCGTTCAACAGGTCGAGGTAGTCGTCGGTGAAGATCACGCCGATGGCCAGGATGCAGTCGCAAGTATCCACCTGCGCCGAGGTTTCCGGGCGCGAGGCGGGGCCGGCGTAGGTGCCGATGAACGGCGCCTGGCTTTCGTCGAGCACGGTCTTGGCGTCGAGGGTGGTAGAGAAGGGCAGGCCGCAACTGTCGATCAGGCGTTGCACGGCATCCTGCAGGCCATAGCGGATCACCTCCACGCCCAGCAGTACCAGTGGCTGGCGCGCCGTGGCCAGGCGCTCAACAGTGGCGTCGACCAATTCCTGCAGGGCCTGCGGGTTGGACGGGCGCGGGGCCGGGGTCAGCTGGCCGTGGGGCCGGCTGACTGCTTCGCCCCAGATGTCCTGGTAGGCCTCCAGATAAATGGGTTGGCGATGGGTGAGTGCGGCGATCAGGGCGTTGTCGATCTGCCAGGGTGCGCGGTGCGGGTCGGACAGAATCTCGCAGGCCACGGTCACTTGTTCCAGCACGTTGCGGTCGGCCTCGAAGTCGCCGGTGGAGTGGTGGAACAGCACGTTCTGGCTGTTGGCCTTGAGGCGGTCTTTGGTCGAGGGGCTCGCGGAAATCACCACCACCGGGTTGCGCTCCACAAACGCGCCGGCGATGGCGTTCACCGCGCTGAAGGTGCCTACGCCATATTGCAGCGACACGGCACCCAGGCCATGTACCCGGGCGTAGCCATCGGCGCTGTAGGCGGCGCCCATCTCGTAGATTTCGCCCACGGCGTCGATACCGTCGAAGGCCTCCAGTGCGCTCATGAAGTTCGAGCAATAGTCCCCAGGCACCTGGAACACCTTCTCCAGGCCGAGTTGCTTGAGCCGGGTGAGCAGGTAGTCGGCCACGGTGAATTTCGTCATGGCTTGATCCCCGCACAGATGTTCTGGGTGATGCCGTCGAGTACTTGCGCAGGATGTGCGGGCATGGGCGGCTTGCTGTAGTCGATTTCCTCCGGTGCCGGAGTCGGCAGCAGTTGGTAGCTGGCCGGCAGCCAGCTTGGGCGCGGCAGCTCGAAGAACTCTTGCAGGGCGGACTCGGCGGTGGTCAGCGCGCCTTCGACCCAGCCCTGGCCGTAGGAGTAGGCCTCGCCGACGATGAACACCTGCTGGTCTTTCACCGGGTGGCGCATCTTCTGGATGATCAGGTCCACGCGGTAGTTGGCCTTCCACTCGTGCCAGCCACCGCCGTACGGGTCGGCGTCCCAGGCGTGGTAGACGGCCGAATACGGTGCCGGCAGCTCCACCTGTGCATGCAGCTGGGTGACCTGGCGCTGGGCGATGCGCACCATCTCGTCACTGATCTGGAACTGCGTGCGCGGCACCACCGCGTCGTTGGCGATGCGGCCTTCGAGGCTGCGCGGGGTGTAGCCGACGAACTCGGGGCCGTCTTCCAGGCCTTTCCAGAACGGTACGGTGCCGATGTCGTTGTAGGAGGCCATCAGCAGCGAGTTGAAGGTCTGCTCGCCGCCCGGCTGATCGCACTCGGTGCCCATGTAGTAGCACTGGCGGATCGGCAGGTCGGTGACCGAACGCCCGGCGACCAGGCCGAGGTTGCGCCACCAGGGTTGCTCGTAGGCCAGGAACAGCTTGAACGCCGACTGCACCAGCACCGACTTCAGGTTGTCCTTGAGCCAGGGGTCGTCGAACAGCGGCGAGTCGATCAGCTCCAGCGAGCGACGCGGCAGGGCGAGGATCACCTGGCGGGCCTCCACGATGTCCTCGCCTTCGAGGTCGTGGGTCTTGCCGTTGATGGTCTCGGTGTGGCGCAGGTGCAAGCGGTAGGGGTATTCGCTGTTGCCGCTGTAGCTCAGGGCGGCCAGGCGGCGGTTCATCTGGATGCGCTGGTCGCCGGGCACCAGCCCGCCGGCGTGCTCGACGAAGCGCTGGGCGAGGGTCAGCGGCAGGCTCTGGAAGCCATCCTTGAGCGTGCGGAACTCGGTGGCGTCGCTGTATTCGGTAGCGGGCAGCTGGGTCACGGCACTGGCGTTGGCGACGTTGGCGTCATAGCCGCCGGCGTCCTTCATGAACTGGTAGCCCTCGTTGCTCAGCACGCGGTAGAGCAAGTCCCAGAAGCCGTAGCGCCAGATCGGCTTGCCGAACACCTGCACTTGCATCTGCTCGGCCAGGCTCAGCTTGTCGAAGCCGGGGTAGATGCTGTTCATCACGTTGACCTGGAGGTCTTCGGGGTTGTAGCCGCGTTCGGTCCAGCCCAGGTCGTAGGGGATCTTGTGCGGCGCCTCGACGAAGTCGCGGAAACGGAAGCGCTGGCCGCGCAGGTAGAACAGGTTGTCCTTGGCGCCGATCTGGTCCTGCTCGTTGCCCATGGGGAAGTCTTTGCTCGGCAGGCCCAGGTGCTGCACCAGGGTGTCGACCATCACATGGCCGTCGGCCCCGGGCATGTAGCGCATGCCGCCAACCTCGGCGACCACGTTGGGCAGGCCGGGCAGGTTGATGCTGAACAGGCGCCCGCCGATGCGATCACCGTATTCGAAGAGCTGGATGCGTTGGTGGGTGCCGTGGGCCTGTTGCAGGCGCCAGGCGCTGTAGGTACCGGAGACACCGCCGCCGATGATGGCGACGTCCAGGGGGTGGTTGTGGCTCATCGCAAATTCCCTTTTGTTGTGTGTGGGCAAGGAAATCCATGTGACGAGCCAGTATTGTCGAGGTTTGCCGGAATGCCAGTTTGCCATCACCGATTGTTGGGGCGGGCCATCTCCCATTGATTTGGCAAAACCTCCGTAGGAGCGGCTTCAGCCGTGATCACCCGCGCAGCGGGTGCCAGGCAGCGCGTTGTCGGCATCGCGGCTGAAGCCGCTCCTACAGAGGGCGCTGTTTCTTGCGTGACAGCGCCGCCAGCCCGACAGTCAGCACTACCGCCAGCCCCATGGCCAGGCTGATGGTCACGGCCACCCCCAGCCGCTCCAGCAACCCCGCCATCGCCAGGTAGAACGCAATCACCCCCACCGCCCCGATGGCATTGCCCCGCACCATCGCCGCCATCCCGGCGCGCCCGCCCTGCACATGGGCGAACACCACCAGCGGCCAGGCAATCACCGGGATCGGCGCCAGCATGCCGCTGGTCGCCGGGCCCAGCCAGCTGGCCAGGCTGGTGGTGATCATCAGCAGCGAGGTGGCGGACACCATCCGCAGGGGAATCTCCCAGTACCGGTGTCGGGGGCGGGCGAGCGTATCGGGTGTGGGCTCGCGACCACTGGCGCGGATCAGCACGGCAATCAGCAGCAACGCCACCGCAATCGACAGGTACAGGCTGCCCCAGTGGGTAAAGGCGTAGGCCGCCAGCCCGTAGAACAGGATTGCCAATGCCACCGCCGGGGCAATGCCGACCTTGCGCGTGGCGAACAGGTAGAACGTGTAGGTGGCCTGCACGGCCGCCAAACCGCCCAGCGCGCCGGGCACCGCGCCCAGGGCGAAGCCCGTGCCTTGCTCCAGGCACAGGAAGGTCATCACCAGGGCCGAGGTGATCGGCAGCCCGGACAGCAACCCACCCAGCAGGCCACCCCAGCGCCGCGAGGCAAGGGAGATGGCCCACATCAACAGCGGGGTGACGAGGAGTTTCAGGTAGAAGAGGGTCATTGCACGAAGGTCCGGATTTGCAAGGTGTGCGCCCGCCGTTGGCATTGGGTGGGGCGCGGGTGACTCAACCGCGGCTGGCCTCCAGCGCCTGCGCGAGGTCGGCGATGATGTCGTCGCTGTGCTCGATGCCGATCGACAGGCGCACCATGTCCCGTGGCACCCCGGCCTTTTCCAGCTCTTCGTCGTTGAGCTGGCGGTGGGTGGTGGAGGCGGGGTGGCAGGCCAGCGACTTGGCGTCGCCGATGTTCACCAGGCGCACCACCAGCTGCAGCGCATCGATGAAGCGCGCCCCGGCCGCCTGGCCGCCCTTGATGCCGAACGACAGGATCGACGCCGGCTTGCCGCCGGTGTAGCGCCGGGCCAGCTCATGCTCGGGGTGGTCGGGCAGGCCGGCGTACTTCACCCAGGCCACCTGGTCGTGTTGTTGCAGGTAACGGGCGACCTTGAGCGCGTTCTCGGTGTGGCGCTCCATGCGCAGGGCCAGCGTTTCCAGGCCTTGCAGGATCAGGAAGGCATTGAACGGCGACAGCGCAGCGCCGGTGTTGCGCAGCGGCACCACGCGGCAGCGGCCGATGAAGGCGGCGGGGCCGAAGGCTTCGGTGTAGGTGACACCGTGGTAGGACGGGTCAGGGGTGTTGAGCAGGGCGAAGCGTTCCTTGTTTTCACCCCAGGGGAACTTGCCCGAGTCGATGACGATGCCGCCGATGCTGGTGCCATGGCCGCCGATGTACTTGGTCAGCGAGTGCACGACGATATCGGCGCCGTGCTCGAACGGGCGGCAGAGGATCGGCGTGGCGACGGTGTTGTCGACGATCAGCGGCACGCCATGGCGGTGGGCGGCGTCGGCCAGGGCCTGGATATCGACGATGTTGCCGGCGGGGTTGCCGATGGACTCACAGAACACCGCCTTGGTGCGTGCGTCGATCAACGCCTCGAGGGCGGCGATGTCGTCATGGGCGGCGAAGCGGGTGGTGATGCCCATGCGCGGCAGGGTGTGGGCCAGCAGGTTGTAGGTACCGCCGTACAGCTTGGCCACCGAGACGATGTTGTCGCCGGCCTCGGCGACGGTCTGCAGGGCGTAGGTGATGGCCGCCATGCCAGAGGCCACGGCCAGCGCGCCGACTCCGCCCTCGAGGGCGGCCATGCGCTGCTCGAGCACGTCGTTGGTGGGGTTCATGATGCGCGAGTAGATATTGCCGGCCACCTTCAGGTCGAACAGGTCGGCGCCATGCTGGGTGTCGTCGAAGGCGAACGAGGTGGTCTGGTAGATGGGCACGGCCACGGCCCGGGTGCTCGGGTCGGGGCTGAAGCCCGCGTGGATGGCGAGAGTTTCCAGCTTCATGCGGTCGTTCCTTGCGCGTGGGTGGAAGCGGCTGAGCATGGGGCGGGAGGTGCAAGGCGGTCAAGCGCGTGGGTTGGCACAGTGGGGCGGTGTTGTCTGTCGTACTTGGTAACTTCTCGATGGCGTATTTTCGGACGCGTCCGACATACAACACGGTTTTACGTTTTTACAGTGCGAACTTTTTACAGGGAGTTCGCAGCATGGCTTATCACGGCTACATGACGATCACGGGCGCGCTTCAGGGCCTGATTTCGGCGGGGTGTTCCACCCAGGATTCCATCGGCAACAAATGCCAGGCGGGTCATCGGGACCAGATCATGGTCCTGGCCTTCGATCACAGCCTTTCCAACCTCGACAACGTCAGCCGGGCGCTGCACCGGCCGGTCTACCTCACCAAGTTCATCGACAAGTCCACCCCGTTGCTGGCGCAGGCGCTCGATTCGAGGGAGCGGGTGGAGTGTGACCTCACCTTCTTCCGCACCAGTGCTGCGGGCCTGCAGGAACGGTACTACTCGGTAAGGCTCGGCGGCGGGCTGATCGTCCAGCAGAACGTGGCCATGCCCCATGCCGTCCTGCTGAACGAGCAGGAGCCGCAGGAGCACCTGGCGATCCGCTATCGGGAGATTTCCTGGGTGCACCATGCGGCGGGGACCACCGGTTATTCGACCTGGGGTGAGGAATGACGGCGCGCAGCGAGCACGAGGTCCCGTGGGATGACGACTTCTGGGAAGTGAGCCATGCGGCGGCCCGGCTGACCCAATATGCCTGTGAGGTGGCCGCGCGGTGTTTGGATGACGGGATGTTGCGGCTGCAGTTCACGCAGGAGATGGCGTATGTCGGGAAGGGCATTGTGGAGGAGGTTCGGACGGGGAGGAAAACGCCGGAGCAAGGGCTGAATCTTATAAAAAAAGAGCATGTCGAATTGACTCAGCAGGCTCTTCAATATTCAAGGTTGGTTGCAGGTTTGGCGGCTGGAGTGTTGCAAGTTGCTGGAGGCGTTGCAGTCTGCAAACTTTCCGCAGGGATTGCATGTGCTACGGGTGGTATTGCGCTTGTACAGCACGGAATCAATGGAATTTATGAAAATGGCCGGAATATTATTCAAAGGCGAACCGATACTGTAGGACCACTTCGGTCGGGCTATCAAGAAATGGCGAAGGCTCTTGGTGGGAAAGCGTCACATGGGAATGTTGCGTATGGGGTTATGGAAATCGCTCTTTCGGTGTTTGGGTTGACCACGCTCGTGGTCAGTCGTTCTGCATGGCGACTCTACAGGTATGTCAGGGCTGATATGGTTCCTGCTTACAAGAAGATGGGGACGATTCTTGTAACGTTTGAGCTTGGGGTGAATGTCATGAATGGGGAATTGATCTGGGTGGAGTTGACAAAGGAATGATCTCCTGGTTGTTTGGAAGCTGCGTGATTATGGGTGTGGTCACCGCGCATGCACTCAGGTACAGATTTTCTGGGCAGAACTTCAGGTGGTGGAGTTTTTGGGCTTGTCTAATATTTAATTTGTTTTTTATAACTTACTATATGAGGATTATGGAGCGCTCTTACTTGCTTTTTATTGGCCATAGGCCTGATTTTTTGTATGAGAACCCTGCTACAGGTTGGTGGTGCTTGGTGGGTATGGTGTTGCACAGCTTTGCAACACCTGTGCAATGGGAGCCCAAAAGATGGTTTAGGAAAAAGTGAAGGGCGTCTGCATGGCTGTGGATGAAATGGTAGGCCAATAATTAGCGGGTGCTAAATTGGGTGTGAAGCTCATGTTGTATATTGCAATGATGGTTTGGAAAATTCTGAAGGTGGGCAACCTCAGATGTGAATGATGGGGGCTCGGGAGGAGAGGTGATGATTTTATACATTGTGTTGGCTGTGGTGGGGCTTGCAATCTCGAGATGGCTTCGTTGCTTGTTGACCACACCAAGCGAAAAGCGGGATCTGAATGTCTTTGTTGTTATGTATAATTTTGTTCTCATGCTGTTGCATGAGGACATCGCCATGCGGGATACCTATTTGTTTCTCTACCACTGGCCAGAGATTTCGGAGAGGTATCCAGCTATCACATGGCTGGCGTTCATGTTCCTGTTTATTCACCTTTATGGCATTGTGGCGAAAAATAATGTTCGGTGTTTTCCCGGGATGAGAACGAAGGGGCAGTCAATTTAATTGAAACTCTACGCCACCTCACTGCCCCTGCACCCGCACGGTCTCCTCTTCCAGATACGCCAGCAACGCCGCCACCTCCGTCTCCCCCAACCGCAGGTTGGGCATCGCCAGTTGGTTGTACTGGCGATACAGCAACATCGCTAATGGGTCGTTTTCCGCCAGCATCCGGTCCGGTTCTTTCAGCCAGCGTTCGAGCCACTGCGCTTCCCTTTGCCGGGTCACCCCGAGCAAGTCAGGGCCGATCCTGCGGGTGGCGCCGGGTTCGGCCTCGCCGACGGTATGGCAGGACGAACAGCGGGTGCGGAACAGTTGCTCGCCCGCACTGGGTGGGCGGATCTCGGGGGCCTGGGTGTAATCGCGGCGCTGGGCGCTGGCGGTCTTCCAGTTGTGCAGGCTGTTGGCCAGGCGGTCGGCGAGGATGTACGGGCTTTCGAACGGCGATGCCTTCATCCAGCGGCCGGTGGCCTGGTTGCCGATGATCAGGCTGAGGTTGTGGTCTTTGCTGCGGCCATTCTCCAACCCTTCGATATACAGGCCGAGGCTGCGACGCAGTTGCTCGATATCGGCGGCTTCGCCGGTGAGCAGGGTCCAGCCGGGGCCGATGGCGAATTTCTCGGCGTAGCGTTTCAGGGTGGCGGGGGTGTCGTTGTAGGGGTCGATGCTGATCGAGTAGAAGAAGATGTCCTGGCCGACGCGCTCGCCCAGCAGCTTCTGCACCTGGCGCAGGCGGGCGGTTTCCACCGGGCAGGTGTCGCCGCAGCCGGTGAAGATGAAGTTGATGGCGACCACCTTGCCCTTGATCAGGTCGTCGTAGAAGTGCACTTGCCGGCCGTCCTGGGTGAGCAGCGGGATGTTGGGGAAATAGGCGGCGCCCCAGGGGCTGGGGTCGGCGCCGGTGGGGGGCAGGGCGCCGGGGAGGGTGAGGAGGATCAGCAGGGGGAGCAGCAGGCGCCAGTGGTAGGGCATGGTGGTCGTCCTTTGTCGCGTGCCATTGGGCCTGCTGCGCAGGCCATCGCCGGCAAGGCCGGCTCCTACAGGGAGCAGGCCTTGCCAGGGCGTCACTTGATACTGATCTTCGCGGTCACGCTCTGGCCCAGCGCCGAGCGCACGGTCACCGTCGGTGGCGAGGCCGGGCCGCTGCCGACGGTGGTCACCGACAGCCGCCAGCGCGCGCCCGTGCCACTGGTGGTGAGTGTCGCGGCACCCAGTTCCAGCGGGCCGCTGGTGGTGTTGGCGGTCACACTGATGCTGTTGTTGGCCGTCACTGACGTGCTGCCGGACAGCTCCCAGGTCCAACGGTTGTTGCTGCGCAGCTGCACAGTGGCGCTGCTGACCTGGATCTCGTCCATGGCCAGCGCCGGCGTCACGGCGACGCTCACCGTGGCCGGCACCAACGATTCCAGGCCCTTGGCGTCGCGCGCGGCGTAGGTGAAGCTGGCGGTGAACGGGCTGGCCACCGTGGCCGGCGGGGTGTAGGTCACCTGGGTACCGTTGCTGCTGACCGTGCCCTGGCCGGAGTCGGGCTGGGCCAGGCTGCTCACGCTCAGCGGCAGGTTGCCGTCGGGGTCGCTGTCGTTGGCCAGCACGTTGAGCACGATCGGTTTGCCGGCGCTGGTGGCGGCGCTGTCGTTGGCCGCCACGGGCGGCTTGTTGGCGCTGTTGTCGTCGCTGCTGGCGGCCGTGCGGAAGGTCGGCAGGGCGGCGGAGTCGACGTACTCCACGCCATCCCAGCCAGGCAGGGGCGTGGGCATCAGCTGGAACTGGCCGGGGTGCTCCAGGTCCCAGCGCAGCAGCATGGAGGTGTCTTCATGCTGGGTGTTGTGGCAGTGCTCCATGTAGGTGCCGGCGAACTCGCGGAAGCGAATGGCCATTTCCACTTCCGCGGTCGACTCGCTGTCCGGGCCGATACGGTAGACGTCCTTGCGCGCCCACTTCTCCCATTCCGGCGGGGCCTTGCCACCACGGCTGAGGATCACCCCTTCCTCGAAGTGTACGTGCACCGGGTGGCTCCAGCCGTTGCCGCCGTTCTTGATCTTCCACACTTCCAACGTGCCATCGCCGCTGAAGCCGCCATCGGTGGCCTCGCTGGCCAGCTGCGGGGCGGCGTTGATGCGCCGCGGGTCCATGCTGTAGCCGAAGCCGCCGTCGGTCTTGATGGTCCAGGGCGCGCTGTCGGTGCCGTCCGAGCGGCCGAAGACGAACTCGCGGTGGCGCGCCACCTTGAGCTTGGCCTGGTCGCTGGCGCTGCCGGGGTCCAGGGGCAGGGGGATCATCACCAGGCCGGCGGCCTTGCCGGGCTTGGCCGGTTCGTACAGGGCCGGGTCCATGCTCAGGTCCTGGCCGCTGTAGGGTTGCACCAGCAGTTGCAGGAACTTGCCGACCACGGGGTCGCCTTTGTCCCATTCCGGGCCCTTGCTGGTCTGCTTGATCACCGCCTTGTACTTCTCCGACAGCACGTCGGCCAGGGCGATGGCCTTGTTCGGGCCCTTGCCGGTCTGGTGTTCCATCAGGTTGACGAAGTACAGCTTGTCGCCGGGCTTGATCCCGTTCTTGGCGAAGTTGACGATGATGTCGTAGCGCTCGGCGATGCCCTGCATGGGCAGGATGGCGTTGTGGTCCTGGCGGTCACCGTCGCCGTTGAGGTCCATGCTGCCGTCGAAGGGTACGGCGTGTTCCATCAGGTTGCCGTCGTTGGCGATCAGGTGGAACGGCACGCGGTTATAGGACAGGTTGGAACCGGACGGCCCTTTGAACTCGCCACTGTTGCCGGCGACCTCACGCACCACGGCGAACTTGAAGTAGCGCGACACCGAGCCGTTGAGGATGCGGAAGCGGTAGCTGCGCGCGCGCACCTTGAGCCGGGGCTGGTACTGCCAGTTGACCAGGATCTGGTCGCCGAGGAAGCCGTCGCTGTTGAACGGGTTGAACCACAACTGGCCGTTGGCGTCCCAGGCCTTGTCGGCCACCACCAGGTTGACGTCGTAGTCGCGGTTGCCCCAGGGCATCGCGCTGCCGCTGGGCAGGCGCAGGTTGACGCCGTCCTGCAGCGCCTCGTTGCCACGGTCCAGGGCCGAGTAGTAGTTCATCATCACCGCGTTGCCCTTGTAGACGTTCTGCGCGGTGAAATCGAGCATGTGGTCGTGGAACCAGTGGGTGCTCATGGTTTCGCGCCAGTCGCCGCGGATCTTGATGCTGCCGTTCTCGCAGGTTTTCAGGCCGGGGGAGGCGTCGTTGACGAACAAGGTTTCGCCCGGCGAACAGGGGAAGGCGGCACGCGGGTCCTGGGCGCGGGTGTTGATGGTGTCGTAGCCGGCCAGCTGGATCGGCCAGCGATAGTCGTAATACTGGCCGGGGAAGAAGTAGGCGTTGGCAAAGCCGTCGCTTTCGGCCGGGGAGTGGCCGTTGTGCTCGTGGGTGGAAATGGTGTGCAGGCCAAAGCCTGCGTTGGCCGACGGGTCGATGGGCAGGGCGTTGTAGTGGCGCATCAGCAGCGGCTGGCCATAACGCACCATCAGCAGCTTGACCGGGAAGGTGCCGTCGAAGGTCCACAGCGCTTTGTGGCCCTGCAAGGGCATTTTCGGGTGGAAGCGGGTGTCGATGCCCTTGGTGGTGCCCAGGGTGGTGGGGATGTCGGAGGTCTGGTAGTACAGGCCGCCGGGGCCGAACTCACCCTTGCTGTAGCCATGCAGCTGCTTGCGGTCGCGCAGGCCCTGGTTGATGCGTGCGCCGGCCTGCGCGGTCTTGAACGCGGCCTGGGGGTAGAACTCGTTCCAGCGCTGGTGCGACCAGCCCTTTCCTGGGGGCCGCCCTTCGGCGGGGGAACCGACCGAGTTGCGGTTGAGGAAGACCTCGATCTGCGCCTTCCACGGGTTACGGTCGAGCACGTTGGCGTACTGCGACGGGAAGGGGGTCAGGCCCGGCTGGGTGAGGAAAGCCTCCAGGGCGTTGCCGTTGGGGCTGCTGCGCGCGACGTTGTTCGGGTCCTGGGCGGGCGCCGGGCCGGTCATGGGTAGCGGAAAGGTGAGGGTATAGGGCGGGGTGGCCGGGTCGAGCTTCTCCGGGCCGAATTCCTCGAACAACAGCAGTTGCTGGGTGAACGGTTCGGCGCCAAACAGCGGGCTCGGTTTGCCATTGGTGGGGTACTGGCTGGAGGTCTGCTGCGCGGGGGGCAGCACATTGTCGGTGCTGACCGTGGCGCGGGTGCCGAACGCGCCGTCGTTCAACTCCAGAGAGCCTTCGTTGGCCTCGGGCATCGACTTCAGGGCCTCCAGCGCTGCAGCCGCAGCCACTGGGTCCGCAGGCGGATCGCTGTAGGCCGACGGGTCGGTGGGCGGTGGCTGACTCACATCGTCGAGCCCGCTGGCGACCGCGCAGGCCACTCCGAGGCCGAGCAACAGCGCCGTGACAGAGGACAACCTGAACAGGTGCGTGGAAGTCGCTGCTGGTTTCTTCATAGCCGTGTGCCCCGTGTTGTGCAGCCTGGCATCTGCTGCCACCGGCGAAGGTGGCGATGTGCCTTGTTTCAAAGGGGTGAGCAACGGCTATGCCAAGGTGAAAACGGCTGGAAGGTACATGTTTCAAGATGTTGCTACGGTGCGAAGTAGGACCGATCCGTTCTGCCCCGCAAACCTGGGGCTGGACACCCACTCCTGGGTGGGGAATGCTGCCCACGATCACCTGCAGGGAGCACCCATGGACCCGCTATACCTCATCGCCCTCGGGGCCATCGTCGCCGGCTTCGTCCAGGGCTTGTCGGGCTTCGCCTTCGGCATGGTGGCCATGTCGTTCTGGGCCTGGGGCCTGGAGCCCCGGGTGGCGGCGGTGCTGACGGTGTTCGGCAGCCTCACCGGCCAGCTGATCGCCGTGTTCAGTGTGCGCCGGGGCTTCAGTTGGCCACTGTTGTGGCCGTTCGTGCTCGGTGGCCTGGCAGGGATTCCCCTTGGCGTGTGGGTGCTGCCGCACCTGGACATGCTGTGGTTCAAGGCGGTGTTCGGTACCCTGCTGGTGCTGTGGTGTCCGCTGATGTTGCTGGCGCCGCGCCTGCCCCGCCTGCAGGGCGGGCGCCTGGCCGATGGCGCGGTGGGCATGGTCGGTGGCGTGCTGGGTGGCATCGGCGGTTTCACCGGCACCGTGCCGACCTTGTGGTGCACCCTGCGTGGTTTTGAACGCGACACCCAGCGCGCGGTGATCCAGAACTTCAACCTGTCGATGCTGGCGGTGACCATGCTCACCTACCTGGGCAGCGGGCTGGTGACCACGGCGTTGCTACCGTGGTTCGGCGTGGTGGCGCTGGCGATGGTGCTGCCGACCGTGCTCGGCACCCGGGTATACCTGGGCATCAGCGAGCTGGCGTTCCGGCGGATCGTGCTGGGGCTGCTGACTTTGTCGGGGGTGGCGATGCTGGTGGTGGCGGTGCCGGGGTTGCTGGCGCGGGGGTGAGTGGCCCCCTGGTCGATCTCGCAACACCCGGCGCCAGGGCGTCAGGCGATCATCATCGTCTGGCAGGGTTGAGCAAGACTTCTTTTTCCAGGAGCTTGCCTTTGCGGCTGACGGTCATGCTTACGCGCTGCCCGGCCTTGGCTGCATACAGCTCCTGCAGCTGCCTGGAATTGGACACCGGCTGCCCATCGAAACGTTCGATGATGTCGTCGACCATGAGGTCGGCCCTGAATGCCGGGGAGTCATCTATCACCACGCGGGCTTTGACGCCGACATTGGTCTGACGCTCGCTGCGCTCCTTGTCGGTCAGGTCCTGCAGCATCACACCGAACAGGACGGGTACCTTGATCATGTAGACCGCCAGGTAGTCGAAACGCTGCTCGGTTACGGGCACATACTGGGTATCCATCGTGTAGCTGGTTGCGCTCAGGGTGCCAATCTGCGCGGTGGTGACGCTGGGCGAGATCACTTCCTTGGATGTCTGGAGCGTGCCGGTATGCTGAGGTTGTTGTATGAGCACCACATCGGCCTTGACCACCTTGCCCTGGGCAATGGCCAGGGTATCGGCGAAGGTGCCCGCGCTGTTGAATCGCGAGGTACCGTAGGCCTGATAGCTCTTGCGCTGCCAGAGTGCATAGGTGTCTTGCATGTTGCCAGTGACGCGTTGCATCACGGGGGTGATGGGGGCGGGGGCTTCACGCGATGCGGCTACCCAATCCTGGGAGTTCACCATTTCTTCGCGATAGAAGTCCTTGTAAGGGTTTTCTGCGCATCCGGTAAGTTGCAGGCACAGGGCCAATCCGATCAGGTGCGGGGCAAAGCGGGAAATCATGATACGGCTTCCTTGACGTGGGCTGGCGGACGCTTGGCCATGCAGTCGTGCATGGTTGGAGAGCAGGATTCTGAGTCACTGGGGGAATGATGGCAATCTGATGCGGGCGAATGTCGACGTCGGCGGATGCCAACACCGATGCAAAGGCCGCCCGTAACGTCAGACCTTGCTCCGCCATCTGCTTCTTGGCACCCTTTGCCGGCCTTTGCTGGTCATCGACACCGTAGAACAAGGAAACACCAAGGTGAGTTGGGAAAAAATCGGTAAATCTCTCGTGGGCCTGTTGGTGGTCGCCATCATCGCAGCCGTGCTTTACGCGGTGCTGCGCACTGGCGATCGCCTCGAGGCGCGCCTGACCTACGCCTACCTCACCTACCCGGGCCAGTTCAGCGAACGTATCAGTCAAACCAACGAACTGCTCAAGTACGAGCGCTTGCATGCGCGCATCAGTGAAGTCAGCGACGGTGCACTGAGCCATCCGCAGGTCGAGCGCCTGGTCGAGCTGGCCCAGGCGCCTTACCTGCAGCTGTTCGCCAAGCCGTTCGAGGCCGGCCTGGTGGACCACCGCACCGGGTTGCTCATCGAGCTGGTCAACCACCGCAAGCAGCCGGTCAAGGCCGTGAAGATCCGCTTGCCGGCCAAGGGGCTGGTGCAGGTTCGCGACGATGCCGGCAACGACAGACTGATCCCGGCGCCGACCGGTATCGTCGAGATTCCCGCCATCGATGCATTGGGCGAGAGCAAGGTCTGGGTATATTTCGATTCGGACTACTCGCTGGTTCGCCACGGCGGCGTCAACATTCGTTATGCCGGTGGCACGGCCGATATCCAGGTGTACCGCGAGGTGATCGGCTTCCCGGCGCTGGTGGCGCGCTACAGCCGGGAACTGATGGTGCTGTTGCTGTTGCTGGTGACCTGTGTGCTGGGGCTCGGTTATCACAGCCTCGGCCCGCGCCGTACCAGCGCCTCGCTGTAAACCTGTAGGAGCCAGCCTTGCTGGCGAACACCGGCAAGGCCGGTGCCCTCCATCGTGGTGTCTGCATCGCGGATGAATCCGCTCCTACAGGGAGCGTGCGCATCCAGGTTCGCATTGGCCCTTAGAGATCCAGCACCAACCGCGCCGTCCTGGCGCGCGACACGCACAGCATCATGGTCTGCTGCGAAGCCTTCTCCTCATCGCTCAGGTACTGGTCGAAATGCTCGGCCTCGCCTTCGAGGATTGCCGTCTCGCAGGTACCGCACACACCTTCGCGGCACAGGCACTCGACCTTGGCGGCCTTGGACTTCTCGATGGCCTGGAGGATGGTCATGCCTTCCTCGACTTCCAGTTCGGTGCCGGAGCGCGCCAGCACCACGGTGAAAGCCGAACCCGCAGCGGGCGCGGCGGCGGCGAACTGCTCCCAGTGCACGCGCGGCTCGGCGATACCAGCCGTAGCGGCAGTGGCGATCACCGCATCGATCAGCGGCTTCGGCCCGCATACATAGAGATGGGCGTCATCGGCCAGGCCCGCGCAGAGGGCGGCAAGATCAAGCTTGCGCTCCAGGCTGTCGATGTAGAAACGGGTATTGCCGGCATGCGGGCCTTGTTCCAGGTCGCCCTGGAAGGCGCCGTGCTCCGGGGCGCGAAAGGCGTAATGCAGCTCGTAGGGGGTATCACCGCCTTCCAGTTCGTGCAACTGCGCCAGGAACGGGGTGATGCCGATACCACCGGCAATCAGCACATGGCGCCCCGCGCTCGGGTCGAGGGCGAACAGGTTGTTAGGGGTGGAGATGGTCAGTTCGCTGCCCACCTCGACCTGCTGGTGCATGAACGCCGAGCCGCCCTTGGACTGCTCTTCCAGGCGCACGCCGATCTGGTAGCTGTGTAACTGGCGCGGGTCGCTCATCAATGAGTAGGCGTTGCTGAACTGGCTGCCGCAGGCCGACTGCATCTGCACGATGACGTGGCTGCCGCCGCTGAAGGCGGGCAGGGCGGCGCCGTCGGCGCGGGCCAGGGTGAAGCGCTTGATCTGCGGCGTGGCCTGTTCCACGCCGGTCACGCGCACCTTGAACATTTCGTATTGCTTGGCCATGGCGTACCTCGACAACGAAGCCCCGCGCCAGGCCCTGGCGCGGGGCGCAGAGCTGGTAGTGTGTTCAGTCGTCCAGGTGGGCGACGGCGATCAGGTTGTGGAAGTGGGCGATGCCGTGCTCGCTCACGCCGCTGCGCTGCGAGTCGACCATGATCCGGCCCTGGCCACGGTAGCCACGGGACTTCAAGCCCTTCTGCACGCTTTCGACCAGGCGCAGGTCCTCGGGGCGGAACACCTCGCGGTACCAGTCGATCAGCTTGTGCTGCTCCTCGGTGATGTCCTTGTTGAGGAAGTAGATGTCGTAGTGCTGCAGGGTGGTCTCGGCATCGACCGGGAACTCGTAGATCACGGTCATGAAGTTGGCCCCTGGCGGCACGTTGAACATGGTGCACGGCCAGGCCCAGAAGCCGGCGAAGGACGGGTCTTTCACCGTTTCGTCGAACTTGAACGACTGCTCCGAGGGCTTGGCCAGGCCGTACTGCAGGGTCCAGTTACCGTGCAGGCTGTGGCTGTACTGGCCGACGTCCACCGAGTCGGAGAAGCCGGGGTGGGCCGGGGCGCAGTGGTAGCATTCCAGGTAGTTGTCGACGATCGACTTCCAGTTGGCCGGGGTGTCGCTGACGAAGCGCGCGGCCAGGTGCAGGTCGTCGATCACCGCGCAGGCTTCGCGCATGCGCTTTTGCATGCCAGGCAACTGGTCTTCGACGGAGCCTGCGTCGTTGTCCATGTTGATGTAGATGAAGCCGGCGTACTCTTCGACGCGCAACTGCACAAGCGTGGAATTGTCCTTGTCGAAGTTGGCGACGTTCTCGCAGTTGCGCGCGTGGGCCAGTTCGCCGTCGAGCTTGAAGGTCCAGGCGTGGTACGGGCAGGTGATCACGTTCTTGGCCTTGCCGCTGCCTTCGAGCAGTTGGTGGCCGCGGTGCGGGCAGACGTTGTAGAACGCGCGCAGCACGTCGTCGCGGCCACGCACGACGATGATGCTTTCGCCGATCACCTGGCGGGTGATGTAGGCGTTCTTCTCGGCGACTTCGCTGCGGTGGCCGACGCAGATCCAGCTGCGGGCGAAGATCGCTTCCTTCTCGTGCTCGAACACCGCGGCCTGGGTGTAGAACTTGGCCGGGAGGGTGAAGGCCTCTTCGGGGTTGGCGCAGAAGTCGGCGGGCAGGCGTTTGAAATCGTTCATGGCTCTATCTCGGTTCTTATTGGTTAACGCGTATCTATTGGTTAACAAGCAGGGCAAAAAAATTTCTTTAAGTGTCGCTCGCCGGCAAGCCAACTCCTGTAGGAGCCGGCTTGCCGGCGAACCGACCGTCAGTGCACCGCCGCCGCGCTGCGTGGCGCGTGCGCTTGCGGTTCCTCACCCGCCAGGCGGCTGGCCTCTTCCTCGATACGGTACGCCGGCACCTGGCCATAGTCGGCCGCCAGCCACTTGAAGAAGCCGTAGATCTTCACCAGCAGGATCACCATGAACGGGATCGCGGTCAGCACCACGGCAGTCTTCATGGTCGACAGCGAGGCCTTGGCGAACAGCATGGCCAGCGGTACCAGGGTCAGCACCACGCACCAGAACAGGCGCAGGGTCGGGCTCGGGTCCTCGCCCTCGCGCAGGTTGCGGGTGCTGGTAGCGGCCACGGCGTAGGCGGCGGCGTCCATGTGCGAGGCGCAGAACACCGCCATGATGAACAGGTACGCAGCCAGGAACAGCGTGCCCCACGGCAGGGCCAGCAGCAGGTCGGTCACCGCCGCTTCGCCGCCGAGGGTGCCGAGCAACTTGGGCACGTCGATCTGGCCGTTGATGAACTGATGCATGCTGTAGCTTTCCAGCGCGCCGAAGAAGAACCAGCAGCCGAAGCTACCGCCCAGCAGCAGGGCGAACACCACTTCCTTGATCAAGCGTCCGCGCGACACACGGGCGACGAACATGGCCACGCCCGGAGCGTAGGAGACCCACCACAGCCAGTAGAACACCGTCCAGTTGCGGGTGAAGGCGCCATCGCCGGCCGGGTCGGTGAACAGGCTCATCTGCACGTAGTGCTGCAGCATCAAGCCGATGGAGTTGGCGGTGTTGTTCAGGGTGAACTGGGTCGGGCCAACCAGCAGCACGACGGCGGCGAACACCAGTGCGCCGACGCAGACCATCTTCGACAGGCGCTGCAGGCCGCCGTCGATGCCGATGTACGAACTCAACGAGAACAACAGCGCCACCGCGCCGATCACCAGCAATTGCACGGTGAAGGTGTTGGGCGTGCCGGCCAGGTCCGACAGGCCCCGGGTGAGCGTGGAGGCGGTGAGCGCCAGCGACACGGTCAGCGCGCCCATCATGGTCAGCAAGAAGATCAGGTCGACGGCACGACCGACCGGGCCGGTGGCCTTGAAGCCGGTGACTGCCTCGATGATCGAGGCCAGGTTCAGGCCGCTCTTCTTGCGCACGTGGAAGTGATAGGCCATGGCCAGCGAGGCCAGGGCGTAGATCGACCAGGCGCTGATGCCCCAGTGGAAGAACGAGTAGCTGACGCTGTACTCCAGGGCCTTGGCCGACATCGGGGCGATGTTCAGACCGGGGGTCTGATAGTAGTAGGCCCACTCCATCACGCCCCAGTACAGCGTCGAGGAGCCCATGCCGGCGCAGATGAACATGAACACCCAGGTGGTGGTGGAGTATTCGGGCTTGCCAGCACCCAGGCGGATGTTGCCGTACTTGCTGAAGGCCAGGTACAGCACGGCCAGGGAGCTGCCGAACACCAGCACCTGGACGCTGGTGCCGAAGGTGCGGGTGGCCACTTCGAACAGCTGGTTGGCCAGGTTTTCCGCTTGCGCGGGGAAGACAGCAAGGCCGATCACGGTGAGCAGCACGGCCACCAGGCTCACGGCGATCAGGAACACGTCGATCTTTTTGTTATTGGGGGACATCAATTGTCTCCTGGAGCATTTTTTTTGTAGTAGGCGTCAGGCGTTGGGAAGTCCGTGTCGAGGCTGGTTTTTCCTTTTTGTTAACTGTAGGGTAACAAGTATCTTTTGGTTTACAGATTCTGCATGGAATCGTGATGGGTGGCAATAGGATCGTCGGACAATCCGGATGGTTGGTTTTGCCCTTTTCGCGGATGAATCCGCTCCTACAAGAGCGGATTCATCCGCGAAAAGGGCGCCGCCGACTCAAGCCCCGAGCAACTCGGCAATCGCCTTGCCCACTTCCTGAGTCGAACGGCTGCCACCCATGTCGCGGGTGGTGTCGCCATTGGCGATCACGGTTTCGATGGCCTTGAGAATGTCGTCATGAGCCGCCTGGTAGCGCGCATCACCGTCATCCTTGCCAAGGAACTCGAGCATCAGTGCGCCCGACCAGATCATCGCGATCGGGTTGGCGATGTTCTTGCCATGGATGTCCGGCGCCGAACCGTGCACCGGCTCGAACAGCGACGGGAACTTGCGCTCGGGGTTGAGGTTGGCCGACGGCGCGATGCCGATGGTGCCGGCGCAGGCCGGACCCAGGTCGGAGAGAATGTCGCCGAACAGGTTGGAAGCCACCACCACGTCGAAGCGTTCCGGCTGCAGCACGAAGCGCGCGCAGAGGATGTCGATGTGCTGCTTGTCCCAGCTGATCTCGGGGTAGTGGGCGGCCATGGCGGCGGTGCGCTCGTCCCAGTAGGGCATGCTCACGGCCATGCCGTTGGACTTGGTCGCCGATGTGACGTGCTTGCGTTCGCGGGTCTGGGCCACATCGAAGGCGTACTTGAGGATGCGGTCCACGCCGCGGCGGGTGAACACCGACTCCTGCAGGACGAATTCGTTTTCGGTGTTCTCGAACATGCGCCCGCCCAGGGACGAGTACTCGCCCTCGGTGTTCTCGCGGATCACCACGAAATCGATGTCGCCGGGCTTCTTGTTCGCCAGCGGGCAGGGTACGCCGGGGAACAGGCGCACCGGGCGGATGTTCACGTACTGGTCGAAGTCGCGGCGGAACTTGAGCAGCGAGCCCCACAGCGAGATGTGGTCCGGCACCTTGTCTGGCCAGCCGACGGCGCCGAAGTACAGGGCGTCGAAGCCCTTGAGCTGGTCGAACCAGTCGTCGGGCATCATCTTGCCGTGGGCCAGGTAGTAGTCGCAGCTGGCCCATTCGAAGTACTCGATCTGCAGGTCGAGGCCGTGCTTGCGCGCGGCGGCCTCGACCACGCGGATGCCTTCGGGGAGGACTTCGTTGCCGATGCCGTCACCGGGGATGGCGGCGATCTTGAAGGTCTTGGTCATGGGGCGCATCTCGTGTCCAGGGAAGATGCGGTCATGCTATAAGGGTACGATGTGCAGATAATCTGCCGATCTATCAATTCTTGGTGCACGAAGCGTGAATAATCTGCCGAACCTTGACGACCTCGATATCTTCCTGCAAGTGGCCCGCCGCGCCAGCTTTGCCGCCGTGGCGGACGAGCGTGGTATGTCGGCGGCGTTCGTCAGCAAACGCATTCGCCTGCTTGAGGAAAGCCTCGGGGTACGCCTGCTGCATCGCACCACGCGGCGAGTGTCGGTGAGCGAGGAGGGCGAGCGGGTCTACCAGTGGGCGCAGCAGATCTTCGATACCGTGCAGCGCATGGACGATGACCTCAACGCCGGTCAGCGCGAGCCGGCCGGGCAGTTGCGCATCGCCAGCAGCCTGGGGTTGGGGCGGCGCTTCGTGGCGCCGGCGTTGTCGGAGCTTGCCGCGCGCTACCCGCGCCTGGATATCCGCCTTGATGTGCATGACCGCCTGGTTGACCTGATCGCCGAGGGTGTCGACCTGGATATTCGCGTGGGCAACGTGATTGCCCCGCACCTGATCGCCAAGCCGCTGGCGCGCAACCGCCGGGTGCTGTGCGCGGCGCCTTCGTACCTGGCCGAACACGGTGCGCCACGGGTGCTGGCCGACCTGGCCAGCCATGATTGCCTGGTGATCAAGGAGCGCGACCACCCGTTCGGCCTCTGGCACCTGGAAGGGCCGCAGGGCGAGGAGAGTGTGCGGGTGACCGGCGCGTTGTCGAGCAACCATGGCGAAGTGGCGCACCAGTGGTGCCTGGATGGCCGTGGGATTCTGCTGCGTTCCTGGTGGGATGTGTACGACAGCATTGCCGATGGACGGCTGGTGCAGGTGTTGCCCGACTACCAGCAGGCGGCGGACATCTGGGCGGTGTATACCGCGCCGCTGGCGGGGTCGGCCAAGGTGCGGGTGGCGGTGGAGTTCTTCCGGCAGTATTTCGCCGAGCGTTACCGGTTGCCGGTGTAGGAGCCGGCCTTGCCGGCGAACCTGGCGACGCGGTGGAAGGCACCGGCCATGCCGGTGTTCGCCGGCAAGGCCGGCGCCTACAGGGACTGTTATCGACCGCGGCGGCGGGAAACCCGTGCCTCGATATTCTTGCGCCCGATCAGCAACGGTGGTTTCTCCACCACCGGCTCGTCGGCCAGCCACTTGTACATCACCAGGCAGTCCACCAGCCCATGCTCGGCATGGCGATAGGCCTTGGGCAGGCGCCCGACGGTCTCGAAGCCCAGCGCGTGCCACAGCGCCACGGCCA
The DNA here is from genome assembly GCF_000026105.1 of Pseudomonas entomophila L48. Classification (NCBI taxonomy): domain Bacteria; kingdom Pseudomonadati; phylum Pseudomonadota; class Gammaproteobacteria; order Pseudomonadales; family Pseudomonadaceae; genus Pseudomonas; species Pseudomonas entomophila. The sequence continues at coordinate 2,232,318 of NC_008027.1, forward strand.
CTTCGTTGGTGGCCACCACCGAATTGAACTGCAGGGCCAGGAAGCCTTCCTGGCGTGCCAGCTTCTGCGAGTGCTCGCACATCAGCCTGGCCACGCCACGGCCACGAGCTTGCTCGCAGACCATGTAGCCGCAGTTGCCCACGTGCGCGCCGGGGCCGGCGGCATTGGCCTTTAGGAAGTAGGAGCCGAGCAGTTCGCCGTCTTCTTCAGCCACCAGGGTGCGCAGGGGTAGCTCCAACCACAGCTGGCGGGCCCGGTCGATGTCGAGTTCGGGGTCGAAGGCGTAGGTCTGGCGGGCCTGGACGATGGCCTGGAAGGTGGGCCAGAAGCGCTCGAAGTCTTCCGGGGTCATGGGGCGAATGTGAATCATGGCAATACCTGCGCGGGCTGGACCGCCCAGTCTGGGTGTCGCGGCGCCGTCGCGCAAGGGCGGTGACGCCGCGCGGGGTCAGGCGCCGGCCTTGCCGACGGCATCCAGCGCCCGTGCCGAGTAGACCAGCGCCGCGCCGGCGTTCATCGCCACGGCCACGCCGAGCGCTTCGGCGATTTCTTCGCGGCTGGCGCCGTGCTTGACCGCCTGCTGCGAGTGCACGGCGATGCAGCCGTCGCAACGGGTGGTGACGGCCACGGCCAGGGAAATCAACTCGCGGGTCTTGGCGTCCAGGTGGTTGGTCTTGGCGCCGGCGCCGCTGGCGGTCATGTAGCCGGCCACGGTGTCGGGGGAGAGTTGCTTGAGATCGCCGATGCCGGCCATCAACTGCTTACGGTAGGCGTCCCAGTCCATCATGCTCATCGTCTTCACCTTGTCAGGTTGGCAACAGGAGCTTTCAGGCTAGTCGAAGTTCGGGTGCCTGGGGGGCTGCGTGGCAGCCCCAAGGGGCGATCAGATATAGATGAACACCAGCACCAGTGCCGCGACCACTGCCCATTTTTCCAGGTAGTAGCGGGTGCGGTTGCGTTTCTTCATCGCCTTGCCGCGCTCGCGGATCTTGTAGATGCGGGTGAACAGGCGGTTGATGCCACCGGTCTTGTCATTGGCGTCGTTGGGCGCGGCGGCGGCGGCCATCACGTTGCGGCTGAACCAGCGGTTGAAGGCACTTGCCCAGCGGTACTTGAGTGGGCGTTCGACGTCGCAGAACAGGATGATGCGGTTGTGTTCGGTGGTGTTGGCGGCGTAGTGGATGTAGGTTTCGTCGAACACCACGGCCTGGCCGTCGCGCCAGGAGTACTTTTCGCCGTCGACGTCGATGTAGCAACCGTCGTCATTGGGCGTGTCCAGGCCCAGGTGGTAGCGATACGAGCCGGCATACGGGTCGCGGTGGCGCACCAGCTTGGCGCCTGGAGGCAGGGTGGCGAACATCGCCGCCTTGACCGAACCGATGCCCTGTAGCAGTTCGGTGGTGCGCGGGCACAGGGTCATCGCCGACGGGTGGCTCTCGCCGTACCACTTCAGGTAGAAACGTTTCCAGCCGGTCTTGAAGAACGAGTTGAAGCCGACATCGTCGTAGTTGTCGGACTTCTTGATCTCGCCCGCGTGCAGCAGGTGCTGCGCCTCTTCGCGGATCTCCTGCCAGTGGTCCTGGAGCGTCTGCAGCTCGGGGAACGCCTCGACCGGCAGGTAGGGCTTGGCCGGGTGCTTGGAGAACAGGTAGAGGAAGCTATTGACCGGTGCCAGGAAGCTGGAGTGGTCGCCCAGTTGGCGGGTCAGCTTGTGACGCACCCGACCGCGCAGGTGAACATAGGCGATCGAGAGGACGAAGATCAGTACGAGTGCGATTTTCATGGACGGTTACTTGTCTAAAAAATGGCCATGCGCCATGGCTTGAGCCCGCCAGCATAAACAATCGCGACTTGGGTTTGTACTTATTGTTACGACAAATCCGGGCGACTTAGGTGTAATGGCCTACAGGTTGCGTAAACGATTCAACTGGAGGTGGGTTGTCATTCCGTGCTTGGGGGCTGGTTTTTTCAAGGTGTTCGACGGGAGGGTTGCAGCGCCCTGAAGATCGAGCGCCGCCCGTGCGGCGCATCGCGGATGAATCCGCTCCTACGGTTGTTGCAACGTACCACTACACTCGAACATCCCACCGCGCCCAAGGAGTTTCATATGGCCCAGGATGCACGCCCCAGCGGCGCCCCGTTCAAGCGCCTGTTCTTCGCCCTGTCGGTCAGTGATGCCCAGCGTCGCGCCCTGGCCAAGTGGCGACGCGAACTGAACCTGCGCAGCGGCAAGCCGGTGCCGGCGGATAACTTCCATGTCACCTTGCTGTTCCTGGGCGATGTGGACGCGGCCCTGGTGCCGGCCATTTGTGCCGCGGTCGAGCCGTTGCAGCGCCCGCAGGCGCCGCTGCGCCTGCCGCTCGACCGCTTGCAGGTCTGGCAGCGGGCCAGCGCGCTGGTGCTGGCGCCACAGCAGGCACCGACGGCCCTGCTTCAGCTCGTGTACGCCTTGCAACAGGCCATGTTGCCCTTGGGTATCGAGGAGCGGGCGCGCGAGTACCGGCCGCACCTGACGCTGTCCCGGGATTTTCACACGCAGGTGCCGGAGGCCGCGCAAGCGCCTGATTTTCTCCTCGCGGCGCGACACTTCACCCTCTACGAGTCGCGCAAGGGCCGCTACTGGCCACTGGCCGAGTGGCCCTTGGCGCAGTGAAAGCTGCGGCTGACGCCCAGCCCTTCGAGGAAGCCCTCGTCGTGGGAGATCACCAGCAGCGCGTTGGGATAGTCCGTCAGCACCTCCAGCACATGGGTACGCATGCGCAGGTCGAGGTTGTTGGTGGGTTCGTCGAGTATCAGCAGTTGTGGCGGGCTTGCGGCGATGCAGGCCAGCGACAGGCGCGCCTTCTCGCCGCCGGAGAGCGCCCGCACGGGAGTCTGCACCGCGTCACCGTCGCGGAACAGGAAGTCGGCCAGGTGCGTGCGCAACTGCTCGATGGACCAGGCAGGGACCACCTGCGCCAGGGCGTCCTGCACGCAAAGCTCGGCGGGCAGGGTGCTGTAATGCTGGTCGATGTAGCCGATCTGCGTGGGCGGCGGGATCAGCCAGTCGCCTGTGCGCCATACCTGCGGATCGCCGAGGATGGCCCGGGCCAGGGTCGACTTTCCGCTGCCGTTGTTGCCGGTCAGGGCCAGGCGCTCGCCGCTGGCCAGTTGCAGGTCGATACCGTCGAGCACGGGACTGGCGTCGTAGCCGACACGGCCGTCGCGCACCTGGATCAGCACCCGTGACGACTGCGCCGCCGCCGGCAGGTGGAAGCGTGGGACGATCACCGGCTCTGGCCGCAACTCGGCCAGCTGGGCGCCGAGGTCGCGTTGCTGTTGCAGGATCTGCGCCTGCTTGCGCCCGGCCGTGGTGTTGCCGCGCCCCAGCTTGGTGGGCGAGCGCACGGTGGCCCACTTGCTGTTCTGGATCGCCTTCACGCCCCGCTTGCGCGCATTGGCGGCACGCGCCTGCTCCTGCATCAGCGAATCGTGGGCATCGTCACGGGCGCGGCGCATCTCGCTGATGCGCTTGTCGAGCACGCCGCGCTGCAGGTCGCGTTCGGCCATGTAGTCGGCGTAGCAGCCGTTGAACACGTCGAGGTGCCCATGGTGCAGGTGCCAGAGGGTGTCGCAGGTCTGGTTCATCAGTGCCACGTCATGGGTGACCATTACCAGGGTGCCATGGAAGTGCTCGAGCATGCGCGACAACGAACGACGGTTGGCGGCGTCCAGGTGGTTGGTCGGCTCGTCCAGCAGCAGCAGGTCGGGGCCCAGGGCCAGGGCCTGGCTCAGGGCCTGGTTGACCCGTTGCCCGCCGCTGAGCGATGACTCGCCGTCCAGCACTTGTGGCACATGGCCGATGCGCAGGCCGCCATGGCGTTCGATGTGCCCTTCGCTGGGCGCCAGGCTGCCTTGCAGCAGGCGCAGCAGCGACGACTTGCCGCTGCCGTTGTCGCCGATGATGGCGATGCGCTGCCCCCACTCGATGCGGGCGTCCAGGTCGCTGAAGCAGGTCCTGCGGCCATGGTTCAGGCTGATGCCGCGTAGTTCGATCATTGCCATTGTACGGGAGCCCTCCTGGGCGGGCCGTTCAGTGTCGTGGCCATGGCGTCGAGTATGCAACGCCGGATGGCCGCGGCTTGAGGCCGGATGAAAAAGTGATCGCCGGCGAATCCGTGGTGGCTGCAGCCCGCGCTGGTTTCGTCGGCCCAGGCCACCAGGTCGGCGCCGGGGACATGGGGGTCGTCGTGCCCGGTGAACACATGGATCGGTATTGGCAGCGGCGGTGATCGCCGATAACGGTAGTCGCCCACCAGGCGGAAGTCGGCGCGCAAGGTCGGCAGTACCAGGCCCAGCAAGTCAGGGTTGGCCAGCACGCCTGCGGGTGTGCCGTTGTAGTCGCGCAGGTGGGCCAGCAGCTGTTCGTCGTCGAGGGTGTGCAAGGGTGGTTCAAGGCGGCAGGCCGAAGGCGCCGCGCAACCGGAGGCGAACAGCCGCAAGGGCAAAGGCATGCCCTGGCGGTGCAGGCTACGGGTCAGTTCGAAGGCCAGCAGGGCGCCCAGGCTGTGGCCGAAGAAGGCGAACGGCAGGCCGTCGTCGTTCGCGCGCAGCACCGCGACCAGCTCGGTGACCAGTGTCGCCAGGTCGTCGCGGGCGGGCTCGGCCATGCGCGAGCCGCGCCCCGGCAACTGAACCGCGCACAACTCCAGGTGCGGGCCCAGGTGCGGATGCCAGGGCAGGTAGTCGGCGGCGCTGCCGCCGGCGTGGCTGAAGCAGAACAGGCGCAGGCGTGGTGCGATCACGCTGCGGCGTACGAACCAGGTGTCGCGTGGTGGCATCGGCTCATCCTTGGCGAAGCGGCGGAGGTTGATGCTGGCGCAACAGCGCCAGGGGCAGGTTGATCGGGGGCAAGGCCGGCTGGAAGCGGTGCCGGGTGGTTTTGTAGGGCAGCACCTGGCCGGCGGCGATGGTGCCGTAGAGGTGTGCCAGGTCGAAGGCCTGGCCGTCGGCCCAGGCCTGCACGCTGACCCGTCGATCGCTGTAGTCGAGCAGCACGCAGGGCAGGCTATGCAAGCCCAGCAGGCGGGCCGCGAACAACCGGTGGTTGCCATCCATCACCAGGCCGCTGCGACGCTCGATCGGCACCGCGCTGCACCACTGTTGTCGCTCGAGGATCGCCAGGGCCAGGGCGCGGGCGTGGCGTTCGTCGATGGCCTCGCTGGCGCGCAGGGTGTCGATGGCGGTCAGCTCGATGTCATAGCCGTGATGCATGGGTCACCTCGTCAGGCGCAGGTCCAGCAGTGTCATGCCGTTTGCCAGGCGATGCGACTCGCCCAGCGCCAGCCCGCTGTCCCTGGCCAGGGCCAGGTAGTGCGCCTGGTCGCGCTCGCGGCCCGGGCCGATCAGCAAGTTGTTCAGGTCCAGCCAGCGGGCCGCGTCGAAGCCGTTGCCGGGCGTGAACATCAGCTCCACCAGCAACAGGCGGCTGTCGGGTGCCATGGCCTCGGCGCAGCGCCGCAGCAGGGCGCGTGCCTGGTCGTCGTCCAGGCGATGCAGCTGGTGGGTCAGCAGGTAGAGGTCGGCGGCGGGCGGCGGCGCTTGCTCGGTGTGTTCGACGCGCGCCACGCGAGCACCATCGCCCAGGTCGCAGACCGCCTGGATCGCCCGCTCCTGGGCCGCTGCGTCGGCGGCGAGGTAGTCGGCATGGATGCCGGGCTGGCTCGCGCGGCGCTCCAGGTATTGGTAGTAGGGCTGGCCATGGCGCTGTTCGAACACTGGGTCGCCCAAGCGCACGGCCTGGTAAAGGTCGCCCCAGCTCGCATAGTGCTCGGCACCGTAGAGGCTGGCGGCCAGGTACTGCGACTGCGGATGGTCGCGACGCAGCAGCTCGGAGGCGCCGGCGTGCACGAAGCCATCGTCTTGTTCGGCGAACAGGCCGATGCCGCACAACGCTCGTAACAGGCGTTGCAGGCCATCGGCTGGGCAGCCGCAGGCCTGAGCCAGGTGTTCCAGGGATACCGGGTGCTGGTCGATGTGCTCGGCGATGCCCAGGCGCGCGGCGACGTGGATCGCCTGGGAGATCTGGAAACCGAAGATCCACAGGCGCAACTGGCGGGCATCGGGCATGGTCGGGAACTCCTCATTCATGGACAGGTTGACGGGCCGGGACTGCGGACAGGGGCGCCGTGCGCTGGTGGAAGCGGCCCAGCATCAGCACCGCGCCGAGGCCGAAGGCCAGCAGCAGGCCGCCGTTGATGCCCCACAGGCCCAGCCCACCGGGGAAGGCCAACAGGTAGCACAGCGGCATGCCCAGCACCCACAACAGCGCCATGTTCAGCCACATGGGCCCCCAGATGTCCGGTAGGCCGCGCAGGGCAGAGAGCATCAGGTTGCGCAGGGCATCCAGGGCCTGGCTGAAGGCGACCACCGCCAGCATGCCGGTGGCCAGCGCGGCCAACGTCGGGTAGTCCGCCCGCGCCGGGTCGAGGTAGGCATCGATGATCGGGCGTGGCAGCAGCAAGTAGACCAACGCAAGGGCCGCCATCACCGCGCCGACCAGCACTGTCGCCGCCAGGCCGATGCGCCGTACCGCCTGGCCGTCGCCACGGCCCATGGCCCGACTGATCAGCAAGGTGCAGGCCTGGCCCGCGCCCATGGGGATCATCAGCGCGACGGTGGCGCACTGGATGACGATCTGCTGCACGCTGAGCGCGCCAACCCCCAGCCAGCCGACCATGATGTTCACCAGGCTGAATGCCAGCAGTTCGCTGGCGAACTGCACGGTGATCGGCACACCGAGCACGAAGAACGCCTTCAGCCGGTCCGGCGCCCACAACTGCTCGCGGGTGAACAGTTGGTACGGGCGCATGGCCGGCGCCAGGGCCAGGTAGCCGAGGGTCAGCAGCAGCACCACCCAGTTCATCGTCGATACGGCATGGGCCCAGCCAGCCATGCCCAGCGCGGGCAGGCCCCAGGCACCGTGCAGCAGGGCCGTGCCGAGCAGCAGCACGCCGGCCAGGTTGATGGCGCTGAACACCATCACCAGGCGGCCCTTGCCGGCCGGGAAGAACAGCTGGTGGCAGCAGGCGGTACACAGGAACGGCGGCATGCCCCAGGCCATGGCGCGCCAGTAGTCGGCGGTCAGCGCCTGCAGCGCCTCTGGCTCGCCCAGCAGCGGCATCAGGGTCGGCAGCGCCAGCAGTGCCAGGGCGGCGAGCACGCCGATTGCCACGCTCATGAACAGGCCCTGGCGCAGGTCGACACCCACTCCCGTGGCCTGGCCCTGGCCCAGTCGGCGGGCGATGCAGATACCGGTGGCCAGCAGCGGCGACAGGGCGATGACCTGGATGCTGGTGCACAGCACCGTCACCAGGGCGCCAGCGGCGACCTCGCTGGGGCCGAGGCGGGCGATCAGCAGCATGCCGATGACGTTCACGGCGATGTGCAGCACGCGTACACCAAGGATGGGCGTGGCCAGTTTGATGATTTCGCGGCACCAGGTGCCGAGCGTTGTGTCAGTCATTGCAGATTCCAGGGCAGTGCGGCGACAGTCATGCAGGCTAGGGCGCCGGAGGTTGTGGCAACAGGTGCAAATCCTCATGGTTCCGGTGAGTCACCGGGAATGTGCACGCGCACCAGGGTGAGGCCATGGCGTTCGTGCACGCTGACCTCGTGGCCGAGGATCGCGCACAGGCGCAGGACGATGGCCAGCCCCAGGCCGACACCCTCCTGTGGGCAAGGGCCGTCGGGCGTTGCCTGGTAGTAGGGGCTGAAGATCCGCTGGCGGTCCTGCTTGGGGATGCCGGGGCCATCGTCCCAGACTTCCAGGGCGACGCCGCGGCGCGTGCGACGGGCCGCCACCAGCACGCGGCCGCGGGCGAACTTGCAGGCATTGGCCAGCAGATTTTCCATGACCCGCGCCAGGCGGTTGTGATCGCTGCGCAGGGTCAGGGCGCTGGCGCGCACGCGCAGGTCGACGCCGCGCTGCAGGGCGACATCCTCGAAGCCCAGCTCCAGTTCCTGGAACAGCGACTGCACCTGCAAGGCTTGGCAATGCGGGGTCGTGCTGTCACTGCGCAGGCGGGCCAGGTCGAGGAAGTCACGCACGTAGGCCTGCAGGTTGAGCACCACGTAGAGGGTCTTGCCCAGCAGCACGCGGCCTTCGCGGGGGTCACTGTGCTGCACGGTGTGCAACAGCAGTTGCATGGCGTGCAGGCGTTGGCGGAAATCATGCGAGGCCTCCTGGAAGAACCGACAGTCGCGATCGACCTGGCAGGCCAGCTCGCGGCGTTGCCGGGACAGCTCCAGGTTTTGCACGCGCAGTTGGGCGAGGTTGCGGTCGAGCTCGTCGAACAGCTCCAGCGCCCTGCCGCGCAAGGCCAGCAGCACCGCCAGGCAAGCCAGGGCCAGCGCCAGCAATGCCTGGCGGCCCAGTGTCTGGTAGGGCGCCAGCACCGGTGCCAGCGCGCTGCCCAGCACCAGGGTCAGGTCGCTGTCGGGCAGTCGGCGATAGGTGAGCAGTTGACTGTTACCCAGGGCGTCGTCGGTGATGCTGCTGGCCACCCGCGCATGGCGGCTGCGGCGGTACGCCGAGGTGCGCGCCAGGGTTTGCGAGGCCGGCGCCGGCGAGCGTTCGGTGGCATAGGCGACGCGCCCCTCGTCATCGAGCAGGTAAAGCTGCCGGTGGTCACGCAGCGATGGCGCCAGGTTGTCGTCCAGATAGTGGCCAAGACCTTCGGCGCCAAGGTCGCGAGGCAGGCTGGCGACCATTTCGCAGGCCAGCATCTGCTGGGCACCTTGCAGGTTCTCCAACAACCCCGCCTTGAACCGTTGCAGGACGAAACCGCCGAGCAGCACGAACACCAGCGACAGGCCCAGGGTGAGTGCAAGGGCGATGCGCCAGGAGATTCGGCGGGCCGTGGCCAGCGGCGGGGGCAGGCGTTCAGTGCCAAGCGGCTCTTGATGTGTCGTAGTCATGCAGGTACCCCAGGTCCATGGCGCGCGACACCGCGTGGGTGCGGTTGGTCACGCCCAGTACACGCATCAAGCCGGTGACGTGGTTGTTCACCGTGCCCAGGCTCAGGCCCAGTTCCGCGGCAACCTCCTTGGAAGCCAGGCCGCGGTGCAACAACTGGAGGATTTCCTGTTGCCGCCGGGTCAGGCGCACGGCTTCGGAGGGGGCGCGGTCATCGCTGATGGGAAATGTCTTCTGGCCGTGCAGGATGTGTTGCATTGCCTGGGTGAAGTCTTCCAGGTTGGCCGCCTTGACCACGTAGCCAAGCAGGCCCATCGCCTGGACTTGCTGGCTCCAGTCCTGGTTGTGGGTGGCGGTCACCACGGCGCACTTTGCCGCCACGCCGAGGCGGTGGAAAGTTCTGACCAATGAGAGTCCGCAAGCATGCGGCACATTGATATCAAGTAATATCCGGTGCCAGTCGCGTTCATGTCGGAAAGTTTCGATAGCGCTGGGCGCACTGTCGCAAATGAATACATTCAATGAGGTATCCATCTTCAACAAGAGTGATCGGGTGGCGTCGGCCACCAGCGGGTGATCTTCCACAAGCAATATTCTTTTTGTTGTCTGAAAGTGCATCGTTTCAATCCTCGTCACCTGCGCCGGGCATTTCGCGGCAACAGCGAAACAGGCGCCGTGAAGGGCACCTTTGCTGAGCACGCGCAACGCAGGAGGTGGTCAGAAGGTCGGATGGCAGGCCGCACGCAAAGCGGCAGTGGGGTGTCCCGATGTGGGCGGGCGGGGATAGACGAACAATGAAAACCGGTTGTGACGTGTCACGAGATCTCTTCCTTGATATCGAGAGTTGCAGGTTGGCCGCCGTGCCGAACGCCTCGCAGTCTAGTTCAAGTTGCTCGCGTTGACACATGAAAAGTGACTTGCGGTAGTGACTGCTGTTCCTTGGGGAAGTTTTATCGATTGCGAACTTTCTGAAATATCCTCGGCAAGCGGAAGTATGCAAACGCTTTGTGTATCGAACTGTCGCCCCGCTTTCAGGGGGCGACAGGGATGTTTCATTCCACCCAACTACCGTTGACGAAGCCGCGATAATCGGCCGGCACGAACCACAGGAACAGGATGCCCAGGCGGCCCTGTTCGAGTTTTTCGCGCCAGTGCGGCATCTGCGGGTCGATCAGGTGGCCATCGCCGGGCAGCAGGCGCGCCTCGTGCACCTGCCGTGGGGTTTCCACGCAGATCGGCCAGGCCAGTTGCCGGTCATGTTCCGGGCGTGCCTCGATGGGTAGCGACATCACCCAGGCAAAAGCCTGCACGTCGTCCTGGTGGCGGGGGAGGGTGGCGCCATCCTGGTAGATGGTCAGGGCGTTGTGGCCCGGCTTGACCGGTTCGGCCAGCACCTGATTGAGCAGGGTGCAGACCATGCCGTGCAGGTAGAAGGTGAATTCGTCGCGGTGGCACCAGAAGCGCTGCTGGGTTTTGCCGTTGACCTTGTCGAGCAAGAGGAAGCGGCCATCCATCATGAAGCGCAGGTAGCGGCGAGCGATCGCCAGTTCCAGTGGCGGCAGGACTTGCTCGAAGGTCATGCAGCCGTCCGTGGCCATCCGTTGCGCCAGGGTATCCAGGCGCTGGCGCCAGGCGTCGCGGCGGGCCGAAAGGGTGGCGGGCTGATGCAGGATGCCCGCCTGCACGAACAGCGCGCGGGTGGCCGGATCGAGTGTCGCCGGTGTCGAGCGCCCCTCGCGCAGGGCGTTCAGGGCGAGCTGCTGCTGCGCCGTCAGCCAGCGCATGACGACGATGCCTCTGACCGGGTCCTCGACCCACAGGCTGGGCGCGCAGGACTGCGCCCAGGCTGGGTTGACCACCTGGCGACGCAGGTGTTCGGGGAGCTGTTCGAACCGTGGGTACAGCCCGGGCACCAGCGCCAGCGAGTGGCTGTCGACGTCGCTGTCGGCGAGCTGCGAGTGGTAGCAGGCGGGCAGTTCGTCCAGCAAGGCCTGGTCGAGCTGGCAGCGTTCGGCGAGAAAACGCTCGCGCTGCGGCAGGCGTTCGACCGGGGTGACCAGGCCATGCTTGGCCAACCGGCGCCGCACGCGCGGCGACAAGCCGCGGTAGGTGGGTTCGTCCAGGCCGTTGGCGGCGATGCGCAAGGCATGCTCGGCATAGCCGGGAGCCCAGGCCGGGAGGATCACCCGCTCTTCCAGGAACTGTTGGGGACGTTGGGTGTAGAACGCCATGAACACCAGCGAAGTGACATGGTAGTCGCAGCCGCGAAACGGCACGCGGCGGAAACGGCCGCTGTCGAGCACGCGCCACAGACGGCGAGCCCGGGCCTGCCAGTCGAGGCTGGCGACGGGGGCGAGGAACCCGTATTCGATCAGTTGCTCGAACAGGTGTTCGGGGTACTGCTCGACCATACGGGCATCGACCTGACCGCGCGCCAGGCGCACCAGCAGCTCGCACATCCGTGGCTGTTCGACCACCGCGAACGACACGTAGCGCGAACGGGTGGCGTGGGTGCTGTAGTTGCGAAACCCGACGATGACCTTGCACAGGTCGTTGACCGCCCACTGCGGGCGGACCTCAATGGCTTGCATGGTGCTTCCTCCTTTTCAGGCCGGCCGCTTCAGCCAGCAGACGCGCGCCTCCCAGCGCATGACGAATCAGGTGTACCCGCCACTTCCAGCGACGCTTGTGGCGCACGCCGCCGCACAGGTGGCGTTCGGCGCCATCGAGCAGGTCGCCGATCAGGGCGTCGTGGACCCAGCGCACCAGCAGGTGCCACATCAGCCAGTGGTAGGGGCTCAGGCGCAGGCAGGTGAAGTGGCTCAGGCAGGTGTGGCCATCCTCCAGCGCCTGGATGCGGAACCCGTGCACGCCCTGGTAGCCCTGTGGGGCGATGAAACGGAACAGCGCTTCCTGATCGGGCAGGTAGTGTTCCAGGCGGTAGCGTGTCGCGCCGTGGCCGCCGACGCTGCCCTCGCACATGGGCCCTTCGAAACGGTCGCGTGGCCAAACGGCTTCAGGCCAGAGCGGCGAGCCCGGTGTGTCGAACCCCGCCAGCAGGCGCCCCACGGCGGCTTGAGTGCAGGGCAGCGCGCGTTGGTGCAGGCTGATCACGTTGGCTTGTTCCAGCGTCGCCAGGGCCTTGAGGGTGCGCGCGGTCATCGCCCACCTCCGGTTGTCAGCAGCACCTGCTCCGCCTGGCGCCGGACCGCACTTTCCCCAGGCAACTGGCTGGCCTGTTCGAGCACCTGGCGCCAGCCCTCGGCGACGCCCCCTCGCTCCAGGCGCCCTGGCAACTGCTCCAGCCATTGAAGGGCCAGGCAGCGCAACTCGCGAGCGATGACGGCAAAGGCGATGAAACCACCCTGGACCCGGTCGGCGCGCCTGGCATCGGTGAGCACCGCGCGGATCAAGGTGTGCTGCGCCTCCTTGCGTACCTGCAGGCGCACCGGGCGGCGTACCGCATGGCCGGCGACGGTTACTTCGTAGTCGCCGTCGGCGACATGGCCACCGCCGCTGTGGGCCGCGCCGGGCAGCCAGTAGACCGCGACCTGGCGCTGGTTGAAGAAGGCGATCTCGCGGCCACGGTACTGGGCGAAGTCGGCGCAGCTGAACTGGGTGAGCAGGAAGCCGCGCTGGGTCGGGTGTGGCGTGACCGTGGGCAGGGCTTCGGGGGCGCAGCGATACATTCGCTCGAACAGCAGGTACAGCGGGTCGGCGCGCCAGGCCAACCAGCGGTAGCGCACCTGGCGCAGGTGGTGTCGGGTCATTTCGAACATGTCGGCTCCTGGGCCTGGAGCAACTGCTCCAGGTGGCGGATGGTGGGTTGTCGGTAGAACGCCTGCAGGCGCACCTTGCGCCCGTGGGCCTGCTCGACCGCGGCGAGCATCTCGATGACCTTCAGTGACTGGCCGCCCAGGACGAAGAAGTCGTGGTCGACGCCGAAGCCTTCGCAGCCCAGGATGCGCTGCCACAGCACCTGCAACTGTTGTTGCAGTGGGCTGCTGGCGACGCTTGCCGGAAGGTCGTGGCGCGGTGCCCGGCCGTGCAGGCGGCGCAGGTCGGGCTTGCCGTTTTCGTTCAGGGGCATCTGGCCGATTATCAGCAGTTCGTCGGGCAGCATGTACGCGGGCAGGCATTCGGCCAGGTACTGGCGCAAGGCGGCCGGGTCGCAGAGGGGCGGCGGCGGTGTGTCGCCGCGCAGGCCACTGTGGCCGACCCAGATGGACGGGTCGTGGTAGCAGGCGCGGTCATTGGCCAGGTCGACCTCGACCGGTTGCAGGGCCTCTTCGAGCTGCCAGGGGCCGGAGCGGTCCAGGGTCACGCCGGTCCAGTCCCGCCACTGCGCCAGGCTGCCTTCTATGCGCTGGGAGCGCGGTGCCACGCCGAGTTCCCGGGCGCCCAGGCGCAGGTGCACGCGCAGCCAGAAATCCAGCGGTTCGCCTTGGTTGTCGCGGGTGTCGGCCCATTGCTGCACCGGCATGCCTGCGGGCATGCCCACCGGCCGCACCGGGCCGAGGAAATGTTCCAGGCCATGGCGTGTGGCCAGGGCCCGGAAGCCCTTGGCCAGGGTGCTGGCCAGGCCTTGCCCCTGGCAGTGCTCGGCGACGATGCCGGCCAGCCCCACCACGGTGTTCGGGGTGATGCCCGCCTGGTGCTGGCGCAGCGCCAGTTGCAAGGCGGCGTCCCAGCCTTCCGGCACGCTCTGCTGCTCGCCGTCCCAATGCAGCGGGACGCCATTGGCGACGCAGGCGACCTGGTCGTTGGCGTCGACCAGGCAGAACTGATAGTGCGGGAACACGCTGTACAGCGATTCCCAGTGCGCCGTCAGCACCGGGCTGCCGGCAAAGTAGCGTGGCCAGGTGCCCTGGTGGATGAGGTTCATGTGCACGCGCAGTTCCGGGCGCTGGGCCACGCTGAACTGGCGCAGCACCTGGCCACGTGCCTCGATGCGCGCCACCTGGCGTTCACGCAGCTCGATGAAGGCGCGCAGGCGGCCGCCGTCCTCCTCCTGCCAGGTGACGGCCACGCGGGCCACGTCGGGGTGGCTGGCCAGGGCCGACTCGATATCACCCAGTTCAACCCGGTTGCCGCGCACCTTGACCTGGTGGTCGAGACGGCCGATGTAGTGCACCTGGCCCTCGCCGTCGAAGCGCGCCAGGTCACCGGTGCGGTACAGCCGTAGCGCGGGCTGGCCGGGTAGCAGGGCCTTTTCGACGAACGCCTGGCGTGTCTGTTCCGGGGCCTGCCAGTAGCCGGGGCTGAGGCCGGTGGAGGCCAGGCACAGTTGGCCGGGCACCCCGATCGGCAAGGGCTGGTCGTGGCGGTCGAGGATGAAGGCCTGGACATGGGGCAATGGCCGGCCGATGGGCACCCGGTCGCTGGCACAGGGTTGCGCGCAGTCGTGCCACAGGGCGTCGACGGTGGCCTCGGTGGGGCCGTAGTGGTTGGCCAGGCGGCAATCGAAGGTGGCCAGGGTGCGCTCGGCCAGCGAGCGATGCAGGGCCGCGGCGCCGCAGATGATCAGGCGCAGGTCGGGCAGCCGTTCATCGCCACGCCGTGCGGCCTCGACCAGGGCCTCGAGCATGGCCGGCACGGTCTGCAGCGCATTGATGCGTTGTTCGCGCAGCACCCGCAGCAGGTTGTCGGCGGTACGGGCCAGCCCCTGTGGCCAGGGCACGACCTGGGCGCCGGCACAGAGCGGCCAGAGCATGTCCAGCAGCGAGGCGTCGAAGGTCGGCGCGGTCCAGAACAGCATGCGTTCGCCGGGTGCCAGGGCATACCTGGCCTGGGTGGCCTGGACCAGCGCCAGCAGCCCGGCGTGCCCGGCGGGGATTCCCTTGGGTTGGCCGGTGGTGCCGGAGGTGAACAGCAGGTAGGCCAGCTGCCCGGATGTGGCCTGGCTGGCCAGGCGTGGCTGGCCGGGCGCCTGCCGGGGCAGGTGCTCCATGACCAGCACCGGCTTGGCCAGTGCCTGCGCCTGGTGCTGCAACGCCTCGTGGCTGACCACCGTGCCTATGCCGGCCTGGGTGGCCACCGCCTGCAGGCGGCTCGCAGGCCACTCCGGGTGCAGTGGCACGTAGAGCGCGCCGAGCCTGAGGATGGCCAGCAGGGCGATCACCGCATCGGCGCCGCCGTCCAGCAATACGCCGACGGCTTGGCCGCCTCTGATGCTTTGGCTGGCGAGGGCCCGGGCCAGGCGATCGACCTCGCCGGCCAGGGCCGCCTGGTCGAGGCTGCCGTTGGCGGTGGCCAGTGCCGCGGCCGTGGGGGCCCGGCGGCACTGGTTCTCGATCAGCTCGAGCACCGTGCCGGCGGCCGGCTCGGTGAGCGGCATGGGTGAGTTGAAGCCCTGCAGCACCTGCCGCGCGGCCTCGTCGGACAGCAGCGGGTAGTTGGCCAGGGGCTGCCCAGGGTCGGCGATCACGGCTTGGAACAGGGTCTGCAGGCTGTCCAGCAGGCGCTCGACGGTGGCGGCGTCGAACAGGTCGCTGTTGTAGGTGCAGAAGAACTTCACGTCGCTGCCCACCGGGTCGAGGCCGATGGCCAGGTCGAACCGCGCGCCGTGGTTCTCGGCGGCGAAGATGTCCTTGGGGTACAGCTGGCCCTGGCCCAGGTCGACGCTGACGAAATCGGACTTGTCGTTCTGCACCCCGGCCATCACCGAGAACAGTTTCGGCCGTGACAGGTCCTTGTGGTGGTCGAGTGCCTCGATCACGTTCACGCAGGGGTAGCGATAGTGTTCGAAGGCCTCGAGCACTGTGCCGGCGACCTGTTCGAGCAGCGTGGCGAAGGTCATGTCGGGGCCGATCCGCGTGCGGATCGGCATGGGCACGGCATAGCAGCCCAGGTTGCCTTGGTCCTGGGGCGAGCGCCCGGCGATCGGGCAACCGAGTACCAGGTCGTCCTGCCCGCAGACACGGTGCAGGTACAGGTTCAGCGCCGCCAGCAGAAACATGAATGGCGTGCTGTTGCGGCTGGCGCAGAAGCGGCTCAGGTCGCGCGCCAGCGCCCGTGGCAGCCAGGTCTTGGCGGTGTTGCCGTTGTAGGTCTGGACCACCGGGCGCGGGCGGTCGGTGGGCAGTTCCAGGGGCGCGGGCAGGTCGGCGAACTGGGCCATCCAGTAACGGCGGTGAACCTCCAGCTCGCCGCTGTGCAGCGCTTCGTTGCTGCGCCTGGCGTAGTCGAGGAAACTGCCGCGCAGGGGCGGCAGTTGCACCTGCCGCCCCTGGCAGGCGGCCGCGTAGAGCGTGGCGAACTCGCGGATCAGGTTCAGCGTGCTGGTCTCGTCCCAGATGATGTGGTGCACGGTGAACAGCAACTGGTACTCGTCGCCTGGGTAAGCCACCAGGTGCAGGCGATAGAGCACTTCGTTGGCGAAGTCGAACGGGGCCAGGGCGTATTCGCGGGCCAGCCGCTGCTGCTCGGCCAGCACCTGCTCCGCGGCCAGCCCGGTGCGGTCGATGAACAACCGCGCCGGGTCGAGCACCTGGGGCTCGCCCAGGTACTGGCCGGGGCGGCCATCGGCGTAGCCCAGGCGCAGGCGGAACACGTCGTGGCGGTCGAGCAGCTGTTGCCAGGCGGTGAGGAACGCGGCGCGGTCGACCCGGTCGAGGAAGAAGTGGTTGAAGCTGACGTTGTACACCGCGCTTTCCGGCGCCAACTGGTAGGCGAACCACTCGGGGATCTGGCTTGGGGCCAGGTCTTGCAGGCTCATACGGTCTCCTCCAGCGCCTGGGCGCAGTGTTCGCAGAGTTCGGCGATGCTTGGGTGGTTGAACAGGTGGGTCACTTGCAGCCCCTGGCCGAGCACTTCGCGGCAGCGGGTGGTCAGTTCCACCGCCAGCAGCGAATGGCCGCCGAGCAGGAAGAAGCTGTCGTCGATGCCCACCCGCTCGACGCTCAGCAGTTCGGCCCAGATTTCACTCAGGCGTCGTTCACGCGCGTCGCGCGGGGCGCGGTAGGGCAGCTCGCCAGCCTGGTCGAAACTGGCCAGTGCGGGCAGCGCGGCACGGTCG
The DNA here is from genome assembly GCF_000026105.1 of Pseudomonas entomophila L48. Taxonomy (NCBI): domain Bacteria; kingdom Pseudomonadati; phylum Pseudomonadota; class Gammaproteobacteria; order Pseudomonadales; family Pseudomonadaceae; genus Pseudomonas; species Pseudomonas entomophila. Next base: position 2,249,291 of record NC_008027.1, read on the forward strand.
ATCTTGCCGTTGGGCAGCAGGTCGAAGGCATCGAGCAGGCACACGGCGGCGGGCACCATGTAGTCCGGCAGGTGCTGGCGGCAGAACGCGCGCAGGCTCTGGGCGGAGGGCGCGGGGCGCTGGGGGGCGATGACATAGGCGACCAGTTGCTGCTGCCCGTTGCCGTCGGCGGCACCGACCACCAGGCTCTGCTCGACCGCCGGATGCTGGCGTAGCACGGCCTCGACCTCGCCGGCCTCGATGCGACAGCCCCGGACCTTGAGCTGGAAGTCGCAGCGGCCGAGCATGTGCAGGTTGCCTGCGGCATCCCAGCGCCCGAGGTCGCCGGTCTTGTACAAGCGGGCGCCAGGGTGGTTGTCGAAGGGGTCATCGATGAAGCGCTCGGCGGTGCGCGCGGGATCCTTATAGTAGCCTTGCCCGACGCACAGGCCGCCGATGTGGATCTCGCCGACCACGCCTGCAGGTACCCGCCCTAGGCTGGCGTCGAGCACATACAGGCGGGCATTGCCGATCGGGCGCCCGATCGGCTGGTAGGGCTGGGTCGGCTCGGGGGCCGCGTGCAGGCACAGGTGGGTGACGTCGTCGGAGCACTCGCTGGGGCCGTAGGCATTCATCAGCGCGGTGCCCGGGCAGTGCTCGAACCAGCGGCGGGCCAGGGCGGTGGCCAGCGGCTCGCCGTTGCTGATCATCCAGCGCAGCCGTGGCAGCGCGCGTGGCTGGCGCTGCAGTTCGTCGAGCAGCAGTTCCAGGTGCGAGGGCACGGTCTCGACCACGCTGACCTGGCAGGCTTCGAGCTGGTCGCACAGGGCGCGTGGTTCCCAGGCCTGCAGGCCAGTGAGCACGCGGGTGCGGGCGCCCGGGAGGAGCGCGACGAGGAACTGCCAGACCGCCACATCGAAGGTCTGCACGGCAATCTGAGCCACGCAGTCGTCACGCCCGAGGTTCAGGTCGTGGGCCTTGGCCTGCAGGTGATTGATCATCCCCAGGTGGCTGACCATGGCCGCCTTGGGCTCGCCGGTGGAGCCCGAGGTGAAGATCAGGTAGGCGGTGTCGTCAAGCCCGCTGGCGGGGGCCTCGGGCCAGTCCGTGGGTTGCCGGTCGAGGCTGGCGGGCGCAAGGCACAGCGCGGCGCAAGGCGCCTGCAGGTGCTCGAGCGCCGGCGCGCTGGCCAGGTCGCAGAGGATCAGCGCCGGCTCGCTGCGCTGCAACATGCGCCCATTGCGCTGGCTGCCCTGGCCCGGGTCGAAGGGCACGAACGGCGCCCCCAGCTTGAACAGGGCGAGCATGGCCGCGAGGTAGTGGCAGCCACGGCTCATGAACAACGCCACCCGCTGGCCCTTGGTCACCCCCTGCTGGCGCACGGCGTGGGCGATACGGTTGGCCAGCTGGTCCAGTTCGAGATAGCTCAGGCGCTGGCCTTCGTGTTCCACGGCGATGGCCTCGGGCTGCACCGCCACCCAGTCGGCCAGGCAGGTCAGCAGGTGGCGGTCGGGCAGCGGGTCCTGGCTGGCGCTGCCCCAGCGGCGCAGGCAGGCTTTCTCGTCGTCGCCGAGCATTTCGAGCTCGGCCAGCCTGGCTTGGGGGGTGGCCATGGCCGACGCCAGCAGGGTGCGCAGGTGCTCGACCATGCGCACGGCAAAGGCATCGTCGAACAGCTCGGCGTTGTACTCGATCTGGCCGGTGATCGCGCCGGGGCTGTCTTCCAGCGCCAGGGTCAGGTCGAACTTGGTGTAGCCGCTGGCGCGCGGCAGCGGCTCGACGCTGGCGCTGCCCAGGGCGAAGCGCTGGGCCAGGGCCTGCTGCAGGACGAACTCGACCTGGAACAGCGGCGCATGGCTGGTGCTGCGTGGGGGGTGCACGGCCTCCACCACGCGGTCGAACGGTACGTCCTGGTGGGCGTAGGCGGCCAGCGCCTGTTGCTTGACTTGCTGCAGGAAGGTGTCGAACGGCAGTTCGGCGCGCGGCTGGTTGCGCATCACCAGGGTGTTGACGAAGAACCCTACCAGCGCCTCGGTCTCCTGGGGGAAGCGGTTGGCGACAGGCGAGCCGATGAGGATGTCTTCGCTGGCGCTGTAGCGTGAGAGGAGAATGTTGAACACCGCCAGTAGCAGCATGTAGGGCGTCACCCCCTGGGCGCGGGCGAAGCGCCTCAGCTGCGTGCTCAGTTCGCCGGGCAGGGCCAGGCGCAGGGTCTTGCCGGCATAGCGCTGCTGTGCCGGGCGTGGGTGGTCGAGGGGCAGGGCGAGCAGCGCGGGCGCGTCGGCCAGTTGGGTGCGCCAGAACGCCAACTGGCTGTTCAGCCGTTGTTCGTCGAGCCACTGGCGTTGCCAGTGGGCGTAGTCGCCGTACTGCACCGCCAGCGCTGGCAGCGGTGACGGCAGGCCCTGGCTGAAGGCCTCGTAGAGCTGGCCGATCTCGCGAAGCATCACCCCCATCGACCAGCCGTCGCAGGCGATATGGTGCACGGTCAGCGACAACAGGTGGTGACGGCTGTCCAGGCGCAGCAGGTGGGTGCGCAGCAGGGGCGCCCGCGCCAGGTCGATCGGGGCGTCGGCCTCGCCGCGCAGCCAGTCCAGCGCCTGGCGCTCATCGGCCATTTCGAGGATCGGCAGTTCCAGGCGTGACAGGGCGTCGCAGCGCGCCTGGGGCTGGCCGTCGAGCGCTTCGACCACGGTGCGCAGCACGGCGTGCCGCTGGACATGCGCCTCAATCGCCCGGCGCAAGGCTTCGACATCGATGGCACCGCGCACGCGTAGGGCGCAGGGCATGTTGTACAGGCCGCCGACCGGCTCCAGGTTCTGGTGCAGCCAGAGCCGCTGCTGGGCGGCCGACAGGCAGGGAGGGGCGTCGCTGGCCTGCAGCCCGCCGTTGGCTCGCCGGCGCCGTTGCAGCAGGTTCTGCTGCAGGTGGGCCGGGTGGTGTGGATCCTGTTCTGCTGGGGTCATCGTCACATCCCTTTGCTGGTGGTTGCGCTCATGCCTGGTCGGCCTGGTAGGGGCGGGGGAAGAAATCCGTCACCCGCAGGTGCGGCTGTGCCGCGCAGTCGTGGTGGATGGCCCGGGCCACGGCGAGGTCGAGCACGCCCATGCCGAAGGGCGAGAAGATCCTGGGCCGGGTCGGGTCCGGGGTGACCTTGCCGCGCAGCGCCTCACTGATGTCGCCGGCGATGAAGCGCTGGTGGCCCGCCTGCAGCCAGGCCAGCTCCAGGGAGGTGGCGGCCTTGAGGCAGTGGCTGACGTTGTCGGCGAGATTCTGCGCCTGCAACACCACATTGGTGGCCAGGTCGCGCAGCGACAGGTGCAGCACGGTGGGGGCGTGGGCGAACCAGTGCGCCTGGTCGATGCCTGGGCGCACCGCCGAGGTGGCGAACAGCAGCAGGTCGCTATTGCGAATACAGGTTTCCAGCGGCGCCACGCGGGCCCGCAACCCCAGGTCCTGGCAGCGCTGGCGCAGGCGTTCGGCCCGCGCCGGGTCGAGGTCGCACAGGCTGACCTGCTCCAGCGCCCAGCCCGATTGGTGCAGCAGGCACAGGGTGCGCCAGGCGATCGGCCCGCAACCGACCACGCCGAAGTGGGCGCTGTGCCCGGGAGTGGGGTGCAGGCAACGGGCGCCGAGCACCGCCGAGGCCGCGGTGCGCGCGGCGCTGATCAGGCTGCCTTCGAGGCAGGCCAGGGGGTAGCCGGTTTGGCGGTCGTTGAGGATGATCAGCGCCGAGGCACGGTCCAGGCCGTGGCGGGTGTTCTCTGGAAAGCTGGCGATCCATTTCAGGCCGGCGACCGGCCGCGCGTCGTCGAGCACCGCGGGCAAGGCGATGATGCGGTTGCGGTCACTGTCGGCGAAGCGCAGGAAGTAGCTGTCAGGGTTGCCGGCGAGGCCCTCGGCGGCGTCCAGGTAGACCTGGGCGACCAGCTCCAGCAGGCGCCCAGGGTTGGCCTGCAGCCAGGCTTCGATGGGCGCTGCGCCGAGAATCGACAGCGCGGGGGGGTGATGGATGTCCATGGTGTTCTCCTGGCGGCTCAGGCGCATGATTCGGCCGCGGCAACGGGGTGGGCGGTGCGCAGTTGGGGGAAATGGCGTTGCACCCACTCGGGGTTGTAGAGGGTGTCGACGTAGCGGTCGCCGAGGTCGGGCGCGATGGCCACCACGCAGGCGTTCGGGGCGATGTGCCGGGCATGGCGGCGCACACCGGCCAGCACGGTGCCGGAGGAGCCACCCAGCAGGATTCCGCGTCGGGCGAGTTTCTGGCACATCGCCACGGCTTCCTCTTCGGGCACCATCAGCAGTTGGTCGTGGCAGCAGTGGCGGCGGATCTCCGGCGGCTGGCTGGTGCCCAGCCCTGGAATATGCCGTGGCCCGGATGGGTGGCCGAAGGTCACCGAACCGACGCTGTCGACCGCTACTACCTGGGTGTGTGGCGAGTGTTCGCGCAGGTAGCGCGACACCCCGGCCAGGGTGCCTGTGGTGCCGGCGCCGACGAACACCAGGTCGGGGTGGGGGAACTGGCGCAGGATCGCCGGGCCGGTGCTGAGCATGTGGGCCTCGACGTTGTTGATGTTGCCGTACTGGTTGGTCCAGACCAGGTGCGGGTCCTCCGCGAGCAAGTGTTCGATCAAGGCGATGCGGCTGCCCAGGTAACCGCCGTTGCGGTCACGCTGATCGACGATGACCAGACGCGCGCCGTAGGCGCGGATCAGCTTGGCGGTCTGCGGCGAGATGTTCGGGTCGCTGATGCAGGTGAACGGATAACCCTTGCTGGCACAGACCATCGCCAGGGCCAGGCCGAGGTTGCCCGAGGAGCTTTCCACGAGGGCCTTGCCGGGCCCCAGGCGGCCTTCGAGCTCCAGGCGTTCGACCATGCGCAGGGCCGGCTTGACCTTGATCGAGCCGCTGAGCGAGAACCCTTCGAGTTTGACGAACACCGGGGCGTGGGGCAGGACCTCGCGCAGTTCGAGGAACACGTCGTCGAACACCAGGTCGGCGGGAGAGGAAATCACCATGCTTGCCTCCTTGCGGGGTGTCAGTGGGAGGTGTCGGGCACGGCGGCCTCGCTGCGCAGCAGCAGGCTGGCCGTGGCCTCCACGGTGGGGTGGTCGAACAGGTCTTCCAGGCTCAGTTCGATACCGAAACGCTGGTGCAGGCGTGCGTTGAGCTGGGTGGCCAGCAGCGAGTGGCCACCCAGGTCGAAGAAGTCCTCGGTGACGCCGACCTGCTCGATGCCCAGCAGCTCCGACCACAGCCCGGCGATCTCCCGCTCCAGCTCATTGCGTGGGGGTACCTGCGCGCTGCTGGCGCTATCCATGGCGTGCGCCGGGGTGTCCACGGCCCCCGGGCTCGGCGGTTCGATCCAGTGGCGGCTGCGTTCGAACGGGTAGCCCGGCAGCGCCACGCGCAGGCCACGGCCGTCGTGCACGGCGAGCAGGTCGAGGTTGACGCCCCGCATCCACAACTGGCCGGCGAGGTCGAGCAGTTGCTCATGCGCTGCTGGCTGGTCGCTGTGCAGGCAGGCGTCGGTGTCGGTGCCCGGTGGCCATGGCGCGGCCGCGGCGTCCACCAGGCAGTGCCCGGGCGCCTTGGCCAGGCGCGCCAGACTGGTGTTGAAGACCGTCTGGCTGCGTGCCTGCTGCCAATACTGCCCATCGAGCGAGCGTGCGTGCCTGACCGGCTGGCCGTCCAGGCTCGATAGCCACGCGAACCCAGGCTCGCCCTGGCGTTCGGGCAAGGCACCGAGCTGGCCGTCGAGCAGCGCGAGGGCTTCGCCCGGCGAGAGTCGGCCGGCCCGGCAGGCCATGGCCAGTTCGCCCAGGGCGTCGCACAGCACCAGGTGGGGACGCAAACCCCAGGCATGCCACAACTCGGCCAGGGCGTACAGGGCGGCGAAGCGTTGCTGCGTCGGGCCCAGGTTGCTACCGATGTGGCCGAGGGCCTCGGCCAGCGGGCGGCAGTGCGGGGCCAGTGGCGCCACGCGCTCGACCAGGTGCGGGTCGTCGCGCAGCACCAGCACCAGGTCGGCCGGTGGCGGCGCGGCGAGACGCGCGGGGCGGCCCTCGCGCAGCCGTGCCAGCAGTTCGGCGTGGCTGCGCACCACCAGCGCCAGGCGATGCACGTGCTGGGTACGCCCGCCGTTGGCGGTGTGGCAGATATCCATCAGCGGCGCCTGCTGCAGCTGTTCCAGCCAGTCCGCCAGTTGCGCTTGCTTGCGTGCCACGGCGGGCGCCGACTTGGCCGACAGCGTCAGCAGCCAGGGGCCGGCGGGCACCTGGCTGGCGGCGCGTGGTGGCGCCGCCTCCAGCAGCACATGGGCGTTGGTGCCGCCGATGCCGAACGAACTGACCGCCGCCCGCGCCACGTGGTCGGCCTGTGGCCATGGGCGCAGCTGGGCGTTGACCTGCAGTCCGTCGAGGCTGGCCTTGTCGGTCAGGCGGGTGAAGTGCAGCGACGCGGGGATCTGCCGTTGTTGCAGGCACAGCACGGCCTTGATCAGGCCGGCCACGCCCGCGGCGGAGTTGAGATGACCGAGGTTGCTCTTCAGCGAGCCGAGGTAGCAGGGCGCGTCGGCGGCGCGGGGTTGCCCGCCGTACACCTCGTTGAGCGCGGTCAGCTCGATGGGGTCGCCCAAGGCCGTGCCAGTGCCATGGCATTCGATGTAGCCGACCTCGTCCGCCTGCAGGCCGGCCATGGCCAGGGCCCGGCGCAGCACCGCGACCTGGCCATCGACGCTGGGGGCGGTGTAGCCGACCTTGCGCGCGCCGTCGTTGTTGATCGCCGAGCCGCGAATCACCGCTTCGATGCGGTCGTTGTCGCGCAGGGCGTCCTCGTAGCGTTTGAGCAGCACCAGGGCTACTCCCTGGCCGGCGACGGTGCCGCGGGCCTGCTGGTCGAAGGCCCGGCAGTGGCCGTCCGGCGACAGGATGCTGTCGGGGCGGTGCAGGTAGCCTTGCTGTTCGGCGGCCTGCACCGAGGCGCCGCCGGCCAGGGCCAGGTCGCACTCGTGCAGCAACAGGCTGCGGCAGGCCTGGTGGATCGCCACCAGCGAGGTGGAGCAGGCGGTGGCGACATCCATCGCCGGGCCGCGCAGGTTGAGCTTGTAGGCGATCTGCGTGGCATTGCCGCTGTTGGCGTAAAGCAGTTGCACCGGGTCGGTGGCGGCCATGGCCTGGGCATTGGGCAGCAGGTTGTGGACGAAGTAGCTGCTGGCATCGGCACCGACGAACACCCCGGTTTCCTGGCCATGGCGCTCCGGCGCATAGCCGGCGCGTTCGAAGGCGTGGTAGGCGGTCTCGAGCAGCAGGCGTTGCTGCGGGTCCATCAGGCTGGCGTCGCGCGGCGAGAAGCCGAAGAAACCGGCATCGAACAGCTGGCGGCCCGGCAGGGCAACGCCGGCCTTGACGTAGTGCGGGTCGGCCAGGCGTTCGGCGGGCACGCCCTGGGCCAGCAACTGTTCGTCGCTGTATGACTCGATGGCTTCCTGGCCTTCGGCCAGGGCTTGCCAGAACTGCTCTGGGCTGTCGGCGAAGGGGAGGCGGCAGGCCATGCCGATGATGGCGATGGCGTTGTCCATGGGCGGATTCATCGCTGCATTCCTATTCAGAGGGTGGTCAGGCGCGCACGGCGTGCGCTGAAGGCCGCGGCGCGGCGCTGTTCGTCGTTGGCCGGCGGCTGGTCGGCCGCGGCCTCGCGGGGGGTGTCGTCGAGGAAACGCGCCATGCTGCGCAGGGTGGGGTGGCGGAACACCTCCACCACCGCCAGTTCCCGGGCGAAGGCCTGGCTGATGTGCTGTTGCAGCTGCATGGCCAGCAGCGAGTCGCCGCCGCGCTCGAAGAAGTTGTCCTCGGCGTCGATGTCGCCGTGGCCGAGCAGCGCGCTCCAGATCTGGTGCAGGCGTTGCTCGTTGGCATCGCTGAAGGTGCGGGCCGGCACCGCCAGGTCCCGTGCCGACGGCAGCCGGTGGGTGTCGATCTTGCCGTTGCGGTTGAGTTCGAACGTGTCGACCTGGATCAGCCGGGCCGGCAGCATGTAGCCCGGCAAGCGGCTCGCCAGGGCCTGGCGCAGCGCCTGGGCGGTGATCGTGCCGCTGAAGTACAGCAGCAGGCCGTGGTCGTTGACCGCGATGCACTGCTCGAGGTCGCCGCACTGGCGGGCCGTGTTTTCCAGCTCGCCCAGGTTCACCCGGAAGCCGTTGACTTTGATCGTGCGGTCGATGCGGCCGAGGTAGCCCAGCGTGCCATCGGCCTGCCAGCGCGCCGCGTCGCCGGTGCGGTAGAGGCGCAACGGGCCCTGGCCATCGGCCAGGTCAAGGGTGACGAAGGCCACGTCGCTGCGCCCAGGGTCGTTCAGGTAGCCGCGGGCCAGGCCCTGGCCGCCCAGGTACAGTTCGCCGACCTGGCCGATGGCGGTGGGGCGCCCCAGTTCGTCCAGCACGTGGGCGCTGGTGCCGCGGATCGGCCGGCCGATGGCGATGTCACCCAGGGCCAGGCGCTCACGGTCCAGCGGCTGGAAGGTGCTGAAGGTGGTGTTCTCGGTCGGCCCGTAGACGTTGTAGACGTGCTGCGGGCGGCCTTCGGCGCAGGCCAGTACCTGGTCGACGGTGAGCGGGTCCATTACCTCGCCACCGATCATCAGGTAGCGCAGGCCGCGGAACATCGCGGCGTGGCCGGCGGCGACGTGGCGGTCGAACAGGCGGGTGGTCATGAACAGGATGCTCACCGCCTGCTCGTGCAGGTAGCCGGCCAGTGCCGGGCTGTCTAGCGCGCAACCGACCGGTGCGAGGGCCAGGGTCGCGCCATTGAGCAGCGCGCCCCAGATCTCGAAGGTGGCCGCGTCGAAGCTCAGGGTGGCCAGTTGCCCGAGCACGTCGCCCGGGCCGATGTGCACGTAGTCGGCCTCCACCACCAGGCGCAGGATGCCGGCCTGCTCGACCATCACGCCCTTGGGCTGGCCGGTCGAACCGGAGGTGTACATCACGTAGGCGAGGGCATCGGCAGCGACGGGGACCAGTGGCCGCAGCGGCGGCTGCGGCAACGGCGCGTCGTCGATGACCAGCGCCGGCAGGCTTAGCCCGGCATGTTTCTCCAGCGCCATCACGTCGCCGGCCAACAGCGCCGGCCGGGCGTCATCGAGCAATTGACGCAGGCGTGCGGTGGGGTACTCCGGGTCCAGCGGCAGGTAGCTGGCGCCGACCTTGAGCACCGCCAGCAATGTGGCGATGGTGGCCATGCCGGGCCGGGTGAACACGCCGACCCGCTGCCGATCGAGGCGGGCGCCATGTTGCGCCAGCAGGCGCAGGGCGAGGTTGTCCGACCAGCGATCCAGCTCGGCATAGCTCACTGTCCGGTCGCCTTCGCGCAGGGCCGGGCGCTGGCCATGCCGGGCGACGATGGCGGCGAACCGCCCCGGCAAACCACCGCAGGTGTCGGCCGCAGGGTTCAGGCCTTGCCAGGCGGCGGGTGGATACAGGGCGTGCAGCGCGGCCTGTTGCGCTTGGGACGGCGCGACTTCGGCCAGTTCGCACAGGGCTTGATGCAGGTGCAGGGCGAAGCGCCGCGCCGAGGCGTCCGACCACTGTTCGGCGCGGTGCACCAGTTCGATACGCAGCGCGCCGCTGTGCGGGTCGATGCCGGTCTGGTTGACCAGGGTGAAGTTGGTCTGCTCGTGACAATAGCCGGGGCTGACCTGCAAGTGATGCAGGTGTTGCAAGCGGTCGAAGGCATGGAAATGCACGAAGTTGAACAGGCTGTCGAACAGCGCGCCACCGTGCTCGCGAAGAACCTCGCGCAAGGGGTACTGCGCGGCGTCGCCGAGCCCGGCGCGATAGTCGTGCAGGCGTCTCACCCGTTGGCGGGGCGTTGCGTCGGCGTCGAGGGCGATAACGCAGGGCGTGGTGTTGAGGAACAGGCCGAGCATGCGTTGGCCCTCGTCCTCGACCAGGCGACCGTGGGATGGCATGCCGCAGGCGACCCGGCGGCGCCCGGTCTGGCGGCCAAGGGCTTGCAGGTGGGCGGCCAGCAGCACCAGGTCGAGGCTCACGCCCAAGGTGCGGGCAGTGTGGCGCAGGGCCTCGTCCAGGGCAGGTTCCAGCGTCACCTCGAGGCGGCGCAGGCTGCCGCCTGGGTGGCGTTCGGCCTCGGCCAGCAGGGTCGGTTCCAGTTCGGCGCAGGTCGCCTGCCAGAACGCCCCCAGCTCAGCTTGGGCGCGCCATTGGCGCTCGCGGGCCACATAGTCGACGAAGTCCAGCGTCGACACCGGCTGGAAGGGAGACTCGCCGTCGAGCATCCGGTCGAGGTTTTCTAGCAGGGTGGTGAAGAAACTGGCCACGCTCCAGCCATCGAGGATGGCGTGGTGGCAGGTCAGGGTCAGGTACCAGCCGCCCTCCAGGACATGCGCGGTGACGCGCCACAAGGGCGCCAGCTCGCCATTCAGCGGGCGGTGTAGTTCGTCGCGGTGGAAGGCCTCCAGCCAGCGCTCCTGGGCCGCAGGCTCCAGCGCGCGCAGATCGTCCACCACCAACGGCAGGGGCAGGTGCCCGCGTACGCGCTGCCAGTGGCCCTGAGGGCTGGCGGCGAACAAGGTGCGCAACACCGCGTGGGCCTGCATCAAGGCCTGCAACTGCTCGCGCAGGGCGGCCTCCTCGAACCGTCCCTGGACCCGGCACGACATGATGTCCAGGTAGGTGGCGGCTTGTTCCAGCTGCGAATGGAACAGCATGCCTTCCTGTAGTGCGGTCAGGGGATAGCCGTCCTGGTCGCCCATCTGCCGGGCAAGCTCGGCGCGTTCGGCATCGAGCAGGGCAAACGGTAGCCGGCGTTCGGCGCCGGGCGTGGCTTGCCATGGCGCGAGCTGGGTGGCCAGGCCGGCCAGGGTGGGGTGGCGGAACAACTGGCGCGGGCTGAAGTTGAAGCCAGCTTCGCGGGCCAGGCGCTGGACATCGAGGATCCGCATCGAGTCGCCGCCGCTGGCGAAGAAGTCGTCGTCGGCACCGGGTTGCTCGAGCTCCAGCACGGTGCGCCAGATCCCGGCGAGCAAGCGCTCGCGTTCGCCCGATGGCGCGCGCCAGTTGTCTGCCCGTGCTTGCTCGAGCGGTTCGAGGGCGCGCAGGGCATCGACATCCACCTTGCCGTTGGCGGTCAGCGGCAGGCGCTCGACCTGACGCAACTGCTGGGGCTGCATGTACGCCGGCAGGTGCTCGCGCAGGTGCGCCTGGACGTCGCCAAGCGCCAGAGGCCGGGAGGCGCTGAACCAGGCTTGCAGCACGCCACGGTGGGCGTCATGGCGTACCACCGCGTCATCGACTTCGGTCAGGCGCAGCAGCGCGGCCTGGATATCACCCAGCTCGATACGGAAACCACGGACCTTGACCTGGTGGTCGTTGCGCCCCTGGTATTCGAGCTGGCCGTCTTCCAGCCAGCGGCCGAGGTCGCCGCTGCGGTACAGGCGCAGGCCGTGGCGCTCGACGAAAACGCGCGCGGTCAGCTGCGGCTGGTTCAGGTAGCCACGGGCCAGGCCTGGGCCGGCGACGTGCAACTCGCCGGTGACCCCCGGCGGGCACAGTTGGCCGTGGGCGTCGAGCACCAGCACACTGAGGTCGGGTAGCGGCCTGCCGATGCGTTGCTGGGTGGCGCGCGCCAGGTCATCGCGGGTGACGGGCGTGTGGGTCACGTGCACGGTGGTTTCGGTGATGCCGTACATGTTGTTCAGGCGCACGCGGTCGCCGTACTTGTCGAACCAGGGGGCCAGCGTTGCCACCTGCAGCGCCTCGCCGCCGAAGATCACCTGGCGCAGGGGCATGGGCGCGGCATGGCGCAGGTCCTCGGTGACCAGGCGGACGAAGGCGCCCGGGGTCTGGTTGAGCACGGTCACGCCCTGGCTGACGATCAACTCGCGCAAGGCCTCGGGGTCGCGGCTGGTGGCTTGCGGCACGATCACCAGGCGTGCGCCGTGCAGCAACGCGCCCCAGATCTCCCACACCGAGAAGTCGAACGCGTAGGAGTGGAACAGGCACCAGGTGTCGTGCTCGTCGAAGTCGAACAGCGGCCGGCTGGCGTCGAACAGGCGCATGACGTTGTGGTGGCTGAGCAGCGCGCCTTTGGGCGTGCCGGTGGAACCAGAGGTGTGGATGACATAGGCCAGTTGCGCCGGGGCAACCCGTGGCAAGGGCTGGGCGTCATCCGCCGCAGGCGCCTCGTCGTCGAGCAGGATCGCCTGCAGGTCCTGCAGCCCACTGCGGGCCAGGGCTTCGCCTTGCGCCACCACCCAGTCCAAGGCGCAATCCTGGCGCACGGCGGCCAGGCGCGCGTGGGGGTAGTCGGGGTCCAGCGGCACATAGGCGGCGCCGGCCTTGAGAATGCCGAGCATGCCCACCAGCAGGTCGATGCCCCGGGTGGCGCAGAGGCCGACCAGCGTGTCGGCCGGCAGGGCTTGGCCGTGCCGTTGCTGGTGGGCCAGGCGCAGGCGCCGGGCCAGCCGGTCACTGGCGCGCTCCAGCTCGGCGTAGTTCAGGCGCTTCTGGCCGTCCTCGATGGCGATCCTGCCGGGCAGGCGAGCGGCCACGCGTTTGAACGCGTCCACCAGCGACGCACTCGCTGCCGCGGCCGGGCGCCGGGCCGGGCGCAGCAACGCCTGGCGCTGCCGTGGGCGTAGCAGTTGCAGGTCACGCAACGGTACGTCGGCATCGAGCAGTTGCTCCAGCAGGTACCGGTAGTGTTCGCCCAGACGCGCCATGCGTGGGGCGGCGAAGCGTGTGCGGTCGTACTCCAGGGTGGCGCGCAGGCCACCGTCATGGCGACGCAGCGAGAGGAACAGCGGATAGCGGGCGATGCCGTCGTCCACTTCGACGAAGCTGGCGTGGACATCGTCCAGCGCGAGTTCGTGTTGTTCGTTGGCGTTCTGCAGGGCGAACACTGCCTGCATCAACGGGTGCACGCGGCCATCGCCGGATGCCTCGGTCATGGCCTCCAGCGGCACGCCCTGGCAGGCCTGGGCCTGGCGCGACAGCGCGGCGACCTGCCCGAGCAGGCTGGCCAGGCCGGCCTGTTCATCGAGGCGCACGCGCAGTGGCAGGGTGCAGGTGAACAGGCCGAACACCTGGTCGTTACCAGCGCCGCGGTTGGCCGACGGCACGCTGATCACCAGGTCACGGGTGTTGCAGTAGCGACCCAGCAGTACCGCGTAGGCTGCGTACAAGGCGCAGAACAACGAGGTCTTGTGGTCCGCGCAGTGCTGCTCCAGACGGCTGACCAGGTTTGCCGGCAGGTCGAAGTGATAGTGCGCGCCCTGGTCGCCATCAACGTGCTCAAGGCCCGGATCGCGAGGCAGGTCGAGGCCTTCGTAGCCCACCAGCAACTCGCGCCAGAAGGTTACCGCCTGGTGGCCCGCGGGGCTGTCCAGCCAGCCCTGCTGCTGGGCGATGGCGTCGGCGTAGCGTTGACACGCGGGTGCCTCGCCCAGCGGCTGGCCACGGCGCTCGGCGTTGTAGGCTTGGCCCAGTTGCCGGCGCAGCAGGTCCAGCGACCAGCCATCGGCCAGCAGGTGCGGCAGTTGCAGCAACAGGATGTGTTCCTGCGCTGCCAGGCGCAGCAGGTGCAGGCGATACAACGGCGGACGGTCGAGTGGCAGCGATGCCCGCAGGGCCCTGCGCAGCAACCCAGGCAGTTGGTCGCGAGCGACATCGAGTGGGGTGAGGGGCTGCTGATCCTGGGTGTCCAGGACCTGCCACACACCTTCATCATCAGCCTCGACACGCATGTGCAACTGGGGGTGGCGTGCCGCTACCTGCCGCCAGGCCGCTTGCAACGCCGGGATATCCAGCGGCCCGAGCAGGCGCTGGACCACCGCGAGGTTGAAACGTTGCGGGCCGCCTTCGTCGTAGCGGTCGCTGAAGTACAGCTGGCGCTGCGCCGGCGACAGCGCAAAGCGCGTGGTCAGGCTGGGCGGGATGGGCGTCGGCGTCAGCTGCCGGGAGGCATCCAGGCAACCCGCGAGCTCGCGCAGGCTGGGATGGCGCAGCAGGTCGGCCAGGCCCAGGCGGATACCGAACTGCTGGTCGATGGCCACCAGCAACTGGGCGGCCATCAGCGAATGGCCACCCAGTTCGAAGAACGATTGCTCGGCACCGACCTGCGGCACTTCAAGCAAGTCCTGCCAGAGCCTGGCCAGCCGCAGCTGGGTCGCGCCCTGCGGCGCGGCCTGTGGCGCCAGGTCGCTGCGCGCGGGGCGGCTCAGTGCCCGGCGATCGACCTTGCCGTTGAGCGAGTGCGGCAGCCGGGCCAGGCATTCGAAACGCTGCGGCACCATGTACGCCGGCAGCCGTTCGAGCAGGGCCGCGCGCCAGGCGTCGGGGTCGCCCAGGCCGTCATCCTGGGGCACCACGTGGGCGCTCAGCTCGGTCTGGCCATCGCTGTCCCAGGCCAGCACCACGGCCTGTCGGATGCCGGGCAGTTGATGCAGCGCGTGCTCGATCTCGCCCAGTTCGATGCGGTGGCCACGCACCTTGACCTGGAAGTCCAGGCGGCCGTGGTAGACCAGCTCGCCCTGGTCGTTCCAGCACACTCGGTCGCCGGTGCGGTACAGGCGGGTCGGCCGGCCTTCCAGGCCCAGCGGATCGAGCAGCGGGAAGCGTTCGGCGGTCAGCGCGTCGCGCTGGTGATAACCCTCGGCCAGGCCGGCGCCGCCGATGCACAGCTCGCCACTGGCGCCCCAGGGCACTGGCTGCCCCTGGGGGTCGAGCACGTAGCAGCGGGTGGCGCCGATCGGCCGACCGATCACCGCGTGCTGGCTGGCATCGGTCAGGCGCTGGCGGGTCGACCAGATGGTGGTTTCGGTGGGCCCATAGACCTGCACCACCTGCCCGGCGCAGCCCAGCAGGTAGCTGGCCAGGTTGCTCGACAGGGCCTCGCCCCCGCACAACAGGCGAACGCCGTCGCGTTCGGCCGGGTGCCAGCCGGCCAGTGCCAGCAGCGACCAGAAGGATGGCGTGCCTTGCAGCAGTGTCGGACGCAGCGCGTCCAGGGCCTGGGCCAGGGCCGTCGGGTCGCGCACCTGGTCGTCGATCAGTTGCAGGCAGGCGCCGCTGGTGAGCGCGCCGTACAGCTCCAGGCCGAAGATGTCGAAACCGATGGCGGTGGCGCCCAGCACCCGGTCCCGCGCGCTGATTTCAAGGTCGGCCACGAAGTCGGCGATCAGGTTGCCCAGCGCGGCGTGGGCGATGCGCACGCCCTTCGGCTTGCCGGTCGAGCCGGAGGTGTAGATGAGGTAGGCCAGGCTGTCCGGCGCTGGCGCCTGCAGGGACACGGGCCGGGGCACGGTGCGTGCCGACGGTGGCGAAGGGCACAACTGGCGCACGTCGATGGGCAATGCTTGGTCGGTGATCAACAGGTCCATGCCGCTGTCGGCGACGATATCCTTGAGCCGTTCCAGCGGCATGTCCGGGTCAATCGGCACATAGGCCGCGCCATTGCCCAGCACCGCGAGCATGGCGATGACGGCCTGGTCCTTGCGCCGCAGGTGGACGCCGATGCAGCCGCCCCGGGCCTGTTCGCCGAGCCGATCGGCCAGCGCCGAGGCCGCGCCGGCCAGTTGCCGGTAGTCGAGGGTGCCCTGGCGGTACTGCAGGGCCGGCGCATCGGGACGCCGTTGCACCTGCTCGAGGAAGCGCTGCATCACCCCTTCCTGGCCCACTGCGTGGCACGCGGGTTCGCCAGCGAAGGCTTGCAGGCGCTCGGCCATGCCCGTCGGCAGCAGCCAGTGGCGCTGCATGGGCTGTTCGGGGGCGGCCAGCGCCTGCTCGAGCGTGTGCTGCAAGCTTTCACCCAGGCGTTGGATGAACGCCTCGCTGAATGATTCGAGCGGGTAGTCCAGGCGCAGGCGGATACGCTGGGTGTCGAGCTGGTAGGCGACCACCAGGTCGCCTACCACCTGGCGCCGGCCGAGGGGCTGAGGCGCAAAGACCGCCTGGCCCAGGATCAGTTGGTCAGCGCCGAAGTAGGCCTCGACCAGGCTGACATTGAAGGGCCGTTCCACGCTCTCGCCCTGTTCGCGTAGCTGGCGCATCACGTCGGTGAGCGTAAAACGCGGGTGCTGGCGGGCAGCCTTGCGCTCCTCGCGCAGCCTGGCGACCAGCGCTTGCAGGCTGCCCTCGCTGGCGAGCTCGACTGGCAATGGGTAGTTGTTGATTCGGCAGCCCAGCACCCGACGGGCACCAGCGGGCCGTTCGTCCACCGGGTGGTTGAGCACCAGCGCCTGGGCACCGCTGTAGCCAGCCAGCACGTGGGCCAGCGCGGCGGCGAGGACCACGAAAGGCGTGGCCCCCTGGCTGCGGGCATAGCGGCGCAACGAGCGGGCCAGTGGTTCGGGCAGGTCGAAGTAATGCGAGGCGCCCAGCCCCGAGTCGCCCGCCTGGGCGCTGTGCTGGCGCGGCAGGTCGACGCTCAGGGGCAGCCCGGCCAGGCGCTGGCACCAGTGCGCGACGTCGGCGCTGGCGGTGCTGTCTTGCACCGACGCACGGGTGTCAGGCTCCGGTTGGGGTAGTGGGCGACCCTGCTGATGGCACGCGTAGCTTTCGGCCAGGACCTGGACGAACTGCAGGGCCGAGGTGGCGTCGGCGATAATGTGGTGGAAGTTCAGCACCAGTCGCTGCTCGTCGCCCTGGCGCAGCAGGTCGAAGCGAAACAGCGGGCCGGTGCGCAGGTCGAACGGATGCGCCAGTACCTGCTCGGTTGCCAGCTCCAGTTCGTGTTCCGGGGGCAGGTCGCACACCGTGAGTACTTGGGCCTGGGCTGGCCCGGCCAACTGCCAGAGGGCTTCGCCACGTTGTTCGAAGCGGCCCAGGCAGGCCGGGTAGTAGTGGTTGACGAAGTGCGCCAGGGCGCTCTGCAACGCGGGCAGATCGAGCGCCCCGGCCACTCGATAGACCAATGGCGTGTTGTACAGGGTGCTGCCTGGCGCCAGTTGCCACTCCAGGAAGAAACGGCGTTGGTAAGGGTTGGCGAGGGTCTCAGCCATGATGGTGCTCCTTCAGGCGGATCCGCACCGGGCGGCTCATGGCCAGGGCGAAGTGGAAGTGATGTTCGAGGGGCTCATCGGTGGATTCCCAGTCGCCGGCGCGCACCATTTCGGCCAGCAGCACCTTGAGCGAGTAGCGCGAGAACATCTGGCCGGTGCAGTTGTTCGGCCCGCTGGAGTAGGCGAGGAACGGCTGGCGGTAGCGCTCCGGGGCTTCCTGGAAGCGCTCGGGGCGGAAGGCGTCGGCATCCTCGCCCCACAGCTCGGGCAGGCGCAGCACGTGGTAGATGTCGGCCACCAACTCGCTGCCCTGGCGGACGAAATGGCCGTTGACCATCAGGTCGCGGCTCGCCGCGCGGAACAGGAAGGGCTGTGCCGGATGCAGGCGCAGCACTTCGTGGACGCAGGCGTGCAGCAGCGTGTCGTCGCGGCGGATGTAGGCGGCGTGGTCATCGCCCTTCGTCAGCAGCTCCTGGCGCAGGGCCTGGCGATAGCGGGGGTGACGGCCGAGCTCGTCGACCAGGGCGAGGAACGACGGGAAAGGCGCCACGTAGCCGGCCAGCACCGCGCCATTGAGCCCGGTGGCGAACGCCTCGTCCTGCAGCGACTGGTAGTGCTGGTCGATGTAGGCATTGAGCCGGTGGGTGTAGTCGGTGCTGTTGAGCAAGCCCGGATCGTTGCCGATGCGCGCCACCAACTGGCGCTTGAGCTCGTCGAAGCGACGGTTGAAGTGCGCGGGCTTGTGGTAGGCGAAAGCCTGCCCGAGCAGGTCCACCTGCTCCTCGAGCATCTGCCCCACGCCTTCCACCGGCCCCTGAAGGTCCATGACCGAGCGCAGGTAGACCTCGGCGGTGAATTCGCTGAGTTCGGCGTTGACCAGCAAGGTCGGCGCGCCTTGCCACCAGCGACGCACCCGCTGCTCGCTGAGTTGGCGCATGGTCTGGATGAAACGTTCCGGGCCGCTGACCAGGTGGGCGATGATGTTGCGCTTCTGCTTGGCGTCCTGGCGCTCCTTGCTCAGGCGCATGCGCCCCAGCGCATCGGCGATGACCAGGAACTGGCGACCGTCGCCGACCAGCTCGCCCTGGCCCATGCGCGGGTGTTGCATCAGCCCGCGGATCTCCTCGACGCCGATCAGCACGCTGTAGTCGCCGGCGAAGGTCGGCAGGCGCAGGTAGCGCCGCCAGCTGCCGTCGGCGTGCCTGGCCAGCTTGCCGATGTAGTGGTAGGGGCGGGTGCGGTCGCGCAGCGCCCGCGAGTTGCGCCAGCGCCGTGGCAACAGCCAGGGGGCGGCCAGCACGCCGAGCAGGCGGTGCAGGCGGCTTTGCAGGGGGGTGGCGGCGACCATCGTGAAGGGGTGGCCGCCGTGGGTGTGCAGTGATCGATTGTCGAGCGCTTCCATGGCTTACCTGCGGATTCGTTGGGAGGGGAGGGCTGTCAGGCGTCGAGGGCCAGGCGCGGCTTGTGCCAGCCGGCCAGTTGCTCGAGGTGGCCGGCCACCTGCAGGGCGAGGTCTTCGCGCCAGGGCTTGGCGATGACCTGGATGCCGATCGGCAGGCCGTCGCGGGACTGGCCGATGGGCACCACCGCCACCGGCCAGTTGACCAGGCTGTAGCAGATCGAATAACTGAAATCGCGTACCTGCGCGTAGGAGCAACCATGGGGCTTGGCGACCGTCGCGGCGACGGGGCAGAGGATCACGTCGTAATCCTCCATGAAGCGCAGCATCGCCTGGCGGCAGCGGTCCAGCTGCATCCAGATGCCGCGCAACTGGGTGACCGTGAGCTGGCTCTGGCGGGTCAGCGCGTGGTATTCGCGCAGCAAGGGCGAGATTTCGCGCAGGCCCAGTTGCTGGATCAGGTCGCTGAGCCACTGCCCCTGGTCGCCACCGAGCAGGATGCTGTCGGCCAGCAACTCCTCGATTTGCCCGAGGCAGTCGGGGCGGCGCTCGTCGAGGCAGGCGACTTCGCCGCGCAGGGCATCGGCGGCGTGGGCCACGGCCTGGCGGATATCGTCCTGTGGCGTGCTGATGCCGTCGTCGGCGTACCAGGCCACCCGCAGTTCGGACAGTGCCTGGGGGGACGCGGTGTGCCAGGGCACCGGCGGCACGTGGGGGTCGCGGCCGTCGGGGCCGGCCAGCAGCGGCGCGGCTAGGCGCAGGTCGGCAATGGTGCGGGCCATGGGGCCGAAGCTGATGAACGGGCTGAACATGCCCATGCAGTCCAGGGGGAAGTGACCTGTGAGGGGCACGCGCCCTTGGGTGAGCCGCAAGGTGCAGATGCCGCTGTTGTGCGCCGGTACCCTCAGGCTGCCACTGGCATCGGAACCGATGCCCAGCAGCGAACCTTGGGCGGCGATCAGCGCCGCCTCGCCGCCACTGCTGCCGCCGGGGCTGCGGGTCAGGTCATGGGGGTTGCGGGTCTGGCCGTAGAGCAGGTTGTCGGTCTCGTAGCCGATGCTCAGCTCGGGGGTGTTGGTCAGGCCCAGCAGCAGCGCGCCTTCGCCGCGCAGGCGGGCCACCACGGTGGCGTCGGTTTCGCTGGCCTGGCCTGCGAGGCCGGCACAGCCCTTGTCGGGGCTGTAGCCCAGGGCGTGGCAGGTGTTCTTGACGCTGAAGGGGACGCCCAGCAAGCGTTTGTGTTGCAGGCGAGGCAGCTCGCGCTCGATCC
This sequence comes from Pseudomonas entomophila L48, assembly GCF_000026105.1. Lineage (NCBI taxonomy): Bacteria > Pseudomonadati > Pseudomonadota > Gammaproteobacteria > Pseudomonadales > Pseudomonadaceae > Pseudomonas > Pseudomonas entomophila. The sequence continues at coordinate 2,268,952 of NC_008027.1, forward strand.
AGGCCGCCTGTTCGTAGGCCATCTCCCGGTTGCTCTGCACTATGGCGTTGATGTGGGGGTTGACCGTGTCGATCTGCTGGAAATAGGCGTCCAGCACCTGCGCTGGGCGGATCGCGCCCCGCTTGACCGCGTCTGACAGGGTGCTGGCATCGCAACCGAGTATGTCCACGTATCGCTCTCCATCGCTCGTCGGCTGGACAATCGCCGCGGGACCGGTCGCCGGTGCCCGTGGCGGGGCTGCGGTGCAGAGTGCCAACGGGGTGGGGGAGCGTATATGTGCAATTCTTCATGGTTTGCCCAGGTCGCGCCGCGCCGGGTGAATGGTGCGGCGCAAGTGTTCAGGCCGCCGCGTCCAGGCCGTCAAACAGCTGCAGGCCCAGCGTGCGGGCCTGTTCGAGCAGCGGCGCAGGGCGCCCGCCTTCACTGTCGGGCATCAAGGTCGAGCTCAGTACGCGCGCACCGCAATAGTCGAAGATGCCGTGCTCGATCTGCACGCGCATCGCTTCGCCATAGCCGTGTCGTTCGAAGGTACCTGCGTCAGCTCCGGCTATGCCGACCAGGTGCGCGGTCATGCCCCTGAGGCGTTTGGTGGTGCTGCCGTCGGCGGCCTGGTCGAAGGCCCAGCCATTGCTGAACACACGCTCGACCCAGCCTTTGAGCAGTGCCGGTAGCGACCACCAATAGATGGGATAGACCAGTACCAAGGTATCGGCGCGATCGATGCGCGCCTGCTCGGCCAGTACGTCCGCGGGCGGCCCGGCTTGGCGCCGGTGCACGGCATGGTCGGCCAGGCCGAAGCGCGGGTCGAAGCCTTCGCGGGACAGGTCGGCGAATTCGCTGGTGTGGCCGGCGGCACGCAGGCCGGCGGCGATCTGCTCGGCGATGGCGTGGGTGAGGGAGTCGGGGTCGTGGTGGCCAATGACGATCAGGGCATGCATGGCAGGTTCTCCAGAAGCAGGGTGCACGGATGGGGCGAGCGCTATATACTCGCAGTAAGTTACCGTTGGTAAGTTACTTTTGGTAGGTAAGCAATGTCAAGCGATGGCAAACCCACGGCGCGCAAGCGCCTGTCCCGTGAGGAGCGTCGCCGCCAACTGCTGGACGTGGCCTGGCAGCTGGTGCGCGAGGAGGGGACCGATGCCCTGAGCCTGGGGCGTCTGGCCGAACAGGCGGGCGTGACCAAGCCGGTGGTGTACGACCATTTCGAAACCCGCACCGGGTTGTTGGTGGCGCTGTACCAGGAGTACGACGCGCGACAGACGGCCATGCTCAACAGTGCCCTGATGGGCTGCGCGGCCGATCTGCCGGGCAGGGCCTGGGTGATCGCCGAGGCGTATGTGGATTGTGTGATGAGCCAGGGGCGGGAGATCCCCGGGGTGAGCGCAGCGCTGGCCGGATCGCCGGAGCTGGAGGCGCTCAAGCGTGTATACGAGGGGCCGTTCCTCGCCAAGTGCCGCGAGGCCCTGGAGCCGTTCTCGGCTGGAGGCCGCATCGGCCAGGCCGGGATGCGGGCGCTGGTGGGGGCGGCGGAGGCGTTGTCCCAAGGCGCGGCGACTGGGGAGCTGGAGGCGCGGGAGGCCAAGGAGGAGCTGCAGGCGACCATCGTGGCGATGGTGGGGCGGCATTGACCTTGTGGGGCGGGCTTGCCAAGCGGGCGCCGCGGTGGTTGGCACCGGCTTTGCCGGTGTTCGCCGGCAAAGCCGGCTCCTACGGGTAGGTTGCAGCGTGCTACCAGTTGAATAGCTCCCGCCGTGCGCCTTCGGTGATCGCGATGATCCCGGGGTGCTTGACCTTGCGCTCCACCGAGATGGCATAGAACGATTCGTTGACCGCCTCGGTCTGGCCGATCAGGCGCACGCCATACTGCCGGCACACCTCTTCGGCGATCACGCTAGGGGCGACGAAGATCCCGCTGCCGGACTGCCCGAACGCCTGCATCAACGCACTGTCATCGAACTCGCCGACGATCCGTGGCTGCACCTGCTGCTCGGCCAACCAACGCAGCAGGCGGCTGCGCACCACGGTCTCCTGGCCGGGGATCAGCAGCGGCGCGTCGTCCAGGCAGGCGGGGAAGGGCTTGTCGAGCAATTCGGCCAGGGCGTGGGTGGCGAAGAAGCTCAGGCCGCATTCGCCGAGTTTCTGGCTGTAGCCCTTGATGTCCAGGTGGCTGGGCATCGGGCTGTCGGAGATCACCAGGTCCAGGCGCTGGATCGCAAGGTCCGCGAGCAGGCGCTCGAACTTGTCCTCGCGGCAATTGATGCGCAGCACCTCGTCCAGCTCCATGGTCGGTGCCAGCAGGCGATAGACGATGGACTTGGGCACCACGTCGGCCACCCCCACGCGAAACAGTATCTGTTCCTGCGGCCCGGACCGCAGCATGGCTTCCAGCTCGCCGCCGATCTGGAACATCTGCTCGGCGTAGACCAAGGCCTGGCGCCCGGTCTCGGTGAGTTCCAGCTGGCGGCCGACGCGCTGGAACAGTTCGAGGTTCCAGGTTTGCTCGAACAGGCTGATCTGGCCACTGATGGTCTGCGGGGTGAGGTTCAGTTGCTCACTGGCGCGGGCGATGCTGCCGGTCTTGGCCACGGCCCAGAAATAGTGGAGCTGGCGGTAGTTGAGCATGGCGCGTCCATATTCGTAAAAACCGAAGTATATACGCTGAAAATACGAATTTTCCGGATGTTTCAGTCTCTCTAGAATGCAACCCCATCAGGCGCATGACGCGCCGCACGGCATTCGACAAGCGAGGACCCCATGCTACAACTCAAATCCATTGGTACACCGTTGGTGCTGGCGCTGGCACTGTTCGCCATGTCTGGCTGCGACCAGGCCGAGAAATCCGCCCAGCAGATGCTCGACCAGGCGGCCGAAACGGCCAAGCAGGCCATCGACAAGACCAACGACGCCGCCCAGGAGGCCCTGAGCGAGGCGATTGGCAGCGATGGCAAAGCCAAGGCCGAAGACGACAAGAAAGACAACCAGGACATCTGAGAGCAGGACTGACCCATGGAATATTTGCTGGAACTCGCCGCAAGCCCCACCGCCTGGGTTGCCCTCGCCACCCTGGTGGCCATGGAGGTCGTACTCGGCATCGACAACCTGATCTTCATTTCCATCCTCACCAACAAGCTGCCTGAGCAATACCGTTCCAAGGCCCGCCGCATCGGTATCAGCATGGCCCTGGTCATGCGCCTGGCGCTGCTCAGCACCGTGGCCTGGATCGTCCAGCTGACGGAGCCGGTGGTCGAGGTGTTCGGCCACACGTTCTCGTGGAAGGACATGATCCTCATCGCCGGTGGCCTGTTCCTGCTGTGGAAGGCGACCAAGGAAATCCATGAAAGCGTCGACCCCCATGGCGCCAAGGAAGAGTCCAAGGTCGGCAGTACCGTGACCATTGGCTTTACTGCGGCGATTTTCCAGATACTGCTGCTGGACATCGTTTTCTCGATCGACAGCATCATCACCGCCGTGGGCATGACCGAGCACCTGCCGATCATGATCATCGCCGTGATCAGCGCCGTGATCGTGATGCTGGTGGCCGCCGACCCGCTGGCCAAGTTCATCAACGACAACCCGACCGTGGTGATGCTGGCCCTGGGCTTCCTGATCATGATCGGCATGACCCTGATTGCCGAAGGCTTCGGCGCCCATGTACCGAAAGGTTATGTGTACGCAGCCATGGCCTTCTCGACGGCCATCGAGATCCTCAACATCATGGCGCGTCGGGCACGTTTGAAGCGTGAGGCAGCTGAAGGGTAATCAAGCGCCAAGTTGCAAGTGAACGACAAGAGGGGGCCACTGGCCCCCTCATGTCGTTCATGGCTCGGAAGTCGTCGCCGTCAATGTGCCCCGGCATGGCGCCGCGCACGGCGCACGGGCTGTGGCTTGGCCAGGGCCTGAGGGGGCAGGTGGTGAGGGTGGGAGTGTCGCCGCACGATGCGCAGCACGCCCCAGAGCATGGCGGCCGCTACGCTCAGCCACATGCCGACCAGCATGAGAATTGCCATTGTCAGGCTCATGTGTGCCTCCTTCTCTCCGGCGAGCCGTGCTTGCCGTCCAGACACAGCTTCAGTCTAGCGCGCCGCCTGTGACGTTCCATTGACCTAAGGTCTAGTGCTTGGGCCGTTTCGTTCCAAGCCCGTGCCGGGCTATACCCGCAGGCGCCCGACGCCTATGATCTGTGCCCAGGGCCGGGCGTCGCCTGCCTGGCATCGGAACAAGCGAGTGCCCATGTTGCAACTTTCTCCAAACTCCCGAATCTTCGGCCCACGCCGGCTGCTGGCAGCTTGCCTGGTGGCGGCCGCGTTGTCCGGTTGCGCCAGTGCGCCGCCAGCATCGCTCAACAGCCTGCCGCAGCGGGTCGAGATCAGCAGCGTGCCGTTCTACCGTGGCAACGCCAATCACAGCGGTTCGATGGCCCTGGCCGCCGTGCTGTCGCAGAAAGGCGCGCCGATCACCCCTGGCCTGCTGGACAAGTCGCTGGGCCTGCCCAAGGCCGCAGACAAGCTGGACACCGGCATCCCCCGGGTGGCCCGCGAGTACGGCATGGTCGTCTATCCCCTGGACAAGCGCATCGATGCCTTGCTGGCGCAGGTGGCCGCGGGCTATCCGGTGCTGGTGCGCTACCAGGAGGGTTCGGCCTGGTGGAGCGAGACGCGCTATGCGGTGTTGATCGGTTATGACCGTTACAAGCAGCGTGTGCTGCTGCGTTCGGGCATGCATCGGCGCCAGCTGGTGAGCTTCGCTGACTTCGAGTCGGCGTGGGCGAAGGAGGGGCGTTGGGCGGTGCTGGTGCAGTCGCCACGGCAGGTACCGGCCCAGGTGGATCGCCAGCGTTGGTTGCAGGCGGCCGATGAGCTGGCCCGCGCGGGGCAGGAGATCGCGGCGAAGCAGGCGGTCAACAGCCTGGGGCATTGAGGTTGAAATGATCGCGGGGCAAGCCCGCCCCCACGATGGTCGTGGGGGCGGGCTTGCCCCGCGATGGATTTATATCAGAAGCCCAGGCGATCGCGCAGGCTGTAGTACCAGGCACCGATGGCGCTGAACGGCACACGCAGCATCTGGCCACCCGGGAACGGGTAGTGCGGCAGGCCGGCGAACGCGTCGAAACGCTCGGCCTGGCCGCGCAGGGCCTCGGCCAGCACCTTGCCTGCCAGGTGGGTGTAGGTCACGCCGTGGCCCGAGCAACCTTGCGAGTAATAGATGTTGTCGCCGATACGGCCGACCTGCGGCAGGCGCGACAGGGTCAGCAGGAAGTTGCCGGTCCAGGCGTAGTCGATCTTGACGTCCTTCAGTTGCGGGAAGGCCTTGAGCATCTTCGGACGGATGATCGCCTCGATGTTCGCCGGATCGCGCGCGCCGTACACCACGCCACCGCCGAAGATCAGACGCTTGTCGCTGGTCAGGCGGTAGTAGTCGAGCAGGTAGTTGCAGTCCTCGACGCAGTAATCCTGCGGCAGCAGGGTGCGGGCCAGTTCCTCGCCCAGCGGCTCGGTGGTGATTACCTGGGTGCCGCACGGCATGGACTTGGCGGCCAGCTCCGGCACCAGGTTGCCCAGGTAGGCGTTGCCGGCGACGATGATGAACTTGGCGCGGACCTTGCCCTGCGGGGTGTGCACAACCGGGTTGGCGCCACGCTCGATGCGTACGGCCGGGGTCTGCTCATAGATGATGCCGCCCAGCGACTCGACCGCGGCGGCTTCGCCCAGGGCCAGGTTCAATGGGTGGATGTGGCCGCCGCTCATGTCGAGCATGCCGCCGATATAGCTGTCGCAAGCCACCACTTCACGGATGCGCTTCTGGTCCATCAGCTCCAGCTGGTTGTGGCCGAAGCGTTCCCACAGGCGTTTCTGCGATTCCAGGTGGCCCATCTGCTTGCTGGTCAGCGCGGCGAACACGCCGCCGTCCTTCAGGTCGCACTGGATGTTGTACTTGGCCACGCGCTCACGGATGATGCGGCCGCCCTCGAAGGCCATCTGGCCCAGCAGTTGCGCCTGCTTGGGGCCGACGGTGCGTTCGATGACGTCGATGTCGCGGCTGTAGCTGTTGACGATCTGGCCGCCGTTGCGGCCCGAGGCGCCGAAGCCGACCTTGGCGGCTTCGACGATGCTCACCTTGAAGCCGTTTTCCAGCAGGAACAGGGCGCTGGACAGGCCGGTGTAGCCGGCACCGATGATGCACACATCGGTTTCCACCTCACCCAGCAGCGCCGGACGTGGCGGCACCGGGTTGGCCGAGGCGGCGTAGTAGGACTGGGGGTAGGGGGTGTTGGCCATGCTCGAGGAACCTCGTGTTTTATATTTTTAACGAATGTACCGATGCTATCAATAATAATAAACACCCGCTAGTCGTCCGGTGAAAATCCTTTACGCGCACCTGCAGCCTGGCCTTTCTATAAATATTTTAAGATTCAGTGAGTTAGCGTGAAAAAAACGGTTGACACCGGTTTTGGATCGCGTAGAATGCGCCCCACACGACAGGCACATAGCTCAGTTGGTTAGAGCACCACCTTGACATGGTGGGGGTCGTTGGTTCGAGTCCAATTGTGCCTACCAAATCAGAAGAGGGCGATCCGTAAGGATCGCCCTTTTTGCATTTCTGGCCTCCGGCCTCGACGAAACGAGGCTTCAGGCTATGCGCATTCCCTGTGGGAGCGGCCTTGTGTCGCGAATGGGCTGCAAAGCAACCCCCAGGGTTTTAGCGCTGGGGCCGAAACTGCTGGGGCCGCTGCGCAGCCCATTCGCGACACAAGGCCGCTCCCACAGGGTTCGATGTTCCGCGTGCGCCCAGGCAGAGGCCATGTGAAGCTGTTTCGCAAAGTTTTTGATTTTTTTGAAAAAAACGCTTTACAGGTGTGCATCTGATCACTAATATGCGCACCACACGACAGGCACATAGCTCAGTTGGTTAGAGCACCACCTTGACATGGTGGGGGTCGTTGGTTCGAGTCCAATTGTGCCTACCAAATCAGAAGAGGGCGATCCGAAAGGATCGCCCTTTTTGCTTTCTACGATTCCGTTGCCGCGGACACACGCTGCAACCTTCCACCTTCGCCGCCCATCCCCGGCAACCCCCTCCCGCCATGCTAGAATCCGCCCCTTCGAATCTGGAGGTACAGGCGTGCGCAAACTGGCGGTGGTAATGGCGATGTTGGCCCTGGCGGGCTGTAACAACGAAGTCGAGGGCGTGCACAAGCAGGTCGCCGAACACCTGCACAACCCCAAGACGGCCAAGTTCGCCAACGTGCGTTTCGACACGCAGGGCTCGATCTGCGGCCAGGTGCGGGGCAAGGACGATGCCGGGCAGTACGAGCCCTACCGCAGCTACGTGGCGATCAAGCACGATGGCCAGTACGAGATCCTCATCGACGAAACCGGCAACAACCTGCGTATCCGCGAGGTCTGCGGCGGTGCCGACCTGCAGCGTCGCGCCGAGGCGCTGGCCGAGCAGCCGGCACCGGAAGGCTGGGATGTCGAGGTGATCCAGGGCCCTAACATGGGCGCCCTGACCGACATGACCGCGCGCCTGATCGAGAAGGGCATCCCGTCCTGGGTCGAGTACCGCGACGGCAAGCCGGTGGTGCTGATGGGGCCGTTCCCGGCCAAGGCCGAGGCCGACGCGCGTAAAGCAGAAGTCATGGCCAAGCTCGGCACCGACTCGATCGTCATCCAGCACGGCGTCAAGCGCTGACCTTCATTGTGCTCAGCCAAGCATCGGGCGCAGGAAACTGCGCTCGTAGCTGAGGATGAAGCGCTGCTGCTCGGCCAGGGCAAAGGCGGCGATGCACTCAGGGTCGGTTTGCGAGGCTGTGCGGTACTGCTCGTAAGCCGCGAGGCTTTCGAAGCTGAACAGCGCGTAGGCGATGTTGTTGGCGCCTTCGCTGGGCAGGAAGTAGCCGTGGTGCACGCCGCCCATGCGGTTGACCAGATCGATCCAAAGCTTGCCGTAGGCCTCGAAGGCCGGGAGCTGGTACGGGTCGATGACGTACTTGAGGTGGCAGGTGATCATGGCGGGCATTCCTTTGAGTGGGCCGGATGGCCCACCTTACAGGCAAGCCCGCCACCAGGGCGAGGGGGATCTAGCGCGAGGTTTCCACACGCAGTACTTCCGTGTAGATGGCATCGACGGTCTGGCCGACCTTGAGGTTCTTCATGCGCGCCTGGAGCTCGGGCTTCTCGACCTTGACCACCTGCACCTTGCCCTCGGGCGGTAGCAGGGTGACTTCGTGGGTCTTCAGGTCGATCTTTTCGATCTTCGAGGTGACCCGCACCTGGCGGAACGCCTCGCCACCGGGGTTGGGGTTGTCCTTGGTGGCGCGAATGGTGCCGGACTCCTCACTGGCCTTTGGCGCGCCCCCCACCTTGGTGTCCAGTACATAGGCGATGGCCCGGGTCACATAGATGTCGACCTGGTCGCCGACCTTGAGGTTGGGCAGGGCCTTGGCCTTTTCGGTGAGCTGGAAGGTCACGTCCTTCTCATGGGGTCCCTTGACCGTCACCTGACGGTTGGCCAGGTCGATGGCGGTCACCTGGGTGGTGATGTGGCTTTCCAGCGCTTCGCTGGCGATGGGCAGTTCGGCGGCCTGGGCGGTGAAGCTGGCGGCGGACATCAATGAAGCTAGAGCGATGGCACGAGCGAGGGAACGGGTGGATTTCATGGGCCTGTCTTCCTTGTGGTCGATACCGGTGGGCTTTTGCGAGGTGAAGCATAGCCACTGGCAGGCAGAACGGGAGCAACGGCCCAACTTCTTGTGTAGGAGCCAGCCTTGCTGGCGAAGAAGTCCACACTGCCCCGAGATCCACGCTTGCCCTGTTCGCCAGCAAGGCTGGCTCCTACAAGTGCATGCCTTCAATCCCGCCTTTTGCCCGGGATACGTTGACCGCGCCCGGCAAATTGACTGCGTTCTTTGCCGCAAGCACTTCGGCCATCACGCTGACCGCGATCTCCGCCGGGGTCTTGCTGCCGATATAGATGCCGATGGGGCCGTGCAGGCGTTCGAGCGAGGCTTCGCTTTCCCCGAAATGCTCGATCAGCCGCTCGCGGCGCAGTTGGCTATTGCGCCGCGAGCCGATGGCACCGATGTAGAAGGCTGGGCTGTGCAAGGCCTCGAGCAGGGCCAGGTCGTCGAGTTTCGGGTCGTGGCTGACAGCGATGATGCAGGTGCGCAAGTCGGCCCTGAAGTCATGTGCCACGTCGTCCGGCATGCCCTTGAGGTGCTCCACGCCCGCGACCGACCAGGTGGCCATGTGTTCCGGCCGCGGGTCGCACACGGCCACCTTGAAACCATTGAACAGCGCCATCGTCGCCAGGTACTCGGCCAGCGCGCCAGCACCGATCAGCAGCATGCGGTAGCCGGGGCCGAGGGTATTGATCATATGCTGGCCATCGAAGCTGAACTGCTCCGGTGTGGTGGTGGTTTCGAGGCGGGTCGTGCCATCGGCCAGTGTCAGGTGCCGACGCATCAGGATGCCGTTGTCGAGTTGAGCAAGCAACTGCTGCAGCGGGGCTGGCGCGGGGCTGAATTCAAGGACCAGTTCCAGCGTGCCGCCACAGGGCAGCCCAAAGCGGTGAGCCTCATCGGCACTGACACCGTAGCGGATCACCTCGGGTGGCCCTTCCGGCAGTCCGCTGCCGCCATAAGTGGTGGTGTAACGGTGGATCAAGTCATCCTCGATGCAGCCGCCGGACACGCTGCCGATCACCCGGCCGTCGTTGCGCAGGGCCATCATCGAGCCGACCGGACGAGGGGATGAGCCCCAGGTGCGGGCGACGGTGACCAGCAGCACGCGGTGGCCGGCCTGGAGCCAGTCGTGGGTGGTGCGCAGGACCAGCAGGTCGATGCTTTCCATGGTGTCCTCGTGTGTCTGCAGGTCAGCGCATGTGCAGGATGATCGGGCTGCTGCTGGCCGGGTCGGTATGGCCGCGCAGCTTGCCGACCGCCTGGGCGTCCACCGCGCCGCCCTGGTTGCCCCAGGTGGCGCGGGCAAAGCTCAGCACCTCGGCGATCTGCTGATCCGATAACTGCTCGCGGAACGCCGGCATGCGATAGGCGTCCGGCACGCCGGCCGCGACGATGCGCTGCGAGCCATTGAGGGTGATATTGATCGCCGAGGCGTTCTCCTTCGCCAGCATCGAGGTGGCGCCCGCCAGCGGCGGCATCCATTCGGCCTGGCCCTTGCCATCCAGGCCATGGCAGCTGGCGCAGCGGGTCACGTAGGTATGTGCCCCCGGCGTGTCTATGCCCGCAGATACCGCTTGGTACTGCCACGGTGCGCCGTCACGTTGCAGGTCGCCGGGCAATGACTTGAGGTAGCGGGCGATCGCGGCCAGGTCATCATCGGTCATGAATTGCGTGGAGTTGTTGAACGCCTCGGTCATCGAACCGTACACCACGGCATGCTGGTTGCGCCCGGTCTTGAGGAACTGCACGATCTGCGCTTCGCTCCAGCGGCCCAGCCCGGTGTTGTGGTCCTGGCGCAAGCTGGGCGCGTACCAGCCATCGAGCAGGGCGCCGGCGAGGAAGGGCGCGCCCGCTTCGTCCAGGGCCTTCTCGTTGAAGGCCAGACCGCGCGGAGTATGGCAACTGCCACAGTGGCCGGGCCCCTGGACGATATAGGCGCCGCGATTCCACAACGGGTCCTGATCGGGTTTCTGTGCGTAGGGCGTGGTCGGCGCGAACAGGCCGTTCCACAGGGCGATGGGCCAGCGCAGGTTCAGCGGCCAGGGAATATCGCTGGGGATATTGGCTTCGGCAGCCGGTTGTACGCCTTTCATGAAGAATGCATAGAGCGCCCGCATGTCATCGTCGCTGAGCTTGACGTAGGACGGGTAGGGCATGGCCGGGTACAGCCGCCGCCCGCCCGGCGCGACGCCATGGCGCACGGCGCGGTCGAAGTCGGCCAGGCTATAGGCGCCAATGCCGTGCTCCGGGTCGGGGGTGATGTTGGTGGCATGGATCGCCCCCAGCGGCGTGGCCATCTCCAGCCCACCGGCAAACGGTGCCTTGCCGGGCAGGCTGTGGCAGGCCACGCAATCGCTGAGGCGGGCGACGTACTCGCCACGGCTGATCAGTGCAGCGTCGACGGTCTGCTCCTGGGGGAATGGCGAGACGGGCTCGCGGATGACGTACCAGGCCAGCAGGCCTGCCGCGACCAGGCACGGCAGGACCAGCCAGCCAGCGGCTCTGGCGAATCGGCTATTGCTCATTGGGCGGTCCTTGTCGTGTCAGCTGAACGTATGGCGGCTCAGGGGCATGCTGCGCACGCGCTGGCCGGTCAGCCGTGCCACGGCATTGGCCACTGCGGGCGCCACGGCCGGCAGCGGCGGTTCGCCAATGCCGCCCATCTTCGCCCCGCTTTCGACGATGCGCACATGCACCCGGGCCATGCGCGACGGCGGCAGCACCGGGTACAAGTCGTAGTTGCGCGCCCGTGGCATGCCGTTGAGCCACACCGCCTCTTCCAGCAGCACCTGGGACAAGCCCAGGGATACCGCACCGTTGACCTGCGCCTCGATGATTGCCGGGTTGACGATGCTGCCTGGGTCGATGGCCTGCCAGATGTCGTGCACCTTGACCTGGCCGCCCTCCAGCGAGACTTCGGCGATCACCGCCGCTTCAGAGCCGAACGGCGAGGCCATGGCCACGCCGCGGGCGCGCCGGCTGCCGTCCTCGGCGGTGAACGGGCCGCGCTTCCAGCCACCGGACAATTCGCCCACCGCCTGCAGCAGCGTGGTCAGGCGCGGATTTTCGCGCAGCAGGTGCAGGCGCAGTTCGAAGGGGTCGTGGCCGCCTTTGTCAGCCAGTTCGTCAAGGAACGATTCGTAGAAGAAGTCGTTCAGCGAGTTGCCCACCGAGCGCCAGTAACCCAGCATGGCCGGGCCTTTGACGTAGATCTGTGCGATGCGTTTGTTGGCGATGGCGTAGGCTTTGCCCGACAGCCCTTCCAGGGCGGTGGGATCGACCTTGTCGCCCTGCTTGCCGGCGATGGCCTCGGTCGGGCCTTCTGTCGCGCTGATCGCCTCGATGGCCACCGGCAGACCCTTGTCGTCCAGCCCGGCGCGGAACTTGACCACGGCCATGGGCCGCATGGCATCGCGCAGGAACTCTTCCTCGCGGCTCCAGATCAGTTTCACCGGCCGCCCCACGGCCTTGGCCAGGGCGATGGCCTGCGGGTAGGGGTTGGCCGAGTCGTACAGGAAGTGCCGGCCGAAGAAGCCGCCGAGCAGTGGCGAGTGCAGGGTGATGCGGGCTGGGTCCAGGCCGGTGCGCTTGGCGATGTCGTCGCGGAACATGTCCTGCGCCTGGTTGGGCAGCCACACCTCCAGCGAACCGTCGGGGTTGAAGCGGGCGGTGGCGGAGGGCGGTTCCAGCTGCGCATGGTTGAGGAACTGATTGTGGTAGGTGGCCTCGACCGTGGTCTTGGCGCCGGCCAGGGCGGCGGCCACGTCGCCTTCGTTCTCTTCATCGCGGCTCGGCCCGGTCTGGGCAGCCAGGTGGTCGCGCCAGCCGTCGCTGGAGAAGTCGGCGGGCATCGGCCGCACCTGGCTGTCGGCGCCGGGCGCTTGCCAGTCCACCTGCAGCGCTTCCACGGCGCGCTTGGCGTGCCACCAGCGCTCGGCGACCACCGCCACCGCGCCGGGCAACTGATGCACCGAGTGCACGCCTTTCATGGCCTTGACCTGGTCTTCGTTGCGCAGGCTGCCTACGGTCATGCCCAGGCGTGGTGCATGCTGCACGGCGGCGTGGAGCATGCCGTCGACCTTGATGTCGATGCTGTAGATCGCCTTGCCGGTGGACTTGTCTTGGGCGTCGAGGCGCGGCACCGGCTTGCCGATCCAGCGGAACTGGCCGGGGTCGCGCAGGGTGACGCTGGCCGGGTCCGGCACCGGCAGGTCCATGGCCTTGGCGGCCAGTTCGCCATAGCCCAGCTCACGGCCCGAAGCCGTGTGCACGACCTTGCCGGGTTTCGTGGTCAGTTCACTGACCGGAACACCCCATTGCGCGGCACCGGACTGCAGCAGCATGGCCCGGGCCAGGGCACCGAGGCGGCGCATGGTCGGGTAGCTCATGCGCACCGACATGCTGCCGCCGGTGATGCGCCAACCGTTTTCCATCACCACGTAGGCTTCACCCGGTGGGGCGCTGTCGACCACGAAGGTGGCGGGGTCGGCATCCAGCTCCTCGCCGATGATCTGCGCCATGGCGGTATTGATGCCTTGCCCGCCTTCCATGAAGGGGCTGAGCAGGTGCACGCTGCCGTCCGGGCGGATTTCCAGGAAGGCCGGCACCTGGGTGCCGCGTTCGGTCGTGGCGGCGGCTGCCTGAGCCCGTGCCGAACCCAGCGGCAAACCGAAGCCCAGTACCAGCGCGCCAATGGCGGTGCCCGCCAGGAAGCGTCGGCGCGACAGGTTGACGGTTTCGCCGTTGCGTAAGCGCAACAGGTCATCGGAGGAATCGATACGCGCATTCATCAGGCGTTCTCCCCTTGGGCCAGGTCGTGCACGGCGGCATGGATGGCGTTGTAGGTGCCGCAGCGGCACAGGTTGACCATGGCCGCGTCGATCTGCGCATCGCTCGGTTTGGGGGTGTGCTTGAGCAGCGCGGTGGCCGCCATCACCTGGCCGGACTGGCAGTAGCCGCACTGGGCCACCTGGTGCTCGACCCAGGCGGCGACCACGCGCTTGCCGACCGCGTCCTGCTCGATGGCCTCGATGGTGGTGATTTCGCGGCCGACCACGCCGGCCACCGGGGTGACACAGGCGCGCACCACATTGCCGTCCACCAGCACCGAACAGGCGCCGCATTGGGCCAGGCCGCAGCCATATTTGGTGCCGGTCAGGCCCAGGTCGTCGCGGATCACCCAGAGCAAGGGCGTGTCGGCGTCGGCCTCGACCTGATAGGTCTGCTGGTTGATGCGTAGTTCCATGGGCTCACCTGCTGATCATCGGTTGGTTTCGCGGCAGGGGAATACGTTGTTCCCCAATCTGGAAACGCTAGCACAGGGGCGTCGGTGCGGAACCGATCCAGCCCACGCGCCAGAGGATCAGGCAAGCAATTCGGCGGAATGCGCAAGCGCAGTCCATTGGGCCGCGCCATACCTGTAGGAGCCGGCTTGCCGGCGAAAGGGTCAGTACCGTCAACCCAGAACAGTGGCTCGCGCAGGGGGCATGGCATGTCAGGGGGCAGTGGCGGCAAGGTCACGAGACATGAGCCAGTGCGCCTCGCCCCATGCCTCGAACCGCTCCACCAGGCGCCATCCACGCTTCGCGTAGTAGGCGTGCTGGTCATGGGTATGCAGGTACAGCGTCGAGACCCCGCCGTCACGGGCGTGATGACAGATCCCTTCGATCAACCGTTCGGCGAGCCCCTGGCCACGTGCCTGCGGGCTGACGAACACGCAAGCCAGCCAGGGCCCGAGCTCCGGTCGTTCGGGCAGGTCGTCGACGGCCAATGCGGCACTGCCCAGCAACCGGTCGCCGTCCAGCGCCACCAGGCACTTCCACTTGCCATTGCGCTGCCCTTCGGCGAACTCGCATTGCCAGGCTGGCAAGGGGAAATCCTGGAACTCATAGTGGAACTGCGCGTGCAGCCATTGCGCCAAGGTGTCGCAATGGGCCATGTGGTATTCGAGCCAATCCAGGCGGGGCATCGGTAGTTCCTTTTCTTGTTATCGATCACAGGGCGGCATCATGGCGCATTTCTGGTGTCTGGTGGTGCTGTGGGGCATCTGTAGGAGCGGGTTTACCCGCGAAGACGGTAGTGTGTTCGCCGACGCATTCGCGGGTGACGTGGCATTGTTCGAGGGCCGCCGCTTTTCATCATGGCTCCGCTGTATGATGCGGGTTCCGTAGCCTTGCACGAGCCTGAACATGGACACTCACTCGCTTCTCGCCTTCACCCTGGTTGCCGCGATCGCCATCGCCAGCCCAGGCCCCGCCACGCTCATGGCGATCAACAACAGCCTGGCCCACGGGCAACGCAGCGCGGTGTGGTCGTCGCTGGGTAACGCCACCGGGCTGTTCTGCCTGTCGGCGGCGGCGATGCTCGGGCTGGGGGCGTTGCTGGCCAGTTCGGAAATGCTGTTCAACGCGGTCAAGGTCATTGGCGCCGGCTACCTGTTCTACCTCGGCACACGGCAACTGCTGAAGAAGAACCCGATGCTGGTCGAAGGCGTGGAGGAGGGCGCGGGCAAGCGCCGGCCGACACCGTTGAAACTGTACAAGTCGGCGTTCCTGACCGCGGTCACCAACCCCAAGGCGACGATGTTCTTCACCGCGCTGTTCCCGCAGTTCATCGACCAAGGCGCGGCATTGCTGCCGCAGTTCCTGATCCTCACCGGAATCTTCATCCTGCTGTCGCTGACCTCCCTGAGCCTGTACGCCGCGCTCGCCGCACGGGCCAAGGGCGTACTGACCCGGCCGTCGCTGTCGCGCTGGGTGAGCCGGGTGGTGGGCTCGACCTTCATCGGGTTTGGCGCGGCGATCCTGGCGATGCGTCGGCAGGCGGCCTGAACGACTTTTCATGACGGGGCGCCTCGCGCCCCGTACTGCAACTTCCCCGCGTAATGGTCTTGATGACCGTCCCTCTTCGAATCCCACTCTAAAGTTGTTGCCCGGTGATTCGTGTCTATTTGAAAGCGGGCATTCTGCTTTCGTCTGATTGTTCGACAATCCTTGTTTCGTGTTTTATGGAACCTGCGAGGCAGATGGGTTTGCGTAGGTTGCTATCAAAATGATGTGCAACTAATCGCCGAACTAATGACGCCAATTTTTCGAACTTTCTCAAGTTTCAAGACGAGGGCCGATAACCTGAAGTAGGCACGCCGGAAAGTTAAAAAATCCGACTGCCTGAATGCGTTAGTTGTGCAGTTCTGTCCGAATGGGTGTTGTATGTTGTACCTGCCTGCCATGTCCCGCCGTCCCGCCACGCCCAGCCGGTTGTTGCCTGCCATGGGGCTGTGTTTGTGTGCCGGTCTTGCGCACGCCGAAACCGTCGGCCCGGGCCAGGAAGTGCTGCGCCAACAGCAACAGCAGCAGACCGACCTGCAACAGTTGCAGTTGGAGCAACGCCGTCGACAACTGCAACGCGGCGCGTTTGGCCCCTCGGCGACGACACCGCAGACGCCCCAGGCCGTGACCCCCGATGCACAGTGCTGGCCACTGGCGGGCGTGCGTGTCGGTGGCGTCACGCTGATCGACCGCGCCGCGCTCAACGCCCGTATCGAGCCCCTGGTCACCCCTTGCATGGGCGTGGGCCAGATCAATCACCTGCTGGCGACCCTCACCGCGCTGTATGTCGAGAAGGGCTATATCGCCAGCCGGCCTTACCTGAGCAGCGCTCCCGCCGCAGGGCATTCGCTGGATATTCTGGTCGACGAAGGCTACCTGGAGGCCATCGAACTGGCCGACCAGCGCCTGCCGGTGTCCCTGGCCGGCGCCTTCCCCGGCATGCTGGGCGAGCCGCTGAACCTGCGCGACCTGGAGCAGGGCCTGGACCAGCTCAACCGCCTGCGTTCGGTCGACCTGACCGCCGATATCGCCCCGGGCAGCCAGCCCGGCGCCTCGCGGATCGTCTTGCGTTCACGCAGCGCCGGTCAGCCGCGGGTGGCCATGGGGCTGGGCCTGGACAACCTGGGCAGCGCCGGCACCGGTCGCGACCGCCAGGTGCTCAGCCTGAGCCTGGACAACCCGCTGGCGCTCAACGACCTGCTTAGCCTTAGCGCCAGCGACACCCTCAACCAGGGCGATCGCTACAGCCGCAATGCCAGCCTTTACTACGCCATCCCCTACGGCTACTGGACCTTCAGCCTGTTCGCCAGCCATGCCGAGTACCGCTCGCCGTTCAAGCTCAGCAGCGTCACCCTGCACAGCACCGGCATCACCGACCAGCTCAGCCTGCGCAGTGAGCGTGTGCTCTGGCGTGACCAGCAGCACCAGCTGAGCGCCAACCTGCAGCTGGCGCACAAGGAGGTCGACACGGAGTTCGCCAAGGTGCGGCTGGATGTGCAGAGCCCGACCCTGACGGTGGCCGAGGCCGGGCTCAACCTGTTCTGGCTCGACCGCGCCGTGTGGAACCTCGACGTCAACTATGCCCAGGGCCTGCGTTGGCTCGGCGCCGACGACGATGGCCGGCGCCTGAACGGTGACCTGCCCAAGGCGCAGTTCCACAAGTACCGCGCCAGCCTCGGCCAGTGGCGCAACGGCCAGCTCGGCGGGCAGGCCTGGCAATGGCAGAGCCAGCTCAACCTGCAGTACAGCCCCGACCCGCTGCCGGCCATCGAGCAGTTGCTCGGCACCGACGATTCCGCCGTGCGCGGCTATCGGGTCAACAGCATGTCCGGTGCCAGCGGAGCGATCTGGCGCAACACCTTGCGCCTGCCCCTACGCCATGACGGGCCCTTTGCGATCACCCCGCGCATTGGCCTCGACCATGGCTGGATCAAGGCCGACCACGGCGCCTCTAGCCAACGCCTGAGCGGTGCCAGTGTCGGCCTGAGCCTGGGCTACAAGGCCCTGCAGATCGATGTCGACTACCAGCGTGGTCTGACCACGCCCAGTGGCCTGCGCCACGAACCCGAAGTCTGGCTGTTCCGGGCCGGCCTGCAGATCTGACCGCGATCGCGCAGTGAATTGCAGCACCTACATGGAGAGTGACCTATGCCAAAGAACACCTTTGCCTTCCACCTTTCACCGCAGGGCAAACTGCGCTGGGCAATTGCCAGCCTGTTTCTCGTTGCCAGCCTGCCGCAGGCATTGGCCGAAGGCGTGGTAGTGGCGCCCGGCCCCGGTGGCACGGCGCAATTGCAGACCCAGGGTGGCGTGCCCATCGTCAATATCGTCGCGCCCAATGGCGCAGGGCTGTCCCATAACCAGTTCCTCGACTACAACGTCGACCGCCAGGGCCTGGTGCTGAACAACGCCTTGCAGGCTGGCAATTCCCAGCTCGCCGGCCAGCTGGCGGCCAACCCGCAGTTCCAGGGCCAGGCGGCGAGCGTGATCCTCAACGAAGTGGTCAGCCGCAACCCGTCGGCCATCAACGGCGCCCAGGAAATCTTCGGCCGCGCCGCCGACTATGTGCTGGCCAACCCCAATGGCATCTCGGTCAATGGCGCCAGTTTCATCAACACGCCCAATGCCAGCCTGGTGGTCGGCCGGCCGGAGTTGAACGAGGGCAAGCTGAGGAGCCTGACTACCCAGGACGCCAGCGGCCAACTGCAGGTGCAGGGTGGCGGGCTGCGCAACGATGGCGGTTCGGTCAACCTGATCGCCCCACGCATCGACAGCAAAGGGCGCCTGGATGCGCGTGACCAGCTCAACCTGACCGCGGGTCGCCAGCAGGTGGATTACGCCAGCGGGCAGGTCACCCACGTCGACCCAAGCGCCAACACCACCGAGCAGCGTATCGACGCCAGCTTGTTCGGCGCGATGCAGGCCGGGCGCATCAACATTGTCAGCACCGCCCAGGGCGCGGGCGTGCGTGTTGGTGCCGTGCAGGTCGAAGGGCGTGACGGCGTGCGCATCGATTCGGCCGGCGACCTGAACATCAGTGGCGCGGCCGTGGCCGACAAGCTGGAGGCAACCCGTGCCGGTGTCCACAGCAGCCAAGGCGATGTCGGGCTGCGCAGCGGTCAGGACCTGACTCTGGCCGCCGCCGATGTCAGCGGGCGCGATGTCGGTCTCGACGCCGGGCGCAACCTCACCTTGAGCACCGTGCAGAGCCGCAAGCTCCAGGAAAAACGCGAGAACTGGCGCAGCGGCGCGCTGGGCATCGACTGGGAAACCTACCAGCGCACCCAGACCGACAGTGACACCCGCGAGCACGGCACCCAGGTCGTGGCCCGGCGCGACGCCCAGCTGAAGTCGGGGCAGGACTCGCTGCTCAATGCCGCCAACGTCGAAGCGCCAGGCCACCTGAGCGTGAACAGCGGTGGCGACCTGCGCGTGACTGCGGCCACCGAGCGTCACGTGCAGACCGACCAGGGCAAGCACACCAAGGGCTTCTGGAAGGCCGATTGGGACACCCGCAGCGAAGAACAGCGCAGTGTCACCAGCCAGCTCAAGGGTGGCGACATCGAGCTGCGCGCCAAGGCGGCGGTGCTGGCCGAGGGTGCACAGCTGGCCAGCGGCAAGGACATCCGCATCGACGGCAAGCAGGTGAAGATCAACAACGCCTCGCGCACCGACCAACGCGACAGCCAGAACCAGCAGAGCAAGTTCTTCGGCGTCAGCCACAACGAAGCCAAGCAGAACACCCGGGAAAGCACCTCGGTGCGCAGCGAACTGGTGGCCGGTGGCAACGTCGGCCTGAACAGCACCGAAGGCATCGATGTGGTCGGCTCGACGGTCAAGGCCAGCGGTAAGTTGAACGCCGAGGCGGCGGGCGATGTGAAGGTCACCTCGGCCCAGGACACTCGTGAACAAAGCAGTGCCAGCAGCAATCGAGGTTTCGTGGCCTCTGCCAAGGAAACGGCGCCTGGCTCCGGTCAGTATCGTGCGGGCGTGGGGTATGTCAGCGAGCAGCAGGGGGCGACCCGCACCGACGTCAAGCAGCAAGGCTCGAGCCTCAGCGGCAGCGAGGTGCAGGTCAATGCCGGTGGCGAGCTGGCGCTCAAGGGCGCGACGGTGAAGTCCACGTCCGGCGACACCACCCTGACCGGCAAGCAGGTGTCTTTGCTGGCCGAGCAGGATCGCCACAGTGAATCCAGCGACAGCAGCCGCACTTCAGGGGGTGTCTACCTCACCGCCGGCCTCGATCGCGCGGGCGCCGGGGTCGATTTCGCCCATGGCACGCAGCAGGACGCCGCGAGCACGACGACTGCGAAGACCACCGGCGTGGACAGCGCTGGCAAGCTGACGATCAAGGCCGATACCCTGGCCAGCGAAGGCGCGCAGGTGAACAGCGCCGGTCAATTGAGCGTCACCGCCAACCAGGTGGACAACCGCGCGGCCAGCGATACCACCAGCAGCAGCCACCAGCAGAGCAACTGGTCGGCGGATGTCGGTGTCAACGTCGAGTACAAGGACATCGCCCGGCCGATCGCCGGCGTGGTCAAGGATGTGGTCGATGGCAAGGTCACGGTCAAGGACGCGCTCGACGGCAAGCTGCCGCTCAAGGACGTCAAGGATGTACTGGACGGCAAGACCTCGCTGACCGACGCCCTGGGCAAGCTGGGCACGCCGAACCTGGGCGTCGACCTGGCCGTTGGGCATGCCAGCGAGCAGCGCAGCGAACAGACCGGCACCGCAGTGGTCGGCCAGTTCAATGGCCAGGGCGTCGAGCTGAACGTGGCCGGCGCATTGAAGGACCAGGGCACCCAGTACAACGCCAACGGTGGTGTGCTGAGCGTCAAGGCGGGTTCGCTGCAGGCCGAGGCGGCCAGCAACACCCACAGCCGCACCGAGCAGCAGGTGAATGCCGATGTATCCGCCCGGGTCTACACCAAGACCGGTGAGGACCTGAACGTGACCGCCAACGGTTCGGGGGGCAGCAAGTCCCTGGCTGAAGACAAGTCCACTGCCGTGGTTGGCAGCTACACCGGCAGCCAGGGCCTGAACATCCAGGTCGGTGGCGATGCGCGCTTCGAAGGCAGCCGCTTCGACGGTGGCCAGGGCGCCGTGGCCGTCACCACCGGTGGCAAGCTGGCCCTGGACCAGGCCAACAACCATGAGCGTCGCGACAGCGGCAGCCTCGGTGGCAGCGGTTCGCTGACCGTTGGCACCTTGCCGGTGGGCGACAAGATCGACCTGGGGGCCGGGTTCCAGCTCGACCATGCCGGTGAGCACATTGTCGACAGCAAGGCCCAGGTGGCGAGCATCAAGGGCAGTGGCTCGGTGCAGCTGGCTAGCGGTGGTGACCAGGTACTGCAAGGTACGCGCATCGACGCGGGCGGCCCGGTCACGGTCAAGGCCGGTGGCGCGCTCGACCTGCAAGCGGCCAGCGACACCCGGACCGTCACCGGCAGCCACCTGGGCGGCGGCCTCAACCTCGGCGGCAAGGCCGCCACTGGTGAACAAGGCCGTGACCTGAGTGGCAAGCTGGGCGGCAACTTCAATGTAGGGCAGACCAACGAGCGCTCGCAGACCCTGACCGGTGGCCAGCTCGATAGCCGTGGCACTGTGGGCCTGGAAGGCCAGTCGGTGCACCTGCAGGGCACGCAGGTTGGCGCGGTAGGCGTCAACGTCGCGGCAGGCGAGGGCGGCCTGGTGCTGGAGTCGGCGCAGTCCACCCAGCGCCGCGGCAACTGGGGCGTCGACCTGAAGGCCGGCAGCAACCTGAGCCGCAACACGCCAGCGGATGCCGCGCAACAGGTCACCACGTCGAAAGATTTCGACCTGGGCGGCAAGGTGCACGTCGACTACCTGCAAGGCGCCACCCAGCAGAACAGCCACATCACCGCCGGCGAAGTGACGCTGAACAGTACCGGCGCGGCGCAGCTCAGCGGCGCACGGGTCGATGGCCAGCAGGTCGGTGGCAAGCTGGCCGGTGGGCTGACGGTCCAGGACCGCCAGGACACCACCACGTCGGTTCGTCTTGATCTAGGCGCAGGCCTGGCCGGCAAGCCGGGCAAGGCGAAGGAGGGCCAGGACAAGGAGGGCCAGGAGAAGGCCGGCTTCGACTACACGCCGTCTTTCAACGCCCAGGGCGAGTTCATGCGCAAGGCAGCTACCAAGGAGGCGTCGCACATTGCGAGTGAGCGCAACCTGGCGCTGGAAGGCCAGGGTGTCGAGCAGGCCGGGACGCTGATCGGTGCCCAGGTGAAGCCGCTGGGCTATGAGGTCAAGGCCACGCTGGACCTGCCCAAGTTGCCTGAGGGGGGTGTGCCGAGCGTTTCGCTGGACAACGGCAAGCTGAAGGTCGGCCCTGTCACGGTGGAAGGCCATGTTGACGGCCTGACCACCAAGGGCTGATCGACACCCACCGCAGGAGCCAGCATGCCGGCTCCTGCGGTGGTCGGCGCGGTCCCTTTAGGAGCGGGTTTACCCGCGAATGCGAAGGTGAACTCACCGGCGTATTCGCGGGTAAACCCGTTCTCACAGGGCCTTGCCGATCAACGGGGCATGTAGCCCAACTGCCAGGCCCTGGGGATGAACCGCGTCACCAGGGCCAACAGGCAGGCCAGGGCACAGCTGGCCGCCAACGCCCGCAATCCGAGTCTGTGCTCCAGCCAGGCCCCCATCGCCGCACCCAGCAGCATGCCGCTCCACGGCACCAACTGCACGCGCCAGCCATGCCGGCGTTCACCCAACAGCCAGCGCCCGAGCCCGCGCCCGAACCGCGAAAGCGCCCCGGTTACGTAGGTCAGGCCGATGGGCAGGCCATTCACCTGTTCGACCACGGCATTGAGCATGCCCATGGCGAGAATCGTCGTGACCAGCGCCGCGAAGGTCGACGTCCCGGGCCAGGCGGCGGCGAAGGCAAGCAGCGCGGCGACCAGCAACAGCAACGGCGAGGCCCGTCGGCGGAATTGCCGGGCCAGCAGCACACCCATGGCATTACCCAATACGAAGCTGAGGATCGCCAGGGCCAGGCGCAGCATCAGGGCGAAGTCCGCCTGGCTGATCGCCACGGCCAGGCGGGTGGTGTTGCCGCTCATGAACGAGACGAAGTCCCCCAACGCCAGCAGGCCGATCGCGTCGGTCATGCCCGCCAGCACCGAAAGCCCGGCCACCAACCCAAGGCCGACCCGCCCGCGCAGTACTTGCAACCTGACCCGACGGGCGCTGTGCAGGGAGGAGGCGGTGGGCAGCATGCGAGGTATCTCCGGTACAGGACGGGGCGGGACCCCGATCATATACCTGGCGTCATGTTGGCGGCTGCCCACAGAGGGGTCATGTTATGGCTCGGTTGCGTGAGGCCATTGTTCAAAAACTGCCGGTGCGCACCTCGCCACTGCGCACATAGTGGGCGATCAAGACACCGTTGGGTGAGACGGCCGATTCCCTCAAGGTGAATGCCGCCGCCTGCGCATCGTCGCCGAACAGGCGCTTGCCGCGCCCGAGCAGCAATGGGTGAATCAGCAGGCGCAGCTCATCCACCAGCCCCGCGGCCAGCAACTGGCGGACCAGTTCGCCACTGCCCTGGGTCAGCAGCCGAGCGCCGTCTTGCTGCTTGAGCCTGCTGACCGCTGCACTCACGTCCTGGCCCAACGCATGGCTGTTGTGCCACGCGATCGATTCGGGGTGGTGGGTGGCGACGTGCTTGGGGACGCTGTTGAACAGGTCGGCGAGCGGGCTATCTTCCGAATCTTGCCCCTGGTGTGGCCAGTAACCGGCAAAGATGTCGTAAGTGCGCCGTCCCAGCAGCAATTCGAACGGTTCGCTGAACAGCGCCTGCATGGCCTGGCCGAAGACTTCGTCTGCGTAGGGCGGGATCCAGCCGCCGTAGGTGAAGCCGCCGCTGGTGTCTTCCTCTGGCCCGCCGGGGGCCTGCATGACGCCGTCGAGGGTGATGAAGGCGGCAACGATGAGCTTGCGCATGGGGTGGACCTCCTCGGTTGTGTGAGGGTTAGTCGAGCGGCACGGGCTGAAATCGACAGGAGCACTGAACGATAGCCGGAAATGAATAGCTGTCAGCTCTCTCTGTGGGAGCGGCCTTGCGTCGCGAATGGGCTGCGCAGCAGCCCCGCAAATCTCGCAGGCGCCACTGAGACCGTGGGGCCGCGTTGCGGCCCTTTCGCGACACAAGGCCGCTCCCACAGGGCGTGACGGTTGTCCGCGAATCTTGCACTCAAGGCAGGGAGGCGATCATCCGGTCGAAGGTGGCGATCGAATAGCGCTCAACTTGGTCTTCCAGGGCAGGTAGTTCCTTAGGAAAGTCGAAATGCACGCGCCCGGGCAGCACCTGATCCAGGGCCGAATACCACGCCATCAATGCCGGCTGCAGGCGCACATGCAGCTCGAAGCCGCTACGTCGGCGGGTACTGTCCGCCTGGGCACGTGCCCGCGCCAGTCGAGGGTCGATACGGCCGACCAGGTAACGGTCGGCAAAGCCGATGCGCCCTTGCGCGATTGTCTCCCGGGTGGCGGCAAGCTCCAGGCGCCAGTCACGCTCGCTTGCCTCGCCGATCTGCCACAGGCTCCAGATGTAGTGCAGCTTCAGTGGGTCGCTGTCGCACACGGCCCATGTCGCGGTGCTTTCCATCGCCAGCGCCGCTTGCCAGCGGTCCACGTTGCGCTCAGCCCAAAAGGCCGCCGCGCCGACCGGGTCTGTCGAGCGCTCCGGCACATTGGCGAAACGCCCATTTTCAGCAATGACCTGCTGACTTCCATGCTGCGTGCACCAGGTGGTCTTGCCACAGGCGCTGATCCCTTCGACCACCAGAATCATGCTTCGACTGCTCCGTTGCTTGCCTCATCCTTGCGGGCAGGGCGCGTCACGCCCCGCCCGAGGACACTCGAAAGGCGCGCACTTTACAGCCAGTAGGTTACCGCCCACCAGCCCAACCCACCCATGACCACGGTGTAGGGCAGGGCCATCCACACCATGCGCCCGTACGACAGGCGAATCAGCGGCGCGATGGCCGAAGTGAGCAGGAACAGGAACGCCGCCTGCCCGTTCGGGGTGGCCACGCTGGGCAGGTTGGTGCCGGTGTTGATCGCCACCGCCAGGGTCTCGAAGTGCTCGCGGCTCATCGCGCCGTTGACGAAGGCCTGCTTGACCTCGGTGATGTAGATGGTGGCGACGAACACATTGTCGCTGATCGCCGACAGCAGGCCGTTGGCCAGGTACAGCATGCCCGGCTGCTGCTCGCTGGGCAGGGCCAGCACCCAGGCGATCAGCGGGCTGAACAACTGCTGCTGGTGGATCACCGCGACCACGGCGAAGAACACCACCAGCAGCGCGGTGAACGGCATGGCGTCCTGGAACGCACGGCCCAGGCGGTGCTCGTCGGTGATGCCAGTGAACGCGGTGATCAGCACGATCACCATCAGGCCAATCAAACCCACCTCGGCGATGTGCAGGCCCAGGCAGACGATCAGGATCAGCGCGGCCAACCCCTGGACCACCAGGGCGATGCGTTGCGCCTGGGTGCGCGCGGCGTCGTCCTCGGCGGCGTAGGCGGCCAGCACCTGGCGCACGCGCTCGGGCATCAGCGTGCCGTAGCCGAACAGCCGCAGCTTCTCCAGCAACACGCAGGTCACCAGGCCCGCTGCCAGCACCGGCATCGACACCGGCGCGACCTTGAGGAAGAAGTCGGCGAAATGCCAGCCCATCTCATGGCCGATCAGCAGGTTCTGCGGCTCGCCCACCAGGGTGCATACGCCGCCCAGGGCGGTACCCACCGCGCCATGCATCAGCAGGCTGCGCAGGAAGGCGCGGAACTGGTCGAGGTCTTCGCGGTGCAGTTGCTCGACCTGGTGGTCGCTGTCCAGCGCCGACTCCTCGCGTGGGTTGGTGCCGGAGGCAACACGGTGGTAGACGGCATAGAAACCCACCGCCGCGCTGATGATCACCGCAGTCACGGTAAGGGCGTCGAGGAACGCCGACAGGAACGCCGACAGCACGCAGAACAGCAGGCTGAGCACGGCCTTGGAGCGCACCCCCAGCAGGATCCGCGAGAACAGGAACAGCAGCAGCTCCTTCATGAAGTGGATGCCGGCGACCATGAACATCAGCAGCAGGATCACCGGGAAGTTGTGCTGCAACTCCTCATACAGCGCCTCGGGCGTGGTCATGCGCAGCAGCAGCGCCTCGACCAGCAGCAGGCCGCCGGGCATCAGCGGGTAGCACTTGAGCGCCATCCCCAGGGTGAAGATGAACTGGATCACCAGCACCCAGCCGGTGACCACCGGGCCGAGGGTCGCCAGCAGTAAGGGGTTGAGGACCAGGAACAGGGCGATGACGGCCTTGTACCAACGCGGCGACTGGCCCAGGAAGCTGTGGGCGAGGGCGCCAGTCAGGGAACGGGACATGAATTTGTATCCTTTTGATTCAGCAGTCGCGCACGGTGCCCCATCAAGCCGCGCGGCGCAAGGCATTCAGTCCAGCTTTTGGCACATGCACGGCCTTGTCGCTGCGCTAAGATCCTGCACTGTGAACCCTTTCCCCACAGGAGTGCCGTCCGTGACCGACTACACCGCTTTCAAAGTCGAACTGACCGATAACATCGCCCACGTGCAAATCAACCGCCCGGAAAAGATCAACGCGATGAATGCCGCGTTCTGGGAGGAGATCGTCGACATCTTCCAGTGGATCGACGAAACCGACGCGGTGCGCGCGGTGGTCATCAGCGGTGCGGGCAAGCATTTCTCCTCGGGCATCGACCTGATGATGCTGGCCTCGCTGGCCGGCCAGATGGGCAAGGACGTCGGCCGCAACGCCCGCCTGCTGCGCCGTACCATCCTGCGCCTGCAAAGCTCCTTCAACGCCGTGGACAATTGCCGCAAGCCGGTGCTGGCGGCGATCCAGGGCTACTGCATCGGGGGCGCCATCGACCTGGTCTCGGCCTGCGACATGCGCTACTGCGCCAGTGACGCGCAGTTCTCGATCAAGGAGATCGACATGGGCATGGCCGCCGATGTCGGCACTCTGCAACGTCTGCCGCGTATCATCGGCGACGGCATCCTGCGCGAGCTGGCCTACACCGGGCGCAACGTGGACGCCGACGAGGCGCTGCGCATCGGCCTGGTCAACCGTGTCTACGCTGACCAGGCGGCGCTGCTCGACGGGGTCTTTGCCATCGCCCGGGAAATTGCCGCAAAATCACCGGTCGCGGTGGCCGGCACCAAGGAGATGCTCAGCTACATGCGCGACCATCGCATCGACGATGGCCTGGAGTACATCGCCACCTGGAACGCCGCCATGCTGCAGTCCGAAGACCTGCGCGTGGCCGTGGCCGCCCACATGAGCAAACAGCAACCGACGTTCGCCGACTGACCTCGCGGCGGGCGTCTTCAAGGGGCCCTGAACCATGTCAGCACGCTGGACAACCGCAGTACTCGACCCGCAGACCACCGGGGGCTGGGCCGTTGCCCGCAGCCCGGAAGGGTTCCTGGTGGACGCCAACGGCGCGCTGTTCCCCCGCGACTGGCTCAAGCGCCAGGAACTGGACGTACTGTGCGAGCACGGCATCGGCCATTTCGACGGCCAGCCGGTGTTCCTGCTGGAGCTGCGCACCGCCAGCGAAGTGCAGGGTTGCAACTGGCAAGGGCTGCGCCGGTTCATGCTCGAGGGTGACTTCGACACCTACAAGGTGCTGGGCTATGCCGCGCAGATCGGCACCTGGGCCCGCGAGCACCGCTTCTGCGGCAGTTGCGGGCAACCCATGACCCAGATCCACTGGGAGCGGGCGATGTACTGCCAGCCGTGCGACCTGCGCAGCTACCCGCGCATTTCACCCAGCATGATCGTGTTGATCACCCGCGGCGACGAGGTGCTGCTGGCCCGCTCGCCACGCTTCGTCACCGGCGTGTACAGCACCCTGGCCGGTTTTGCCGAGCCGGGGGAGTCGGCCGAAGAGTGCCTGGTGCGCGAGGTGCGCGAAGAGGTGGCGATCGAGGTGAGGAATATCCAGTACGTGGGCAGCCAGTGCTGGCCGTTCCCGCATTCGATGATGCTGGGTTTCCATGCCGAATACGCCGGTGGGGAGATCGTCATGCAGCCGGACGAGATCGAGGACGCCCAGTGGTTCAGTGTCCACGACCTGCCGCCGCTGCCGGCCGGGCGCTCCATCGCCCGCTACCTCATCGACCTCTACGTGGCCCGACGGCTAGGTCTGGCAGAGCCTGTACTGCCCGCCTGACGCGATTCCTGTAGGAGCGGCCTTCAGCCGCGAAAGGGCCGCAAAGCGGCCCCGGCGATTGTTGCTCAACTTTGAAATCCTGGGGCCGCTACGCAGCCCTTTCGCGGCTGAAGGCCGCTCCTACAGGGGTAAACGTAAATCCCAAACACCATGCAAGACCGTTGCTCCCACACCGAATGATGTGATGCCAATCAGGCCTGCCCGAACCAGTGCTGCCACGCCAGGCGTACGGTCAACGCCAGCACCACGGTGATGAACACCGGGCGGATGAACTTGCTGCCGCCACTGATCGCCGTGCGTGCACCAAAGAAAGCACCCACCATCACCGACAGGCCCATGCACAGGCCGACGATGTAGTCCACCTGCCCGGAAATGATGAACACCGTCAGCGCCGCGATGTTGCTGACGAAGTTCATGCTGCGCGCCACGCCACTGGCGCGGACCAGGTCGATGGGGTAGAGCAGCAGCGTGCTCACGGTCCAGAACGCGCCGGTGCCGGGGCCGGCCACGCCGTCATAGAAGCCCAGCGAGAAGCCCTGGGGAAACTGCCATTTGCGCTTGATCGGCGCGTCGGCGTCCAGCGGCGCCTTGGGCGTGCCGCCGAACAGCAGGTAGACGCCGCAGGCAAAGACGATCACCGGCAGCATCTTGTTCAGCCATTCGGCCGGCATGTAGTGGGCGGCCACCGCGCCGATCAGCGCACCCACCAGCGTGCCGAGAATCGCCAGGCGCCATTGCGCCGGGTGGAACAGCTTGCGCCGGTAATAGGTAATGCTGGCGGTGGCCGCGCCGAAGGTCGAGCTGAGCTTGTTGGTGCCCAGCACCAGGTGCGGTGGCATGCCGGCGGTCAGCAGTGCCGGGGTGGTCAGCAGGCCGCCGCCGCCGGCGATGGCATCGATGAAACCGGCGACAAAGGCGACCAGGGCGAGGATCAGCAGGGTGAGCGGTTCTACGGTAAGTTCGAAGGGCATGGGGGCTTTGGGCTGGCTGGACGGCGGGGTGCGGCAAAAGGCCGCGCTAGAGGCGGCACATGGTAATCCTCGCCAGGTTGAGTTGCCAGCGTCGACCTTGTTCGCCGGCAAGCCGGCTCCTACCAGGACCTCTGTAGGAGCTGGCTTGCCGGCGAACAGGGCATTACAGGAACCAGCGATACTCCCGCGCACTCACCTCCTGCATGAACGCCAGGTGATCCTGGCGCTTGTTCTCGCAATACACCATGACGAACTCCGCCCCCAGCCCTTCATTGACCACCGGATGCCCACGCATGGCCGCCACCGCGCCAAGCATGTCCTTGGGGAAATCGATGCCGCTACCACGGTCCTCGTTCAGCGGCGCGATCGGCTCCTGCGCGGTATCGAGCCCGTGCTCCATCCCGCACAGGATCGCCGCCAGCACCAGATACGGGTTGGCGTCCGCCCCCGCCAGCCGATGCTCGATACGCAGGTTGCGTGGGTCCGACTCGGGGATGCGGATACACGCGTCGCGATCCTCGAAGCCCCAGCTGGCACGGCTGGCGGCATTGACCATGGCGCCATAGCGGCGGAACGCATTGTGGTTGGCGGCGAAGATCGGCATGCAGTGCGGCAGCAGCGCCAGGCAGCCGGCCACGGCGTGGCGCAGCGGGCGTTGCTGGTCGGTGGCAAGCAGGTTGTTGCCATCCCGGTCGTAGAGACTGACATGCACGTGCATGCCGCTGCCCGGCGCCTGCAGGTAGGGCTTGCTCATGAACGAGGCGCGCAAACCGTGTTTCAGCGCCACGCCACGGGTGCTGCGGCAGAACATCGCCGCCCAGTCGGCGGCGCGCAGGCCGTCGTCGCAGTGGCCGAAGTTGATCTCGAACTGGCCCGGCCCCAGTTCGGCGGTGATGACGTTGGCATCCACGCCCTGGGCGTTGGCGGTCTCGACCATCTCGCGCAGCACGTCGGAGAAACGCGACAGGCGTTCGATATGCAGGTTGGGCTGGTCATCGGCGTCATTGCCGAACGGGTCGTGGGGAAACTGTGGCAGCCCTTCCTTGAGCGCGCGGTCGAACAGGTAGAACTCCAGCTCGAACGCCACCACCGGGCGGATACCGCGTCGCGCCAGGCGCTGCAACACACGGGCGAGCACTTCGCGGGGTTCGAACTCGATGGGCGCGGCGGTGCCGTCGGAGGTGATCAGCATCTGGCCCAGTGGCTCGCGTTCCCAGCTCACCGGCTTGAGCGTGCCCGGCACCAGGCGGCGCAGGGCGTCCGGGTCGCCGTCGTTGAAGCAGTAGTCGCCGATTGGGAACAGACCGCCCTGGACACCCAGCAACACGCAGTTCTGCGGCAGCTTCAGGGGGCTGCCGGCGGCGACCTTTTCCAGCATGTCGATGGGGTAGCGCTTGCCGTAGAAGTGGCCAGGAATGTCCAGGCTGATCAGGTCGACGTAGCGCACATCAGGATGCTGAGCGCGAAAGGCACGGACTTCGTCGAGCAAGCTGTGGTTCGTGGTCATCGTGTGCTCCATTGCAATGAAACATGTTCGGTGATCAGTAGGCATGCGCCAGCTTCAAATTCAACGCCGCACCTGTAGGAGCCGGCTTTGCCGGCGAATGGGCCAGCACAGTCGACACAACACAGTTGCTCCCAAAGCGGCGTTGGCCCCAGGCAGGCAACAAGCCCGTGCCATCAACGGAATACCCAAAGGACACGCGTCACCAGGGACGTCAGGTTGGCGTAGCGAAACTGGCTGTGCGGCGGCAGCTGGAAGCTGTCGTTGGGGTGCAAGGTCACGGCCTCGTCATGGCCGTGCAGCCATAGGGTCAGCTCGCCTTCGAGGACAAAACCACCCTGTTCCGAGCTGTCGTCCAAGTGCCCCTCGCCACTGCTGGCGCCCGGTGCCAAGTGGCTTTCGAGCATGGCGAAGCGGCCGGTGAGCGTCGGCGAGACCAGTACGTCGGTAACCCCAGCGGCGTAGTACAGGGTGCGCCGTTCGCCGGGGCGGGTGACCCAATCGATCTCCCGCGGTGGCACCGCCTGGTAGAAATAGGTGGTGGGTACCTGCAACGCTTCGCTGATGGCGGTGAGATCAGCCACGGTGGGGCGTGACAGGCCGCGCTCCACCTGGGAGAGAAAGCCCACGGAGCGGTTCATCCGTGTGGCCAGATCATCCAGTGTGAAGCCCCGGTGCTTGCGCAAGTCGCGGACCAGGCGCGCCAGGTCTTCAAGTGCTTCACGTGGCTCAGACATGATCGCGCATCCTGTACCAGGCCTTGGCTGCCGCCTCCAGCGGGGCCGCCAGCAGGTCGCCACCAAGGAAACGCCCGTTGTCGATGCCCTGATACAACGCCAGCAGGTCATCGTCGCCGAGGATCGCGTCGCTGACCGCGCGCGCCCCGGCCAGGGTCGGCAGCACGCCGTGCCCGGAGAAACCCTGCAACCAGTAACGCTGGCCTTGGCGGCCGATATCCGGCGTGCGTTGGAGGCTGCAGTCGATATGCCCGCCCCAGGCGTGCTCGATGGCCACGCCCTTGAGTTGTGGAAACACCCGCTCCAGGCACGGGCGGGTGGCGGCGGCGACATCCTTGGGGATGCCGCCCAGGTAGGTGCAGCCGCCACCGAACAGCAGGCGGTGATCGGGGGTGAGGCGGAAATAGTCGGGGATGAACTGGTTGTCGATCACGCAACTGTTGCGTGGCAGCAGCGAGGCGGCGAGGCCCGCCTCGAGCGGCGCGGTGGCCACCTGGTAGGAACCTACCGGCAGCAAGCGGCGCGAGAGGGTGCGGTCGAGGCCGTCGATGTAGGCATTGCAGGCCAGCACGAGTACGCGGCTGCGCACTTCACCTGCGGCGGTGCGGGCCACGAAGCCCTCCGCGTGTTCCTGGTAGTCGAGCACTTGGCTCTGTTCGAAGATGTCGCCTCCGGCCGCCTCGATCGTGGTCGCCAGCCCCTGGGCCAGTTTCAGCGGGTTGAGGTGGGCACCGTTGGGGTCGTACAAGGCGGCTTGATAGCGAGGGCTACCGATCCATTCAGGCAGCTCGTCGCGGCCGATCAGGCGAAGGCATTCGTAGCCGAGTGTTTGTTCGGCTTCGCGGCGGGCTTCTTCCAGCAGCTTGACTCGACGCGGTAGAACAGCGGCCCACAGGCTGCCGAGGCGGTAGTCGACCTCGAAGCCATGGCGCTGGGGCAGCTCACGCAGCTCCCGCGCCGCCCAGCACATGCTGTCCCACAGGCGACGCCCACGTTCCAGGCCAAGGGCCTTGAGCAGGGGCGGCATGTCGCACGACCAGCCGAGCAACGCCTGGCCGCCGTTGCGACCGGACGCCGCCCATGCCACCCGGCTGGCCTCCAGCAGGGTGACGCGCTTGCCGGCCAGGGCTAGGCGTAGGGCGGTGTGCAGGCCACTGAAGCCGGCGCCGATGATCAGGACGTCGGTGTCGACGGTGCCATGCAGGGTAGGGCGCAGGGGTATGGGGGCTGGGTAGGTCTGGGCGTAGTAGCTGGCGACGTGTTGGGCGGACTGTTTGAACATGCCAGGGCCTCGTGAAAATTCTTATGATTATTTTCATGAAAATATAGCCGTGAATTTTCAGCGCGCCAGTCGATCGTTTTTCCCTTGAGGTTGGCGATATGATCCGGGGACCGCTCTGCGGTCCTTTCGCGACACAAGGCCGCCCCAGAAAACAACGACAAGAATCTCGCCATGCGCCGCCTGCCATCCCTGACCGCCCTGCGCACCTTCGAGTGTGCCGCCCGCCATGGCCACTTCGGCCGCGCCGCCGCCGAGCTGTGCGTCACCGACAGCGCCGTCAGCCACCAGATCCGCCAGCTCGAGGAACAGCTCGGCGTCGCCCTGTTCGAACGCGTGGGCCGCCAGGTGCGTCCGACCGCCGAGGCCGAGCGCCTGCTGCACCATTTGCAACAAGCCTTCGAATTGATTGGCAAGGCCTGTGACGAATTGCGCGACCCTGCCTCGCAGGCTGTGCTGCGCGTTGCGGTGACTGCCGAACTGGCGCAGAAATGGCTGGTGGCCCGGCTCGCCGACTTCAGCAGCCGCTATCCGCATATCACCCTGCACTTGCACGAGCAGCCGATCGACGCTGGCGCCCCGGCACTGGAGGTGGACCTGGCCATCACCTACGGCACCAGCGCCCTGGATGGCAGCACCCATTTCGTCCGGCCCCTGCCGTTGCTGCAGTTCTTCCCAGTGTGCAGCCCGGGGCTGTTCAACCTGGGCGGTCTCAAGCGCCCCCGCGACCTGGTGCGCCACTGTCTGCTGCATGACGATCAGGACGGCCGGACCTGGACCGCCTGGCTGGCCACCCACGCCGAAGACGCCATGCCCACCCGCCAGCTGTACTTCCCCCACGCCGCCCTCGCGCTGGAGGCGGCATTGCAGGGGCAGGGCGTGGCCATGGGTGACCACCTGACCTGCCAGGCCGATCTGCAAAGTGGTCGCCTGGTTCGCCCGTTCAGCGCCAGCGTGACGGCCCAGGGGCAGTACGCACTGGTCTGTGAGCGCCTGCGCCTGGAGCGCGGCGCGGTGGCGCAATTCATCGAATGGTTCATCGAACAGCTGGGCGATAGCTGAATCCAGTTCACCTATCGCTGAGTTTTCATCGTTGGAGGCGCCTCTCGACGCAGCGTAGCGTGCAGTCATCACTCCCCGACACCGAGGTCGACCCATGGCACGTTCGCTCACCACCACCCCCAAGGCCGATGGTTTCCGCTTACCCGGCGAATTCGAGCCCAAGGCCGGTTGCTGGCTTGGCTGGCCCGAGCGCCCGGACGTCTGGCGCAATGGCGGCAAGCCCGCGCAGAAGGTCTGGGTCGAGATCGTCAGCGCCATCGCCTCCAGCGAGCCGGTGACCGTGTGCGCCTCGGCCGCCCAGTACAGCAACGCCCGCAACCAGTTGCCGGCCCATGTGCGGGTGGTGGAGATGACCTGCAACGACACCTGGTTCCGCGACAGCGGGCCGTGCTTCGTGGTCAATGACGACAGCGGCGAAGTGCGCGGCGTGGACTTCGAGTTCAACGCCTATGGTGGATTGGACGGTGGCCTCTACTACCCCTGGGACAAGGACGACCAGATCGCCCGCAAGATCCTCGAGATCGAGCAGCTCGACCGCTACCGCGCACCGCTGATCGCCGAGCTGGGTGGTATCCAGAGCGACGGCCAGGGCAGCCTGCTGACCACCGAGCAATGCCTGCTCAACCGCAACCGCAATGCGCACCTGGGCAAGGACGAGGTGACCCGCCGCCTGCAGGATTACCTGGGGGCCGAGCAGGTGATCTGGCTGCCACGGGGCTGCAAGTTCGACGAGACCGATGGCCATGTCGACGACCTGGCGTGTTTCGTGCGCCCCGGCGAAGTGGTGCTGCAATGGACCGACAACCGTGACGATCCGCAGTGGGAGATCTACCAGGAGGCCTACGACATCCTGCGCAGCACCCGTGACGCCCGTGGCCGCGCCTTGACGGTGCACAAGCTGCCCCAGCCCGAAGTGCTGCGCTGGAGCGCCGAGGAAGCGGCGGGCCTGGACCAGGTCGAAGGCACCCATGTGCGCCAGGCGGGCACGCAGATCTGCGCCTCGTACATCAATTACTACGCCGGCAATTCGGTGATCGTCGTGCCGCTGTTCGGTGATCGCAACGACAGCGTGGCCCAGGCCACCCTGGCGGAGCTGTTTCCTGGCCACCGCATCATCGGCATCGAGAACAGCCGGGAAATCCTGCTCGGTGGCGGCAACGTCGCCTGCATCACCATGCCCCAGTACGCCGGGGGGCGCCGCTGATGAAACGCCTGGCCCTGGCACTGGCACTGGCCCTGGGCTGCGCGGCGTGCTCGGCCCTGGCGGCCGACGCGGCACAGCCCACCGTCAACCTCTATATCTGGGGCGAATACCTGGCCCCGGATACCCTGACCAACTTCGAAAGGCAGACCGGGATTCGCGTGGTGGCCGATCACTTCGATTCCCTGGAAACCGCCGAAACCAAGCTGCTCACCGGCGGCAGCGGCTACGACGTGGTGCTCAGCGCCGGCCAGCACTTGAGCCGGGCCATCGCCAGTGGCGCGCTGCAGCCATTGGACAAGGGGCGCTTGCCGCACCTGCAAGGGGTGGGGGAGGAGTTTCGCCAGCACATGGCGGTGTTCGACCCCGGCAACCGTTATGCCGGCACCTACGCCTGGGGGACCACGGGGGTGGGCTTCCAGCAGCAAGCGGTGGCCGCGCGGCTGGCGGATGCGCCGAAGGACAGCTGGGCGATGCTGTTCGATCCGCAGGTCGTGGCCCGGTTCGCTGATTGTGGCGTGAGCCTGCTCAACGACCCCAACGAGGTGTTCGCGGCAGTGATGCGCTACATGGGCCTGGACATCAACCAACAGCGCCTTGAGGACCTCAAGGCTGCGGAGGCGCAATTGCGCAAGGTCCGACCGTACATCCGCTACTTCGACAACGACCGCAACATCAACGACCTGGCCAATGGCGAGACCTGCGTGGCGATGTCGTGGAACGGCAACGTGGCGATTGCCCAGGCCCAGGCGGAACAGGCGAGCAAAGCGTTCACACTGGACTATCGCATCCCCCGCGAAGGCACGCTGATCTGGCTGGACGCGCTGGTGGTGCCCAAGGACGCGCCGCATCCAGAGGCGGCCTGGGCCTTGATGGACTACCTGATGCGCCCGGAGGTGATCGCGCCGATCACCGACACCATCCACTACGCCAATGCGATCACGGCGGCCGATGGCTTGGTGGACCCACGGATCCGCAATGCGCCGGGGACCTATCCACCGGCCGAGGTGCGGGCGCGGTTGTACAGCAAGAATGACAACGGCAAGGCGTTCAACCGCGAGCTGACCCGTGCGTTCAGCCGGTTGAAGAGTGGTACCTAGCCGCTGGCTTATCGGCCTCTTCCCCTATGGCCCGCGCAACGCCACTCCTGTAGGAGCCGGCTTGCCGGCGAAGAGGCCGGCACAGCCTGATCAACCTGCCAGCTAGGTCGCCGTTTTGCGCCGTGGCTGCCTTGGCTTGCCCGCTGCTGCTTTGCCCCCGCTCCCCGCGACCTTGCCCTTGCCTGAACTCTTGCGCTTCTTCTTCCACGGTGCCGCGGCCTTGCCCGCCGCCGGCCCGGTGATCGTCAGGCGCATCCCCGAGCAACGCTGCACCAGCTTGCCCATCCACGCCGATTGCCGGGCGACGAACTCGTCCAGGCTCATCTCGCCGTTCTGCACCATATCCAGCGCCTGTTCCCAGATCGCCGTGGTGCCGGGGTCGGCGATGGCCCGGGGCACGGCGTCGATCAGGCTGAAGGCCGCCGGTGTCGCCGACAAGGCCTTGCCGTTCTTGACCAGGTAGCCGCGGTCGAGCAGGCCCTGGATGATGCTCGCGCGGGTCGCCTCGGTGCCGATGCCGGTGGTTTCCTTGAGCTTCTGCTTGAGCAGTGGGTCCTCCACCAGTTTGGCGACGTTCTTCATCGCCTTGATCAGGTCGCCTTCGGTAAACGGCTTGGGGGGCTGGGTCCACAGATCCTTGAGCTGCAAGCCCTGCACCGCACAGTCCTGCCCCTCGCGCAATGCCGGCAGTACCTGGGCCGGTGGCGCCTCGCGGCCTTTCTGGGGCATCAACGCCTCAGGTAGCGCACGGCGCCAGCCCGGCTCGATGATCTGCTTGCCGACCGCCCGCAGCGTGTGCCCGGCGCAATCGAAATCGGCCTGGGTGCGGTCGTACTCGTGGTTGGGCAGGAACTGGGCGAGGTAGCGGGCGCGAATCAGGGTGTACACCGCCTTGTACTTGGGTGGCAGGCGCGACGGGTCGCTGGCGGCGGCGGTGGGAATGATGCCGTGGTGGGCGCTGACCTTCTGGTCGTTCCAGGCCCGCGAGCGCCGTTGCGGGTCGAGGTACGGCTGCAGCGGAGCAAGGCTGGCGTCGGCGCGTTGCAGCGCGGCGAGGATGCCCGGCGCCTCGCCGTGCTGGCTGAGGGGCAGGTAACCGCTGTCGCTGCGCGGGTAGGTGATGAGCTTGTGGGTTTCGTACAGCGCCTGGGCGATGTCCAGGGTCTCCTGGGCACCGAGCCCCAGTTTCTTCGAGCAGACCTCTTGCAGGGTGCCCAGGTCGAAGGGCAGGGGCGCGGTTTCGCGGACGCGCTCGGTGGCGATCTTCATCACCCGGGCGCTGCCGGCTGCCTGCATGTCATGGGCGGCCTGTTGCGCCAGGGCCTGCTTCAGGCAGCGGCCCTGGTCATCGCAGGCATCCTCCGGCGCACGCCATTGAGCGTTGAACACATTGCCGGCGCTTTCCAGTTGCACGTCGATGGCCCAGAAGGGGACCGGCACGAAATCGGCGATGCTACGGTCGCGGTCCACCACCAGGCGCAGCGTCGGTGTCTGCACCCGCCCCACCGGCAGCACGCCCTGATAGCCGGACTGGCGCCCGAGCAGGGTGAACAGGCGACTCATGTTCATGCCGATCAGCCAGTCGGCCCGCGAGCGGCCCAGCGCGGAGTGGTAGAGGTTGAAGGTTTCCTGGCCGGGCAGCAGGCGCGCCAGCGCCTTGCGGATCGAGGCGTCGTCCAGGGCCGACAGCCACAGGCGCTGGATCGGCCCCCGATAGCGGCAATGCTCGACCAGCTCGCGGGCGATCATCTCGCCCTCGCGGTCGGCGTCGGTGGCGATTACCAGTTCGCGAGCCTCGCCGAGCAGGCGCTTGACGGCCTTGTACTGGCTGGCGGTCTTGGGCTTGACCGTCATCTTCCACTTCTCGGGGATGATCGGCAGGTCGTCGAGCGACCAGCGCTTGTAGCGCTCGTCGTAGCTGTCGGGCGGCGCGGTTTCCAGCAGGTGGCCGATGCACCAGGTCACGCAGACATCGGTGCCTTGCCAGCAGCCGTCGCCCCGGCGCTGGGCGCCGAGCACTTTGGCGATGTCTTTTGCCTGGGAGGGTTTTTCGCAGAGAAAGAGGCGCATGGCCGCAACGCTTGATCGGTGGGAATGGGCACTAGGATGCGCAAGGCAGGGCGCGCAGGCAAGTTTTATCTGTATGTATGTACAGTTTTTTGCCCGTGATTTTGGCAGGGCAGTCACACCCGGGGGCTTGTGTTCAGTGGCACTGACGTGCCAGTTTTGCCTTTCGCCCGTCAGTCGTGTCAAAGGACGATGTCGCTGGGGCGCCTTTCTTACAACGAACAGGGATGTATCCAATGCCCGTATTTGATTACCG
The DNA here is from genome assembly GCF_000026105.1 of Pseudomonas entomophila L48. Taxonomy (NCBI): domain Bacteria; kingdom Pseudomonadati; phylum Pseudomonadota; class Gammaproteobacteria; order Pseudomonadales; family Pseudomonadaceae; genus Pseudomonas; species Pseudomonas entomophila. Next base: position 2,306,869 of record NC_008027.1, read on the forward strand.
CCATCTTGGCAGTTCTGCCTCTTCCGCCCTCTACAAGGATGCCATGGCCCTGGCGATGTACGCCTACCACGGTATCGACGATGGATTCGCCGCAGGCTACCAGCAGCATGGCTTCGGCCTGGGCCTGCCGGCAACGCTGGTCAAGGCACTGATCGGCGGCACCGACAGCCAGGGCGTGATCCCCGGCATCCCCTGGAACCCGGACGCCGAAGCCAAGGCCCTGGCCAACGCCAAGGCGATCGGCTGGAACCCGATCAGCGCCGCGCAGCTGGGCTATCAAGGCAAGACCGATGCGCGGGGGACCTTCTACGGTGAAAACGCCGGCTACCTCACGGCCCAGGCTGAAGTCCTCGGCCGCTACGACGCCGATGGCCACCTGACAGGCATCGGTATCGCCTTTCGCGGCACCGGTGGGCCACGGGAAGTGCTGGTTGGCGACACCATCGGCGATGTGATCAACGACCTGTTGGCGGCGTTCGGGCCACCAGGCTATGCCCGCGACTACACCGGCAACGCCTTCGGCCGCCTGCTCGACAATGTGGCGGCGTTTGCCAAGGCCAACGGCCTGACCGGCGCCGATGTCACCGTCAGTGGCCACAGCCTCGGCGGGCTGGCGGTGAACAGCCTGGCAGACCTCAGCACCTCGCGCTGGGGCGGCTTCTACCAGGATTCGCGCTACGTTGCCTTCGCCTCGCCAACCCAGGCCGCCGACGCCGACAAGGTGCTCAACATCGGCTACGAGAACGACCCGGTGTTCCGTGTGCTCGACGGCACCTCGGTCACCTGGGGCACCGCTGGCGTGCACGACGGCGCCAAGGCTTCGGCCACCAACAACATCGTCAACTTCAACGATCATTACGCCTCCGACGCCTGGAACCTGCTGCCGTTCTCCATCGCCAACATCGCCACCTGGCTGTCGCACTTGCCGGCCGCCTACACCGATGGCCTGGGGCGGGTGGTGGACTCTTCCTTCTACCAGTGGACCACCCGCGACTCGACCGTGGTGGTCAGCAACCTGTCCGATACGACCCGGGGCTCGACCTGGGTCGAGGACCTCAACCGCAATGCCGAGCCGCACAAGGGCAGCACCTTCATCATTGGTACCGACAAGGACGACCTGATCCATGGTGGGCGTGGCAACGACTACCTCGAAGGGCGTGCCGGCAACGATACCTTCCGTGATGATGGCGGTTTCAACCTGATCGATGGCGGCGACGGCCATGACACGCTCAAGCTGCAGGATTCACTGGCCAACCTGAGCATCGCCCGCGACGGCGAGGGCACGGTGTATGTGCAGGATGCCGTGGGCGGCATCAGCCAGCTGCACAGCGTCGAGAACCTGGTCAGCAAGGAGCCGAGCCTGGTGATCTTCACCAAGGAGGTGACCCATCAGCTGGGTGTGGATGGGTTGCTGAACAGTGGCAAGCTCAACCCCTACGCCGCGTCGATCAGTGGCAGCCAGGCGGGTGACCAGCTGGTGGCGGGGAACCAGGGGCAGTGGCTGTTCGGCCTGGGCGGGGATGATCGCCTGCAGGGCGGCGCGGGCAATGACGTGCTGGTCGGCGGTACCGGCAACGATGTGCTCAGTGGCGGGGCAGGGCGCGACACCTTCCTGTTCAGCGGGCACTTCGGCCTGGACCGGGTGCTGGATTTCACTGGCCAGGACCGCCTGGTGTTCATGGGGGTTGAGGGGGGCACGGCGGCGCCGGACTGGCGTGATCATGCCAGCCAGGTGGGCAGTGACCTGGTGCTGAAGTTCGGTGCCGACAGCGTGACGCTGGTGGGGATTGCAGCGCAGTCGCTGGGTGACGGCCAGGTCGTGATTGCCTGACCAAGCGGTTCGCCGGCAAGCCGGCTCCTACGGGTAACCCTGTAGGAGCCGGCTTGCCGGCGAATGGCGGCTCAGGCGATCTCGCGTGAGTCGCGCACCATGTCCACGTGCGGGATCCCGGCCTCGAGAAACTCCTCGCTGACCACGCGGAACCCCAGGCGCTCGTAGAACGGTGTGGCATGCACCTGGGCGCTGAGCATCTGCTGCTTGAGGTCGCGGTTCTGCGCCTCGACGATCACCGCTTTCATCAACGCATCGCCCACCTTCAGGCCGCGCCAGTCCTTGAGCACCGACACCCGGCCGATGGTGCCGTCGGGCAACAGGCGCGCGGTACCGATCGGGTAATCACCCTCCATGGCCAGGAAGTGCACGGCACTCGGGTCCTCGGCGTCGAACTCCAGCTCCGGCGGCACGTGCTGCTCGGCGACGAACACGGCGCTGCGGATACGGTGGATATCGGCGTTGTCTTTGTGCCAGTCGGCCAGTCGAACGCTGATCTTATTCATCGGCGAACCCCAGGCTGCCTTGCATGACCAACTGTTGTACCAGCATCAGGCCGTCTTCGTCCTGCAGCCACTCGGCCAGGTTTTCGCTGTGCAGGGCGTCGGCGGAGCAGATCAGTTTAAGCAGCTCGCGCAGCTTGCCTGGCAGCGGGCAGCTGCGGCCGCTGGCGAACAGCAGCAGGTCGTCGCCGAACTCCGACCAGGCCATGCGTGCGCTCGGGTTGCGGATCAGGATGGCGCCCTGGCCGAGGTAGTCGAGCAGCTCCTGTTCGGACAGTTCCTCGCCCACCACCTGCTCCGGGTAACGCGGCTCGGTCATGAACTGGCCGAACCAGGTCAGCAGCAGGTCCTTGTCGGCCATGTGCTTGTCGATCAGGGCCTTGAGGCGGTCCAGGGCGTCGTGCTGGATCTGGTGCGGGTCGCTGACGGGCTGGGCGTCGGCATCGCTGTAGCGCTCTTCTTCCGGCAGGAACTGGCCGAGGAAATCGGTGAAGTGGGTCAGCACTTCGGCCGCGCTCGGGGCCCGGAAACCGACCGAGTAGGTCATGCACTCGTCCTCGGCAACGCCGTAGTGGGCCAGGCGCGGCGGCAGGTAGAGCATGTCGCCGGGCTCCAGGGTCCACTCGTCGCTCTGTTCGAATTCGGCGAGGATGCGCAGGTCGGCGTGGTCGATCAGCGGGCTGTCGCTGTTGCACATCTGGCCGACTTTCCAGTTGCGCTTGCCATCGGCCTGCAGCAGGAACACATCGTAGTTGTCGAAGTGCGGGCCGACGCTGCCACCGGGCGCCGCGTAGCTGATCATCACGTCGTCGATACGCCAGCTGGGCAGGAAGCGGAACTCTTCGAGCAGTTCGGCCACTTCCGGCACGAACTGGTCCACCGCCTGCACCAGCAGGGTCCAGTCACGCTCGGGCAGGTCGGCGAAGGCGTCCTCGGCGAACGGGCCGCGGCGCAGCTCCCACGGGCGCTCGCCGTGTTCGAGCACCAGGCGCGACTCGACTTCTTCTTCCAGGGCCAGGCCGGCCAGCTCGTCGGCGTCGATGGGGCTGACGAAGTCGGGGAAGGCCTGACGCACCAGCAGCGGCTTCTTCTGCCAGTAGTCGCGCAGGAATTCACGGGCCGTCAGGCCGCCCAGCAGTTGCAGTGGAGTATCAGAATTCATGTTCAACCTATTGAAAAAACGTAGTTTTCAGACGGGAATAAAAACGCCCGGCCAGGCCGGGCGTTAAGCGCGGGGCGCAGGTCAGATGCGTTTGGCCTGGGCCACGGCGTTGCCAATGTAGGTGGCAGGGGTCAGTTGCTTGAGCTCGGCCTTGGCTTCGGCCGGCATGTCCAGGCCGTCGATGAAGGTCAGCAGCGCTTCAGGGGTGATGCCCTTGCCACGGGTCAGCTCCTTGAGCTTCTCGTAGGGGTTCTCGATGTTGAAGCGGCGCATCACGGTCTGGATCGGCTCGGCCAGGACTTCCCAGCAGGCGTCCAGGTCGGCGGCGATACGGGCGGCGTTGACTTCCAGCTTGCCGATGCCTTTGAGGCTGGCTTCGTAGGCGATGACGCTGTGGGCGAAGCCCACGCCCAGGTTGCGCAGCACGGTGGAGTCGGTCAGGTCACGCTGCCAGCGCGAGATCGGCAGCTTGCTGGCCAGGTGCTGGAACAGCGCGTTGGCGATACCCAGGTTGCCTTCGGAGTTCTCGAAATCGATCGGGTTGACCTTGTGCGGCATGGTCGAGGAGCCGATTTCGCCGGCGACGGTCTTCTGCTTGAAGTAACCCAGCGAGATGTAGCCCCAGACGTCGCGGTCGAAGTCGATGAGGATGGTGTTGAAGCGGGCGATGGCGTCGAACAGCTCGGCGATGTAGTCGTGCGGCTCGATCTGGGTGGTGTAGGGGTTGAACACCAGGCCCAGTTCGTCCTCGATGAAGGCGCGGGCGTTCTGCTCCCAGTCGATCTGCGAGTAGGCCGACAGGTGGGCGTTGTAGTTGCCCACGGCGCCATTGATCTTGCCCAGCAGCGGCACGGCGGCCACCTGGGCGATCTGGCGCTCCAGGCGGTAGACGACGTTGGCCAGCTCTTTACCCAGGGTGGTCGGCGAGGCCGGCTGGCCGTGGGTGCGCGACAGCATGGGGACTTCGGCGTGGGCGTGGGCCAGGGCGCGGATGGCCTCGGCGATCTGGCGCATCAGCGGCAGCAGGACTTCGTCGCGGCCGGCGCGCAGCATCAGGGCGTGGGACAGGTTGTTGATGTCCTCGCTGGTGCAGGCGAAGTGGATGAATTCGCTGACCTTGGCCAGCTCAGGCAGTTGAGCAGCCTGCTCCTTGAGCAGGTACTCGATGGCCTTGACGTCGTGGTTGGTGGTGCGCTCGATTTCTTTGACGCGTTCGGCGTGCTCGAGCTTGAAATCGGTGGCCAGGCTGTCCAGCAGGGCGTTGGCTTCGGCGGAGAACGCCGGCACTTCGCCGATCTGCGGGTGGGCGGCCAGGCGCTGCAGCCAGCGCACTTCGACCAGGGCGCGGAAACGGATCAGGCCGAATTCGCTGAAGATGGGGCGCAGGGCCTGGGTTTTGCCGGCATAACGGCCGTCTACAGGGGAAACCGCAGTGAGCGAGGAGAGCTGCATGGGGTGTTCTCGGACAGTCAGGCTTTTGGAAGGGCGCATATCATACATGAAAAACGCGCCTGAGTCGGGTGGCTGACCAAAGGTCGGGCCAATATTCAGCAAACTGTGGGCCCTGTGGGAGCGGCCTTGTGTCGCGAAAGGGCTGCGCAGCAGCCCCAGCAATGTTGAGTCAAGTTCGAGGCCCTGGGGCCGCGTTGCGGCCCATCGCGACGCAAGGCCGCTCCCACAGGGTTCGATGTATGCCAGTCAATCGGTGGTACGCATCATCCCGTAAAGCTCCTTGAGCAGCTTGCGCCGGCTGAACACCAGCTGCCAGCGGTGCCCGCCCAGCTGGCGCCACAGGCGCGCGGCACGGATGCCGGCCAGCAGCAGGGCGCGGATCTTCGAGGCATTGCTCGCCTGCTGCAGGAAGCGCATGTCGCCGTGCACCTGGATGCGCTGGCGCAGGGTGCTCAGGGTGTCCTGGTACAAGGCTCCGCTGGAAGCGATGACGTTTTCGTGAACCAGGCCGAAATGATCAGCCTGCGATTGAATCTGCGGCAGGCGATTACCAATGATGTCGAGCATGTCGCCGCGCTTGTTCAGCTGCCGTTCCAAGCCCAGCATCGACAGGGCATAGCGCAGCGGCTCGCGCTGAAGGCTGCTGGGGTCGCGCTCCAGGGCGCCGACCAGCGCGCGGTAGCCGTCACGCAGGTTGAGGTCGTCGCCGCCGAATACCTCCAGCGTATCCTTCGGGTCGCGCACCAGTAGGCTGCCGAGCATACAGCCGATGTTGGCCTCGCTGGCCTGGCCGGTGCGGGCGATGCGGTCGACCAGCACGGCGGCCTGGAACACACCACCCAAAGCGATCAACTGCTCCTGGAGGTTGTTCATTGACGCGGGCTCCACGGCTCGGCGGTTTCGATCACGCCGCCGCCCAGGCACACCTCGCCGTCGTAGAACACCACCGACTGGCCGGGGGTAACGGCGCGCTGAGGTTCGTCGAACATCGCGCGGTAGCCATTTTCGGTGCGTTCCAGGGTGCATTGCTGGTCGCCCTGACGGTAGCGCACCTTGGCGGTGAGCCGGCGCGGGCTGCTCAAGTCGATCGGGTTGACCCAGAAAATTTCCGAGGCCAGCAGGGCGCGGGAGAACAGCCATGGGTGTTCGTTGCCCTGGCCGACCACCAGCACATTACGAGCGAGATCCTTGTGCAGCACGTACCACGGCTCGTCACCGGCGTCCTTCAGGCCGCCGATGCCCAGGCCCTGGCGCTGGCCGATGGTGTGGTACATCAGGCCGTGGTGGCGGCCGATCACTTCGCCTTCGGTGGTCTGGATCTCGCCCGGCTGGGCTGGCAGGTACTGTTTGAGGAAGTCGCTGAAGCGGCGCTCGCCGATGAAGCAGATACCGGTGGAGTCCTTCTTCTTCGCCGTGGCCAGGCCGTGTTTCTCGGCGATGGCGCGCACTTCGGGCTTCTCCAGCTCACCGACCGGGAACAGGGTACGGGCGATTTCCTTGCCGCCGACGGCATGCAGGAAGTAGCTCTGGTCCTTGTTCGGGTCCAGGCCTTTGAGCAGTTCGGTCAGTTCGCCAGTGTCGCGGCGGCGCACATAGTGGCCGGTGGCAATCAGGTCGGCGCCCAGGGACAAGGCGTAGTCGAGGAACGCCTTGAACTTGATCTCGCGGTTGCAGAGGATGTCCGGGTTTGGCGTGCGGCCGGCCTTGTACTCCTCGAGGAAGTGCTCGAACACGTTGTCCCAGTATTCGGCGGCGAAGTTGGCGGTGTGCAGCTTGATGCCGATGCGGTCGCACACGGCCTGGGCGTCGGCCAGGTCTTCGCGGGCGGTGCAGTATTCGGTGCCGTCGTCCTCTTCCCAGTTCTTCATGAACAGACCTTCCACCTGGTAGCCCTGCTCCATAAGCAGAAGGGCGGAGACGGAAGAGTCCACGCCGCCGGACATGCCGACGATGACGCGGGTCTTGGCGGGGTCTTTGAGTGCTGGGCTGGTCATGGCTACCGAATGTGTATCAGAGGGAAAAACGCCGATTCTATCAAACCCGCGGGCTGGCGTCAGTCGCGCAGCAGTTCGAGGCTGTGCAATGGGCCTTTGAGGTAGTCGTCCAGGCAGCGGAGCACCAGCTCGCTGCGCCAGCGTGATGGCTCGGCCAGCAGCTCGTCGCGGCTCAACCACACGGCGCGGACGATGTCGCTGTCCAGGGCCAGGTCGGTGTGATGACGCACGGGGCGGGCGGCGAAGCAGATGCGCTGGTAGGTGACGCCGTTGCTCGGGGCGGTATAGAGGTAGATGCCGACCACGCCGGTGAGTTCGACTTCCCAGGCGGTTTCTTCGAGGGTTTCGCGCAGGGCGGCCTGGGTGATGGTTTCGTTGGCTTCGAGGTGGCCGGCGGGTTGGTTGAAGACGTGCTGGCCGGCCTTGAATTCCTCGACGAAGAGGAACTTGCCCTCATGTTCGACGATGGTGGCGACGGTGATGTGGGGTTGCCAGGTCATGAGCATTTCCTATGGTTGGCGCGGCCCCTGTAGGAGCGGGTTTACCCGCGAATGCGTCAGTGGATTCACCATTGCATTCGCGGGTAAACCCGCTCCTACAGGGGCCGTGTAGGCCGAGAAATATCATTTATCCAAAAAGCACAAACCCCGGTGCGTGGCCGGGGTTTGTGCTGTTACTGCAAGCGAACCTTACAGTGCGGCAATGGCGCTGTTCAGGGTCTGGCTTGGACGCATCACTTTGGCGGTCAGCTCAGCATCAGGGGCGTAGTAGCCACCGATGTCCGCCGGCTTGCCCTGGACGGCGTTGAGCTCGGCGACGATGGTCGCTTCGTTCTCGCTCAGGGTTTTTGCCAGCGGGGCGAAACGCGCCTGCAGGGCGGTGTCGTCGGTCTGGGCAGCCAGCGCTTCTGCCCAGTACAGGGTCAGGTAGAAGTGGCTGCCACGGTTGTCGATACCGCCAACCTTGCGCGAAGGCGACTTGTTGGTGTCGAGGAACTTGCCGGTGGCCTGATCCAGGGTGTTGGCCAGAACCTTGGCGCGTGGGTTGTCGTAGGTGTTGCCCAGGTGCTCGAGCGAGGCGGCGAGCGCGAGGAATTCACCCAGCGAGTCCCAACGCAGGAAGTTCTCTTCGACCAGCTGCTGCACGTGCTTCGGTGCCGAACCGCCGGCGCCGGTTTCGAACAGGCCACCGCCGTTCATCAGCGGGACGATCGACAGCATCTTGGCGCTGGTGCCCAGCTCCATGATCGGGAACAGGTCGGTCAGGTAGTCGCGCAGCACGTTGCCGGTCACCGAGATGGTGTCCTTGCCTTCGCGGATGCGGGCCAGGGAGAACTTGATGGCGTCGACCGGGGCCAGGATGCGGATGTCCAGGCCGGACGTGTCGTGATCCTTCAGGTACTGCTGCACCTTCTCGATCATCACGCCGTCATGGGCGCGGGCCGGGTCCAGCCAGAACACCGCCGGGGTGTTGCTCAGGCGGGCACGGTTGACGGCCAGCTTGACCCAGTCCTGGATCGGCGCGTCCTTGGTTTGGCACATGCGGAAGATGTCACCAGCCTCGACGTTCTGCTCCAGCACGACCTGGCCCTTGCCGTCGACCACGCGCACGACGCCGTCGGCCTTGATCTGGAAGGTCTTGTCGTGGGAGCCGTACTCTTCGGCTTTCTGGGCCATGAGGCCGACGTTGGGGACGCTGCCCATGGTGGTCGGGTCGAAGGCGCCGTGTTGCTTGCAGTCTTCGATGGTGGCCTGGTAGATGCCGGCGTAGCAGCGGTCCGGGATCACGGCCTTGGCGTCCTGCAGTTCACCAGCGGTGTTCCACATCTTGCCCGAGTCGCGGATCATCGCAGGCATCGAGGCGTCGACGATGACGTCGCTTGGTACGTGCAGGTTGGTGATGCCCTTGTCGGAGTTGACCATGGCCAGGGCCGGGCGAACGGCGTACAGGGCCTGGATGTCGGCTTCGATCTCGGCTTGCTTTTCAGCAGGCAGGTCCTTGATGCGGGCGTACAGGTCGCCGATGCCGTTGTTCGAGTTGAAGCCAACCTCGGCCAGCGCCGCGGCGTGCTTGGCCAGCACGTCGTTGTAGAACTCCTCGACGATCACGCCGAACATGATCGGGTCGGAGACTTTCATCATGGTGGCTTTCAGGTGCACCGACAGCAGCACGCCGGAGGCCTTGGCATCGGCGATCTGCTCGGCGATGAAGGCTTTCAGGGCCTTGCGGCTCATGGTGGCGCAGTCGATGACTTCAGCGGCCTTGACGGCGGTTTTCTCTTTCAGGACGGTGGTGGTGCCGTCCTTGCCGACCAGCTCGATGCGCAGGCTGTCGTCAGCCTCGATCAGCGCGGCCTTTTCGCTGCCGTAGAAGTCGCCGTGGGTCATGTGGGCGACGTGCGACTTGGAGTCGGCGGCCCAGGCGCCCATCTTGTGCGGGTGCTTGCGTGCGTAGTTCTTGACCGACAGCGGGGCGCGGCGGTCGGAGTTGCCTTCGCGCAGGACCGGGTTCACGGCGCTGCCCTTGATGCGGTCGTAACGGGCGCGGGATTCTTTCTCTTCAGCAGAGGCCGGCTCGTCAGCGTAGTCGGGGATGTTGAAGCCCTTGGCTTGCAGTTCCTTGATCGCCGCCTTCAGCTGTGGAACCGAAGCGGAAATGTTCGGCAGCTTGATGATGTTGGCTTCAGGGGTGGTGGCCAGCTGGCCCAGTTCCGCCAGGTGATCGCCTACCTGCTTCGCGCTGCCCAGTTGCTCAGGGAAAGCCGCGAGGATTCGGCCAGCCAGGGAGATGTCGCGGGTTTCGACGGCGATATCGGCCGAAGCGGTGAAGGCTTCGACGATCGGCAGCAGCGAGTAGGTGGCGAGGGCGGGGGCTTCGTCGGTGAAGGTATAGATGATCTTGGAACGGGTGGGCATGCGGGTTAACTCTCTATGTGCTGAGCGTACTCGAGTCTCGAGGTGCGCAGGGTAGGCGCTTCGCCCTGGCGACGCCATGAGCGGAAAGTCGAGAGGCTGCGAGCGGTGATGGTGGATGCATCAGTCGAGCGTCAAGTGCTGGGCTGCGGTAACAACCCAGGCTTATGGCCATTTCCTGGCCGAGGGCGAGCCGCATTTTCCTGGGATTCGCCCCGATGACCCTTCGGTCGCGCCGGAGTATATCAAACCCTTTGGGCTAATCAGCAAGGTGAAGTCGTATCAGCGCATTTATAAGACCAAAGACGTAGGAGCAATGTGACGTGTTGCCGCAGGGTCTCAAGCCCGCCAGGGTCCCTGTAGGAGCCGGCTTGCCGGCGAATCGGGCGGTGCGGTCACCCCAATGCAGTTGCTGCCAACGGGTGCCACCTTGCAGGTCGACGGATGTGGTTTAGGCTCAGTGGATCGCACGATTTCCAATCACACCAGGAAAAGCGGAGTAGTGCAGCATGGGATACCAGAAAATCAAGGTGCCGTCTGATGGTGCCAAGATCACCGTCAATGCAGACCATTCGCTCAATGTTCCCGACAACCCCATCATTCCCTACATCGAAGGCGACGGTATCGGCGTGGATGTCTCGCCGGTGATGATCAAGGTGGTCGACGCTGCGGTGCAGAAGGCCTACGGCGGAAAGCGCAAGATCGCCTGGATGGAGGTCTACGCCGGCGAGAAGGCCACGCAAGTCTATGACCAGGACACCTGGCTACCCCAGGAAACCCTCGATGCGGTGAAGGACTATGTGGTCTCGATCAAGGGGCCGCTGACCACGCCGGTCGGCGGCGGCATCCGTTCGCTCAACGTGGCCCTGCGCCAGCAGCTCGACCTTTATGTGTGCCTGCGCCCGGTGGTTTGGTTCCAGGGCGTACCAAGCCCGGTCAAGAAGCCTGGCGACGTGGACATGGTGATTTTCCGCGAGAACTCCGAGGACATCTATGCCGGCATCGAGTGGAAGGCCGGCTCGCCCGAGGCGAACAAGGTGATCAAGTTCCTCAAGGAGGAAATGGGCGTCACCAAGATCCGTTTCGACCAGGATTGCGGCATCGGCGTCAAGCCGGTTTCGAAGGAGGGCACCAAACGCCTGGTGCGCAAGGCGCTGCAGTATGTGGTGGATAACGACCGCAAATCGCTGACCCTGGTGCACAAGGGCAACATCATGAAGTTCACCGAAGGGGCCTTCAAGGACTGGGGTTACGAGGTGGCGCGCGACGAGTTCGGCGCAGAGCTGCTCGACGGTGGCCCATGGATGAAGTTCAAGAACCCCAGGACCGGCCGTGAGGTGATCGTCAAGGACGCCATCGCCGACGCCATGCTCCAGCAGATCCTGCTGCGTCCGGCCGAATACGACGTGATCGCCACCCTCAACCTCAACGGCGATTATCTGTCCGACGCCCTGGCGGCCGAGGTGGGCGGTATCGGTATCGCACCGGGCGCCAACCTGTCGGACACCGTGGCCATGTTCGAGGCCACCCACGGCACCGCGCCCAAGTATGCCGGTAAGGATCAGGTCAACCCGGGTTCGGTGATCCTGTCGGCCGAGATGATGCTGCGGCACATGGGCTGGACCGAAGCGGCGGACTTGATCATCAAGGGCACCAATGGCGCGATCGCGGCCAAGACCGTGACCTATGACTTCGAGCGCTTGATGGACGGCGCGACACTGGTGGGCAGTTCAGGCTTTGGCGAGGCGCTGATCAAACATATGTAAGCGACACAAAGAAACCGGCCGCCTCTCTATAAAGAGGCGGCCGGTTTTTTCGTATATCGGCAATCGGCAGGGATCAGGCTTCAGCCGTAATGGCCGGGGAGGCATTGCCTGTACTGGTGCTCGAATTGCTGGCAGTGGCGCTTTGGATATTCACCGCATGCTTGCCCTTGGGGCCTTGCAAGAGCTCGAACGTCACGGCCTGGCCAGCTTTCAATGTTTTGTAGCCATCCATCTGGATGGCGGAGTAGTGGGCGAAAAGGTCTTCGTCCTTACCCTCCTCATTGATGAATCCGTAGCCCTTGGCGTTGTTGAACCACTTGACTTTACCGCTTGCCATCCCTATGTCCCTCTGCAAAGGACTCCATCACTGGAGTATCATCCACTTCATCCGCATACGAACCATGCGAGAAAATCTGGTTGACTGCGCGGATCTTTATAGACCACGGTGGGTTCTTATTGGTTGTAACACCGTTTTGCCGTTAGTCAAGGTCAGCCGGCGCCCGCGCTGACAGCTGCCTGAAGCGGTCAACCCACAACCTTAACCTGTCGCTCATGATGAAATTCTTTCCATGCATGTACCCAGTGAGATTCGACTAACATTCAATCAGGATCGCCCGCAGTCGAACGAGGACGGGCATGAGGACGATGGTTCCGGCCTTGCGGTCCAGGAGGCCAAGCCGATCCTGCAGGCGCCACCGATGTACAAGGTGGTTTTGTTCAACGATGACTACACGCCAATGGATTTCGTCGTCGAAGTGCTCGAGACGTTCTTCAATCTGAACCGCGAGCTGGCAACGAAGATCATGCTGACCGTCCATACCGAAGGGCGGGCAGTATGCGGATTGTTTACCCGTGACATCGCCGAGACAAAGGCCATGCAGGTCAACCAATACGCCAGGGAAAGCCAGCATCCGCTACTCTGTGAAATCGAGAAGGACGGTTAATCGCCGACCACTTGGGTATGAGGTGAAGCTATGTTAAACCGCGAGCTCGAAGTCACCCTCAATCTGGCCTTCAAGGAGGCACGTTCGAAACGTCATGAGTTCATGACCGTCGAACATCTGCTGCTGGCACTCCTTGACAATGAGGCTGCCGCGACCGTTCTGCGCGCCTGTGGCGCCAATCTCGACAAACTCAAGCATGACCTGCAGGAGTTCATCGACTCGACCACCCCGCTGATCCCCGTGCATGACGAGGACCGTGAAACGCAACCGACCCTGGGCTTCCAGCGCGTGCTGCAGCGTGCCGTGTTCCACGTGCAAAGCTCCGGCAAGCGCGAAGTGACCGGCGCCAACGTGCTGGTGGCAATCTTCAGCGAACAGGAAAGCCAGGCCGTGTTCCTGCTCAAGCAGCAGAGCGTGGCCCGCATCGATGTGGTCAACTACATCGCCCACGGTATTTCGAAAGTGCCGGGCCATGGCCCGCATACAGAAAACGAACAAGACATGCAGGACGAGGAGGGTGGCGAGACTTCTTCTTCCGGCAATCCGCTGGACGCCTATGCCAGCAACCTGAACGAACTGGCCCGTGCCGGGCGCATCGACCCACTGGTGGGGCGTGAGCAGGAGGTCGAGCGCGTCGCGCAGATCCTCGCCCGCCGGCGCAAGAACAACCCGTTGCTGGTCGGTGAGGCCGGCGTGGGCAAGACCGCTATCGCCGAAGGCCTGGCCAAGCGCATCGTCGATGGCCAGGTGCCGGACCTGCTGGCCCAGAGCGTCGTCTACTCCCTCGACCTGGGTGCGCTGCTGGCGGGCACCAAGTACCGTGGCGACTTTGAGAAGCGCTTCAAGGCGCTGCTCGGTGAGCTGCGCAAGCGTCCGCAGGCGATCCTGTTCATCGATGAGATCCACACCATCATCGGTGCCGGCGCGGCGTCTGGTGGCGTGATGGATGCCTCCAACCTGCTCAAGCCACTGCTGTCGTCCGGTGATATCCGCTGCATTGGCTCGACCACGTTCCAGGAGTTCCGCGGCATCTTCGAGAAAGACCGTGCCCTGGCGCGTCGCTTCCAGAAGGTCGATGTCAGCGAGCCTTCGGTGGAGGACACGGTGGGTATCCTGCGTGGCCTGAAAGGCCGCTTCGAGAGCCACCACAACATCGAGTACAGTGACGAAGCCCTGCGCGCCGCCGCCGAACTGGCCTCGCGTTATATCAATGACCGGCATATGCCGGACAAGGCCATCGATGTGATCGACGAGGCGGGTGCCTACCAGCGTCTGCAACCGGAAGCCAATCGCGTCAAGCGTATCGATGTGCCGCAGGTCGAGGACATCGTTGCCAAGATCGCGCGGATTCCGCCGAAACATGTCACCAGCTCTGATAAAGAGCTGCTGCGCAACCTGGAGCGTGACCTCAAGCTCACGGTGTTTGGCCAGGATGCGGCGATCGATTCGCTGGCCACTGCCATCAAGCTGTCGCGTGCCGGCCTCAAGGCGCCGGACAAGCCAGTCGGCTCGTTCCTGTTCGCCGGCCCGACCGGTGTGGGCAAGACCGAGGCGGCTCGCCAACTGGCCAAGGCGCTGGGTGTGGAGCTGGTACGCTTCGACATGTCCGAGTACATGGAGCGGCATACCGTGTCGCGCCTGATCGGCGCGCCGCCCGGCTATGTCGGGTTCGACCAGGGTGGTTTGCTGACCGAGGCCATCACCAAGCAGCCGCACTGCGTGCTGCTGCTTGACGAGATCGAGAAGGCGCACCCCGAAGTCTTCAACCTGCTGCTGCAGGTGATGGACCACGGCACCCTGACCGATAACAACGGGCGCAAGGCGGACTTCCGCAACGTGATCCTGATCATGACCACCAACGCTGGCGCTGAAACCGCCGCGCGGGCTTCGATCGGCTTCACTCACCAGGACCATTCCTCCGATGCCATGGAGGTGATCCGCAAGAGCTTCACGCCGGAGTTCCGCAACCGCCTGGACACCATCATCCAGTTTGGCCGTCTCTCCCACGAGACGATCAAGAGCATCGTCGACAAGTTCCTCATCGAACTGCAGGCGCAGCTGGAAGACAAGCGCGTGCTGCTGGAGGTTACCGACGCCGCGCGCGGCTGGCTGGCGGCCTCGGGCTACGACGTGCAGATGGGCGCGCGACCAATGGCGCGGCTGATCCAGGACAAGATCAAGCGGCCATTGGCCGAGGAGATCCTGTTTGGCGAGTTGGCCGAGCATGGTGGCGTGGTGCACATCGACTTGCGCGATGGTGAGCTGGTGTTTGATTACGAAACCACGGCAGAAGTCGCGTAAAGCTGGGGCCGCTTTGCGGCCCATCGCGGCTGAAGCCGCTCCTACAGGGATGCGCGGTGCCTGTAGGAGCGGCTTTAGCTGCGATGCGTTTTCCCAGGCACAAAAAAGCCCGGCACATGGCCGGGCTTTTTCATGGCTTGAGCTTAGCGCGCACGGTAGGTGATGCGGCCCTTGCTCAGGTCGTAGGGCGTCAGTTCGACGCGGACCTTGTCGCCAGTGAGAATACGGATGTAGTTCTTGCGCATCTTGCCGGAGATGTGCGCGGTAACGACGTGCCCGTTTTCCAACTCCACGCGGAACATGGTGTTGGGCAGGGTGTCGACGACAGTGCCTTCCATTTCGAAGCTGTCTTCTTTCGACATGCAGTAAAGCCCTCGGTATCCAGTGTTGGCCCGACGCACGACTGCACCGGGCAAAAAAAGTGGCGTGGAGTATGCCCGAAAACTGCGTGTCAAGCCAATGCTTTCAGTTGAGGGTGACCCAGCGCTGATTGATCAGTAGTTCGATGGGGCGATATTGGGTCTTGTAGTTCATTTTCTTGCAGTTCTTGATCCAGTATCCCAGGTACACGGCGTCGAGGTTCTGGCGCAGGGCTTCGGTGATCTGCCAGAGGATGGCGTAGCGGCCCAGGCTGCGCCGTTCCTCATCAGGCTCGTAGAAGGTGTACACCGCCGACAGGCCGTTGGGCAGCAGGTCGCAGACTGCCACCGCCATCAGGCGCCCCTCGAGGCGGAACTCGTAGAACCAACAGAACGGCAGGTCGCGGACCAGGAAGGTCGAGAACTGGTCACGGCTGGGCGGGTACATGTCGCCATCGGCGTGGCGCTGCTCGATGTAGCGGCGGTACAGGTCGAAGTACTCTTCCTTGAATACCGGGCGCACGGCGCTGACGGTCAGGTCGGCATTGCGCTTGAGAATGCGCCGCTGCTGGCGGTTGGGGATGAAGCGCACCGCAGGAATGCGCGCGGGCACGCAGGCATTGCAGTTCTGGCAATGCGGGCGGTACAGGTGGTCACCGCTGCGGCGAAAGCCCATTTCCGACAGGTCGGCGTACACATGCACGTCCATCGGCTGGCTCGGGTCGAGAAACAGCGTGGTGGCCTGCTCATCCGGCAGGTAGCTGCAGGAGTGGGGTTGAGTGGCATAGAACTTCAACCGCGCCAACTCTGTCATGTTCAACCCCTTAGATGAGTCGTTGTCTCTAAGTGTAAGCCAGCTCTGGAAACTCGCCTAGCGAACCCAGCTGGCACCGCTGGGCTGATCGAGGTGGCGCGCCAGGTGGTCGGCGAATTCGGCGCGGCTGATGGCCCGGGCGCCCAGGCTATGCAAGTGATTGGTGGGCATCTGGCAGTCGATCAGGACAAAGCCGGCCTGTTTCAGGTGCTCGACCAGTGCCACGAAGCCTACTTTCGAGGCATTGTCGGCGCGGCTGAACATCGATTCGCCAAAAAACAGGCGGCCCATGGCCAGGCCGTACAGCCCGCCGACCAGTTCACCTTCCCGGCGCACTTCCACCGAATGGGCGAAGCCGCGGCGGTGCAGTTCGCAGTAGGCCGCGCGCATGCTGTCGGTGATCCAGGTGCCGTCCGCGTAGTCGCGTGGCGCGGCGCAGGCCTCGATCACGGCTGGGAAGTCGCTGTCGAAGCTGACCTGGTAGTGGCCCTGGCGGATGAACTTGGCCAGCGAGCGCGAGATGTGTAGTTCTTCGGGGAACAGCACTGTGCGTGGGTCGGGCGACCACCAGAGGATCGGTTGGCCGTCCTGGTACCAGGGGAAGCAGCCGTGACGGTAGGCGGCGACCAGCCGTTCGGGCGTGAGATCGCCTCCGGCGGCAAGCAGGCCGTTGGGGTCGTGCAGGGCCTTTTCCAGGGGCGGGAAGGTCAGCGAGTCGCGGGTGAGCCAGGTGAGCATGGTGTTCTTGGGTGGCGGGGGAGGGGAGGGCGACCAGCATGGCTTGGCTTGCGGGTGGGGTCAACGACCGTCATCGCGGGGTAAGCCTACTCCCACGCCTGATGATCCGCAGCGTGTTTCACCTCGGGTTGGGCACCATCTGGCACATTTGCTGTCACACCTGTGCAAAAACACAGCATAAGCCTTTGTCACAAAAGAAAATGCATGCTCAAATTACAGCCATTGAGAAAGTAGCCCCCGTTCACGCTACAGCAGCGTGCCGCCATGGCGGCTGGCGGGCAGTAATGTTAAAAGTAGTGATTTATCGGCCAGTCACCGGCCAATCACTATTCGCGCAGGAATAGACGCGTTTTGAAGAAATCCACCGCAACTCCAGCCCCCTTGCCAGTGCCTCTCTGGCGGCAACAGCTGCACTACCGTCTGAAGGAAGGTGCGCTGATCGCCGTCGGTGCCCTGTGCCTGTACTTGTGGATGGCACTGGTCACCTACGACACCGCCGACCCAGGCTTCAGCCACACCAGCAACGCCGACCAGGTGCAGAACGCCGCCGGCCGTGCCGGGGCGTACTTCGCCGACATCCTGTTCATGGTGCTTGGCTACTTCGCCTACATCTTCCCGTTGCTGCTGGCGATCAAGACCTGGCAGATCTTCCGCGAGCGTCACCAGCCCTGGCAGTGGAGCGGCTGGTTGTTTTCCTGGCGGCTGATCGGCCTGGTATTCCTGGTGCTGTCAGGCGCGGCGCTGGCACATATTCATTTCCACCCTTCGGCCAGCCTGCCGTTCTCCGCGGGCGGGGCCCTGGGCGAGAGCCTGGGGGACCTGGCGCGCAACCTGCTCAATGTGCAGGGCAGCACGCTGATGTTCATTGCCCTGTTCCTGTTCGGCCTGACCGTGTTCACCGACCTGTCCTGGT
Source organism: Pseudomonas entomophila L48 (assembly GCF_000026105.1). Taxonomy (NCBI): domain Bacteria; kingdom Pseudomonadati; phylum Pseudomonadota; class Gammaproteobacteria; order Pseudomonadales; family Pseudomonadaceae; genus Pseudomonas; species Pseudomonas entomophila. The sequence goes on from NC_008027.1 coordinate 2,324,558, forward strand.
TCAAGGTGATGGACGTCACCGGCAAGATCACCCTCGACCTGTTCGAGCTGATGCAGGGCGCCGCCAACCGTTGGTGGGAGGCGCGCAACGAGCGCAAGCGCCTGGTGGCGCAGCTGCGCGAGGTGGATGAGCAGGTCGAGGAAGTGGTTGCCCCGGTGGTGGCAGACAAGCGTGAGCAGGTCAAGGCGCGCGAGCGCATCATCGAGCGCGACGAGGCGTTGACCAAGCACGTTGCCCAGCGCGAACAGCAACCGGCCCCGGTGATCAACATTCCGCCTGCGCCGGTCAAGGCGCCGGAACCAAGCAAGCGGGTGATGAAGGAGAAGCAGGCGCCGCTGTTCATCGACAGCGCCGTGGAAGGCACCTTGCCGTCGATCTCCATCCTCGACCCCGCCGAAGAGAAGAAGATCGAGTACTCGCCGGAGTCGCTGGCCGGTGTCGGTCACCTGCTGGAAATCAAACTGAAGGAATTCGGTGTCGAGGTGTCGGTCGATTCGATCCACCCAGGCCCGGTGATCACCCGCTATGAGATCCAGCCCGCCGCGGGCGTCAAGGTCAGCCGTATCGCCAACCTGGCCAAGGACCTGGCGCGCTCCCTGGCGGTGACCAGTGTGCGCGTGGTCGAGGTGATCCCCGGCAAGACCACCGTGGGTATCGAGATCCCCAACGAGAACCGCCAGATGGTGCGTTTCTCCGAGGTGCTGTCGACGCCGCAGTACGACGAGCAGAAATCGCCGGTCACCCTGGCCCTGGGCCACGACATCGGCGGCAAGCCGGTGATTACCGACCTGGCGAAGATGCCGCACCTGCTGGTGGCCGGTACCACCGGCTCCGGTAAGTCGGTGGGTGTCAACGCGATGATCCTGTCGATCCTGTTCAAGTCGGGCCCGGAAGACGCCCGCCTGATCATGATCGACCCGAAAATGCTCGAACTGTCGATCTACGAAGGCATTCCGCACCTGCTGTGCCCAGTGGTCACCGACATGAAGGACGCCGCCAACGCCCTGCGCTGGAGCGTTGCTGAAATGGAGCGCCGCTACAAGCTGATGGCGGCCATGGGCGTGCGCAACCTGGCCGGTTTCAACCGCAAGATCAAGGATGCGGAGGAGGCTGGAGAGGTCGTTCACGACCCGTTGTACCGCCGCGAAAGCATGGACGACGAGCCGCCCACGCTGAAGACGCTGCCCACCATCGTGGTGGTGGTCGACGAATTCGCCGACATGATGATGATCGTCGGCAAGAAGGTCGAAGAGCTGATCGCCCGTATCGCCCAGAAGGCCCGTGCCGCCGGTATCCACTTGATTCTCGCGACCCAGCGCCCGTCGGTGGATGTGATCACCGGCCTGATCAAGGCCAACATCCCGACCCGCATGGCGTTCCAGGTATCGAGCAAGATCGACTCACGGACCATCATCGACCAGGGTGGCGCCGAGCAATTGCTGGGCCACGGTGACATGCTCTACATGCCGCCGGGCACCAGCCTGCCAATCCGCGTCCACGGCGCCTTCGTCTCCGACGACGAGGTACACCGTGTGGTCGAGGCGTGGAAACTGCGTGGTGCTCCGGACTACAACGATGACATCCTCAACGGCGTCGAAGAGGCCGGCAGCGGCTTCGATGGCGGCGGCGGTGGCGGTGATGGCGAAGATTCCGAGAGCGACGCCTTGTATGATGAGGCCGTCCAGTTCGTGCTCGAAAGCCGTCGCGCCTCGATTTCGGCCGTGCAGCGCAAGTTGAAGATCGGCTACAACCGTGCCGCCCGGATGATCGAGGCGATGGAGATGGCCGGCGTGGTCACCCCCATGAACAGCAACGGCTCGCGGGAAGTGATTGCCCCGGGCGGCCCGCGCGACTGATGAACACCCTGCCGGGCACCAACGAAGGTGCCCGGCCTTTCCAATGCTCAATGAGGATTCCCATGCGCGCGATTCGCATGCTGTTGGTTTCTGCCCTGGCCATGGGCGCCGTGTCGGCACATGCCGACGAGAAAGACGTGGCTCGCCTCACCCAGCTGCTGGAAAAGTCCCAGACCATTACCGCGCGTTTCTCCCAGCTGACCCTGGACGCCAGCGGCACCAGCCTGCAGGAAGCCAACGGCGAGATGGCGGTCAAGCGCCCGGGGCTGTTCTACTGGCACACCGACGCACCCCAGGAGCAGGTGGTGGTTTCCGATGGCCAGAAGGTCACCCTGTGGGACCCGGACCTGGAACAGGCCACCATCAAGAAGCTCGATGTACGCCTGAGCCAGACGCCGGCGCTACTGCTCTCGGGTGATGTGTCGAAGATCAGCCAGAGCTTCGACATCAGCTCGAAGGAGCAGGGCGAAGTGACCGACTTCACCCTCAAGCCGAAGACCAAGGACACCCTGTTCGATTCGCTGCGGGTGTCGTTCCGCAAAGGCCTGATCAATGACATGCAACTGGTCGACAGTGTCGGCCAGCGCACCAACATCCTGTTCAACGGGGTCAAGGCCAACGAAGCCATCCCGGCGAGCAAGTTCAAGTTCGATGTCCCGAAAGGCGCGGACGTCATCCAGGAGTAACCAGAGCCCGCCATGGACCTGTTTCGTAGCGAACCCGTCGCCCAGCCCCTGGCCGCCCGCCTGCGCCCGTCCAACCTGGACGAGTACGTCGGCCAGGAGCACCTGCTGGCACGCGGCAAGCCGCTGCGCGAGGCGCTGGAGCAGGGCGCCCTGCACTCGATGATCTTCTGGGGGCCGCCGGGGGTGGGCAAGACCACCCTCGCGCGGTTGCTGGCGCAGTTCTGCGACGCTCACTTCGAGACGGTCTCGGCGGTACTGGCCGGGGTCAAGGAGATCCGCCAGGCGGTCGAGGTGGCCAAGCAGCAGGCGGGGCAGTATGGCCGTCGCACCATTCTGTTCGTCGACGAAGTTCACCGTTTCAACAAATCGCAACAGGACGCCTTTCTGCCCTACGTGGAGGACGGCACGCTGATCTTCATCGGTGCCACCACCGAGAACCCTTCGTTCGAGCTGAACAACGCCTTGCTCTCGCGGGCGCGGGTATACGTGCTCAAGAGCCTGGACGAAGCCGCGCTGCGCAAGCTGGTCGATCGCGCCCTGAGCGAAGAGCGCGGCCTGGGCAAGCGCAACCTGCGCGTTGGCGACGAAGCGTTCAAGATGCTCATGGCTGCCGCCGATGGCGATGGCCGGCGCATGCTCAACTTCCTCGAGAACGCATCGGACCTGGCCGAAGACGGTGGCGAGATTGGCGTCGAGTTGCTGCAGAGCCTGCTCGGTGACAGCCGCCGCCGCTTCGACAAGGGCGGCGAGGCGTTCTACGACCAGATCTCGGCCTTGCACAAATCCGTGCGTGGCTCCAACCCGGACGGCGCGCTGTACTGGTATGCGCGCATGCTCGACGGTGGCTGCGACCCGCTGTATATCGCCCGCCGCGTGGTGCGCATGGCCAGCGAGGATATCGGCAACGCCGACCCCCGAGCCCTGAGCCTGTGCCTGGCGGCGTGGGACGTGCAGGAGCGCCTGGGTAGCCCCGAGGGTGAACTGGCGGTGGCCCAGGCCATCACCTACCTCGCCTGCGCGCCGAAGAGCAACGCGGTGTACATGGGCTTCAAGGCGGCCATGCGAGAGGCCGCCGAGCATGGTTCGCTGGAGGTGCCGCTGCACCTGCGCAATGCACCCACCAAACTGATGAAGCAGCTCGGCTACGGTGAGGAGTATCGCTACGCCCATGACGAGCCGGACGCCTATGCCGCGGGCGAAGACTATTTCCCCGAGCAGCTCGAGCCACGCCAGTACTATCAGCCCGTGCCACGCGGCCTTGAACTGAAGATCGGCGAAAAGCTGCGTCATCTGGCCGAGCTCGACCGCACCAGCCCCCGCCAGCGGAGAAAGCCGTGATCGCACTTATCGCTGCCGTCAGCGCGGGCGGCATTGCCGGCACGCTGCTGCGCTTCGCCACCGCCAACTGGGTGGCGGCCCACTGGCCACGGCACTTCTATGCCGGTACGCTGGCGGTCAACCTGGTCGGCTGCCTGCTGATCGGCCTGCTTTACGGGCTGTTCCTGCACAAGCCCCTGGCGCCGGTCGAGCTGCGCGCCGGATTGATCGTCGGATTTCTGGGTGGCCTGACCACTTTTTCCTCTTTCTCGCTCGATACCGTGCGCCTGATGGAAAGCGGGCAAGTTCCGCTGGCCATGGGCTATACCATTATCAGCGTGGTGGGCGGCCTGCTCGCGACCTGGGCTGGCCTGTCCCTGACCCGATTCTGAACCAACTTTTACACATAACGAGAGAACGACATGCTCGATTCCAAACAGTTACGCACTGAACTTCAGGTAGTGGCGGACCGCCTGGCCACCCGTGGCTTCAGCCTGGATGTCGCGCGCATCGAATCGCTGGAAGAGCGCCGCAAATCGGTGCAGACCCGCACCGAGCAACTGCAGGCCGAGCGTAACGCCCGTTCCAAATCGATTGGCCAAGCCAAGGCCAAGGGCGAGGATATCGCGCCGCTGATGGCCGACGTCGAGCGCATGGCCAACGAACTGGCCGAAGGCAAGACCGAACTGGACGGCATCCAGGCGGAGCTGGACGCGATCCTGCTGACCATCCCCAACCTGCCGGACGCCAGCGTGCCGGTCGGCGCCAGTGAAGAAGAGAACGTCGAAGTGCGCCGCTGGGGCACCCCGGCCACCTTCGATTTCGAGATCAAGGACCACGTGGCCCTGGGCGAGATCAGCCGTGGCCTGGACTTCGAAGCCGCCGCCAAGCTGTCCGGTGCCCGTTTCGCCGTGCTGCGCGGCCCGATTGCCCGCCTGCATCGCGCCCTGGCCCAGTTCATGATCAACCTGCACACCGGCGAGCATGGCTACGAGGAACACTACACCCCGTACCTGGTGCAGGCCCCGGCCCTGCAGGGTACCGGCCAGTTGCCGAAGTTCGAGGAAGACCTGTTCAAGATCAGCCGCGAAGGCGAGGCCGACTTCTACCTGATCCCGACCGCCGAAGTGTCGCTGACCAACCTGGTGGCCGGTGAGATCATCGACGCCAAGCAACTGCCGATCAAGCTCGTCGCCCACACCCCGTGCTTCCGCAGCGAAGCCGGTGCATCGGGTCGTGACACCCGCGGCATGATCCGCCAGCACCAGTTCGACAAGGTCGAGATGGTGCAGGTCGTCGAGCCGTCGAAGTCGATGGAAGCCCTGGAAGGCCTGACCGCCAACGCCGAGCGCGTGCTGCAGTTGCTGGAGCTGCCGTACCGCGTACTGGCCCTGTGCACCGGCGACATGGGCTTCGGCGCCGTGAAGACCTACGACCTGGAAGTGTGGGTCCCCAGCCAGGACAAATACCGCGAGATCAGCTCCTGCTCCAACTGCGGTGATTTCCAGGCCCGTCGCATGCAGGCCCGCTGGCGCAACCCGGAAACCGGCAAGCCAGAGCTGGTACACACCCTCAACGGCTCGGGCCTGGCCGTCGGTCGTACCTTGGTCGCGGTGTTGGAGAACTACCAGCAGGCCGACGGTTCCATCCGTGTGCCGGAAGTGCTCAAGCCCTACATGGGCGGCGTCGAGGTCATTCGCTGAATGGACTACCTGCCGCTGTTCCACAAGCTGCAGGGTGGCCGCGCGCTAGTCGTCGGCGGTGGCGAGATCGCCCTGCGCAAGGCGCGCCTGCTGGCTGATGCCGGCGCCGCGCTGCGGGTGGTGGCGCCGGAAGTCGACGGCCAGCTCGCCGCGCTGGCCCGCGAGGGCGGTGGCGAAGTCCTGGTGCGCGGCTATCAGTCGTCCGACCTGGACGGCTGTCGCCTGGTGATCGCGGCCACCGATGACCCCGGGCTCAACGCCCAGGTCTCGGCGCACGCGCAGGCGCGCAGCCTGCCGGTCAACGTGGTGGATGCGCCGGCCCTGTGCACGGTGATCTTCCCGGCCATCGTCGACCGTTCACCGCTCGTGGTGGCGGTGTCCAGCGGTGGCGATGCCCCGGTGCTGGCGCGGTTGATCCGCGCCAAGCTGGAAGCCTGGATTCCCTCCGCCTATGGCGAACTGGCCGGGCTGGCCGCGCGCTTCCGAGACAAGGTCAAGGCCTTGTATCCGGACGTCAACCAGCGCCGCGGCTTCTGGGAAAACGTGTTCCAGGGGCCGATCGCCGAACGCCAGCTAGCCGGGCAGGGCGCAGAGGCCGAGCGCCTGTTGCAGGCGATGGTCGATGGCGCGCCGGTGCAGCAGGGGGGCGAGGTGTACTTGGTGGGTGCCGGCCCGGGCGATCCGGACCTGCTGACCTTCCGCGCCCTGCGCCTGATGCAGCAAGCCGACGTGGTGCTCTATGACCGCCTGGTGGCGCCAGCCATCATCGAGATGTGCCGGCGTGACGCCGAGCGCATCTATGTCGGCAAGCGCCGCGCCGACCATGCCGTGCCCCAGGACCAGATCAACCGTCTGCTGGTGGACCTGGCGCGCCAGGGCAAGCGCGTGCTGCGGCTCAAGGGCGGCGATCCGTTCATCTTCGGTCGAGGTGGCGAGGAGATCGAGGAACTGGCCGACGAAGGCATTCCATTCCAGGTGGTGCCGGGGATCACCGCGGCCAGTGGCTGCTCCGCCTATGGCGGCATTCCGCTGACCCACCGTGACTATGCCCAGTCGGTACGTTTCGTCACCGGTCACCTGAAGGACGGTACCAGCAACCTGCCCTGGAACGATCTGGTGGCGCCAGCCCAGACCCTAGTGTTCTACATGGGGTTGGTCGGATTGCCGACCATCTGTGCCGAGCTGATCCGCCATGGCCGCGCGGCCAGCACGCCCGCGGCGCTGGTGCAGCAAGGCACCACGCGTAACCAGCGGGTGTTTACCGGTACCCTGGCAGACCTGCCTGAGCTGGTGGCCCGCCATGAAGTGCATGCGCCGACCCTGGTGATTGTCGGGGAAGTGGTGAAGTTGCGCGACAAGCTGGCGTGGTTCGAAGGGGCACAAAATAGCTGAAGCAACTGGGGCCGCTTTGCGGCCCATCGCCGGCAAGCCGGCTCCTACACCGATCTCGTAGGAGCCGGCTTGCCGGCGATGGGCTGCAACGCAGCCCCAATTGCCTCAGGCCTGCCAGATGCCTTTGCCAGGCAACCGCTGCCGATCATGCGGCAGGTTGAAATCCTGCAGCGGCCCCTTGGGCACGATCCCATTCGGGTTGATGGTCTTGTGGCTCATGTAATAGTGCTTCTGGATATGCTCCATGTTCACCGTCTCGGCCACGCCCGGCCACTGGTACAGCTCGCGCAACCAGTTGGACAGGTTCGGGTAGTCGCTCAGGCGGCGCAGGTTGCACTTGAAGTGACCGTGGTACACCGCGTCGAAACGCACCAGTGTCGTGAACAGGCGAACGTCGGCCTCGGTCAGGTACTCGCCGGCCAGGTAACGCTGACGACCCAGTAACCCCTCCAGGTGATCCAGCTCGTTGAATACGTCGTCGAAGGCCGCCTCGTAGGCGGTTTGCGAAGTGGCGAAGCCTGCGCGGTACACGCCATTGTTGATCGCTGGATAAATACGTTCATTGAGCGCATCGATGCTGGCGCGCAGGGGCTCTGGGTACAGATCCAGCGTGTTGCCGGTGAGTTCGTTGAATGCCGTATTGAAGATGCGAATGATCTCCGCCGACTCGTTGTTGACGATGCGCTTCTCCTGTTTGTCCCACAGCACCGGTACGGTCACACGCCCGGTGTAGTGCGGGTCGTCCTGGGTGTAGCGCTGGTGCAGGTACTGCAGGGCGTCCAGGTGGTCGCCCGTGGAGCCTTCCTGCTGGTCGAAGGTCCAGCCGTGCTCGCCCATCAGCCAGCTGACCACCGAGACATCGATCAGCGGCTCCAGGCCCTTGAGGGCTCGAAAGATCAGGGTGCGGTGGGCCCAGGGGCAGGCCAGCGACACGTACAGGTGGTAGCGGCCGGCCTCTGGAGCAGGCAGCGTATTGCGGCGTTGTGCGTTCTCGCGCTGGAAGGCGCCGTCTTTGCTGCTCTGGTACCACTGGTCATGCCAGTGGCCATCGATCAAAAGGCCCATGCGGGAGCTCCTCGAACAAAGATGTCTGTCGTTGGAGCTCAGTCTAGAGAAAAGCGTTCGAATAAATAGCGCAAAGACTGCACTGTTTTTATCGGGTTATTCGATGCTTTTTCGGTTGGCCCAGTAGGTGCGCGCAGTGCTGAAAGCCTGCTCGCGATTCTGCCCGAGCCCGCGCAGGGCAAGGGCCATGGTGGCGACCACCGCCAGTTCGCCATAGCTGTCATCGGTTTCGCCGCGCCACACTGCCAGCAGGTGCTCAGGTTGCAGGCTGGCGGGTTTGACATGGCGCTGGGCGCTCAGGGCCGGCCATTCCTCGTCCCAGGCCTCGCCACCGGAGGTGCCATACAGATGGCTGATCACGTCTGGATTGATCTCGATTTCGCCACCGTCACCCTTGACGACTACGGCATGATCACCCAGCAGGCGACTGGCTTCGCGGTGAACGGCCTGGTAGCCGGGGTGGAAGATGCTTTGCAGCCCGCAGCGTGCGCCAAGGGGGTTGAGCACGCGGGCCAGTGAGTGGATCGGCGAACGCAGGCCGAGGGTGTTGCGCAGGTCGATCATGCGCTGCAGTTGCGGCGCCCAGTCCAGCAGGGGAGCAAAGGCCAGTCGACGAGCGTCCAGCGCCTGTTCGACCGATGCCCAGTCGCGGCACAGGGAGATGTCCAGCAGCCCCAGCAGTTGCTCGGTGTACAGCCGCCCGGCGGTGTGCGCTCCACCCCCGTGCATCAGGATGCGCAGGCCGTTGCCCGCCAGGCACTTGGCGGCCAGCAGGTACCAGGGCAGATGGCGCTTCTTGCCGGCGTAGCTCGGCCAGTCGAGGTCGACGGCAAGCCGTGGTGCCTGCAAGTGCGCGCGCAGGGCCTCGGTGAAGCCGGCCAACTCCTCGGCGCTTTCCTCCTTGTGCCGCAGCAGCATCAGGAAGGCACCAAGCTGGGTGTCCTCCACCTTGCCCTCGAGCAGCAAGGTCATGGCGGCATGGGCCTCTTCACGGGTCAACCCGCGGGCACCACGTTTGCCTTTGCCGAGGATGCGAACGAACTCGGCGAACGGATGTTCGGCCGGGGTTTCCAGGGTCAGTGCAAGCGGTTCGGTCATATGCAGTTGGTCGGCTTGGGCAGGCCCGCCAGCTTGGCGGCAAGTTTGGCGGGAGTGCCATTGAACAGGCGGTTCAGGTGCGAGCTGTTGCCCTTTTCCACGCCCAGCTTGAGTGCGGTGTATTTGATCAGCGGACGGGTGGCCGGGGACAGTTGGTACTCGTCGTAGAACTGGCGCAGCAGTTCGAGGACCTCCCAATGATCCGTGGTCAAGGCGATGTCTTCGCGGGCGGCGAGGCACTCGGCGACCTCGTGGGACCAGTCCTGCAGGTCGACCAGGAAACCATCCTTGTCCAGGGCGATCGAACGATCGCCGACAGTCAGTGTGCTCATAGCCAGCTGTTGACCTTGTCGTAGTGCAGGGTGAGTTCGACAAATGCGGGGTAGTCCACGGCCTTGGCCAACTGGCTGTCGAGGGCACGGGCCTGCAGGTCCTCGGTAAGCGCATACAGGCGGCCGCCGAGATGAGCGGCTTGCAGGGCTGCGAAGGGCTCGCTGCCGGCCTTGAGCGCGTAGGTGGCGTCACCACACAGCAGCAGTGCGTCTTGCGGGCCCAACAGACGCAGGCAACTTGCCAGGCGCTCGTCACCGAACGGCGAATGGGCGATTACATGCAGGGTTGTCATCAGAGCGTTACCACCTGGTCGAAACGGGCAATCAGCGCAGCCAGCGCGGTGTCGTCAAGCACTTCGACCGGCAGGCCCAGCGTGTCGCTGCCCAACCCGCGACGGGCCAGGCTATGGCCGCAGGCGAACAATTCCTCGACACCGAACATCGGCAGGGCCTGAAGGTTGGCGGCAAGGTTCTTCTGTTGCAGGGCATCGGGTTGCTGGTCGGCAGCGAGCTGGAACACGCCGTCATCGAGGAACAGCATGCCCAAGGGCAGGTCGAAGGCCCCGCCAGCCAGGGCGATGTCGAGCGCTTCGCGCGCGGACGGGCCGTTCCAGGGCGCCTGGCGGCTGATGATCAATAGCGACTTGGCCATCTCAATCCCCTCCGAAGCAGACCAGGCGATCGGCCAGCTGCGCCGCCTCGTGCAGTTGCCCCAGACCTGACAGCTCCCAGGGCATGGGCAGGTTGACGGCCGGACGCTGATAACGGTTGGCCTCCGCGTCGTCCAGTACGCCACGGCGCAGGGCGGCGGCAATACACACCACGGCGTCGAGCCGGTGTTCGCTGATGAAAGCGCGCCATTGAGCCGCCACGTCCACTTCGTCCTGGGGCGCGACGATATTGGCCGAAGCGCTGTGCACGCCATCCTGGTAGAAGAACAACCGGGCAATTTCATGCCCGCCGGCCAGCACCGCCTCGGCGAAGCGCAGGGCGCGGCGTGAGGAGGGCGCATGGGCCGGGGAAAAAACCGCGATGGCGAATTTCATGGAAAGCTCGTGCAAATGAATGCGGCCATGATAAAGCAAAAAGCCCGCGCGGGTGGGCGCGGGCTTTTCGGTTCAACCGGGCACGGCTCAGGCCGCTTCCTTGCTCTCCGGCAGGAACCAGTTGAGCACCAGGGCGCAGATGCCGCCGGTGGCGACACCCGACTCCAGTACATGGCGCAGTGCCGACGGCATGTGCGACAGGAACTCAGGTACCTGCGCCACGCCCAGGCCCAAGGCCAGCGAGACGGCGATGATCAGCAGGGCGCGGCGGTCGAGGCGGGTGCTGGCGAGGATGTTGATGCCCGAGGCGGCCACCGCGCCGAACATCACCATGGCCGCGCCGCCGAGTACGGGCTCCGGCACGGCCTGGATCACACCGGCAACGCTAGGGAACAGCCCCAGCAGGACCAGCATGGCCGCGATCCAAATACCGATATGGCGGCTGGCGATGCCGGTCAGCTGAATCACGCCGTTGTTCTGGGCGAAGATCGAGCTGGGGAAGGTGTTGAACAGGCCGGCCAGCAGCGAGTTGGCACCGTTGACCAGCACGCCGCCCTTGATCCGCTGCATCCACACCGGGCCTTCGACCGGCTGGCGCGAGACCTTGCTGGTGGCCGTCACATCGCCAATGGCTTCCAGCGAGGTGACCAGGTAGATCACCAGCATCGGGATGAACAACGCCCAGGAGAAGCCCAAGCCGAAGTGCAGCGGGGTGGGCACCTGGAACAGTGCGGCCTGGTGCATGCCGGTGAAGTCCAGGCGGCCCAGGTAACCGGCCAGGGCATAGCCCACGGCCAGGGCGATGACGATGGCGCAGCTGCGCATCCACACCACCGGGATACGGTTGAGGATGACGATGATGGCCAGCACCACGCCCGACAACAGCAGGTTCTCGCCGTTGGCGAAGGTGCCATCGGCCATGGCGCCGAAGCCGCCGCCCATGCTGATCAGGCCGACCTTGATCAGGGTCAGGCCGATCATCAGCACGACGATGCCGGTCACCAGCGGGGTGATCAGGCGTTTGACGAAGGGCAGGATGCGCGAGACGCCCATTTCCACGAACGAACCGGCGATGACCACGCCGAAGATCGCCGCCATCACGCTTTCCACCGGCGTCCCTTGCTTGACCATCAACGCGCCACCGGCGATCAGCGGCCCGACGAAGTTGAAGCTGGTGCCCTGGACGATCAGCAGCCCGGCACCGAATGGCCCGAAGCGCTTGCACTGGACAAAGGTGGCGATCCCGGAGATCACCAGGGACATCGACACGATCAGGTTGGTGTCGCGGGCGGATACACCCAACGCCTGGCAGATCAGCAAGCCGGGTGTGACGATCGGCACGATGATCGCCAGCAAGTGCTGCAGTGCGGCCAGCAGGCCGATCATCAGGCGTGGCTTGTCTTCGAGGCCTAGAACCAGTTCATTGGCAGGCGCCGTGGCGCCCGGGCCCTGTTCGAGTGAACTCATGGAAATTGCTGCCCCGGATGAAAAAAGGAGCGCATTCTACGGGGTGAAATCGCAGAGGGGTAGTGGCAAGCATGATGGCAGCATAATCGCTGAGGAATCAGCGAATAAGCTGACTTTTAGGTCAATTGTTTTGTTGGTGATTTTCGGTTTCGTACAGGCATGAAAAAGCCCGCCGAGGCGGGCTTTTCGAGGAGCGGCGGAAATTGGATCAGTCGTCGCGCCCCATGATGCCGAACAGCTGCAGCAGGCTGACGAACAGGTTGTAGATCGATACATACAGGCTGATGGTCGCCATGATGTAGTTGCGCTCGCCGCCGTGGATGATGGCGCTGGTCTGGAACAGGATGCAGACCGACGAGAACAGCACGAAGCCAGCGCTGATCGCCAGTTGCAGGCCGCTGATCTGGAAGAAGAAGCTGGCCACCACGGCGCCCAGCAGGACGAAGAAGCCGGCGGTGATGAAGCCGCTGAGGAAGCTCATGTCCTTGCGGGTGATCAGCACGTAAGCGGACAGACCGCCGAACACCAGGGCAGTCATGGCGAACGCCGAGCTGACGATTTCGGCGCCGCCGGCCATGCCCAGGTAGCGGTTGAGGATTGGGCCGAGGATGAAGCCCATGAAACCGGTGAGGGCGAAGGTGGACACCAGGCCCCAGGCCGAATCACGCAGCTTGTTGGTGAGGAAGAACAGGCCGTAGAAGCCGATCAGCACCACGAAGATGTTCGGGTAGCCGACACGCATCTGCTGGGCGACGAAGGCCATGATGCCGCTGAAGGCGAGGGTGAGCGCCAGCAGGCTGTAGGTGTTGCGCAGGACCTTGCTGACCTCCTGCTGATCGGCCTGCAGGCCGTGTTGGATGGCGTAATCCTGTTCGCGCATGGCGCACTCCTTTGGTGGGAAACCGGTGGGTCGGGACCCGTGGTATTGGAACGTATGGGCTGAAGCATACCAGAGCTGCCACAACCCGCGACACAGAGAGTTTGACAGCGTGTTTCATTAAGGTATTATTGCCGCCGCAAAACCAGCTGGAAGCGTGGCCGAGTGGTTTAAGGCAACGGTCTTGAAAACCGTCGATGGGCAACTATCCTAGAGTTCGAATCTCTACGCTTCCGCCACATTCAAAGCCCTGATTATTCAGGGCTTTTTGCGTTTTTGGGGCATAGAAAAACCACCTGTGGGAACACCCTTGGGAATGGCGCCAGATACTTTGAATTAGGACGCGTCCTAATACTTTGCTCATTTGGTCGGCTTGGCGAGCGCCCCGACGCGTCGATAAACCCTCTCGGTTATGTCTCCCTTCGTGTGGCCAAGCAGCAGGCTGGCATGGTCGACATCGGCGATTTCCGAGGCCGCCTTCGGGCGAATGTCGCGGAATTGAAACTGACTGATTCGGCTGGCCAGCACCTGGTCCCCTGCGGCGGTCGCTTCCTTCACAGCCTCCTCCCGAGCATCATCCCAACGGTGCCGTAGCATCGCCGCAGTAACTCGTTTCCCCGCATCGGTAAGTATCAAGTAAGGTGATCCGTGCGCCGCGTTGCGTTTCAAGACCTCTTCGATGAGGACGCCCAGGCCGCTGGCCAATCCGTCCACCTCCAGCAGGATCCGCAGTTTCTTGTGGGTCTTCTTTTGCTTCACGCCGAGGGCCTTGTCCTCGATGTCGTCCTTCCTCATCACCAGCACGTCCGCAGGACGCTGGCCCGTCAAGTACGCCAAATCCATGGCGACCTTCAGCTCTTCAACCGCTTTCCCGTACACCGCCCGCCAGACCGCGTCATTGGCGTAGAAGTCGCGGGGCGTCTCCTTGTTTTTACGCACGCCCTGGCAAGGGTTCTCCTTCGTGGTGAAACCCCACTCGCGGGCCAGGTTGTACACGTGGGACAAAAGAGCGATTTCCCGGTTTGCCCTCACAGGCGCTGACCTGGCATCCCGGTACTGTGCGACCAGCGCCGGCGTTATTGCGTCAATTGGCGCCTCGTCGAAGAAGGGGCGAAGCTGACGGAGTTCCGCTAGGTTGTCTTTCTGTGTCCGTTCAGCCTTCTTGGGGATTACGTCGCGTTGGTACCTATCGAAGATCGCTTTCATCAGCAGCAGATCACGCGGCTTGTCTTTCGCTTCCAGCTCAGCCCACTTTAATCGTGCGATGTTCAGGTCGGCGCCTAGGGTAATCTCCTTTCCCGACCTATCTAGGCAGTAGTAGCTGACCCAAACCTTGCCGCTTTTGCGCTTGCGCTTTCGTTCGTACAGTCGGGGTGGGAGGTGGCGGTTCTCAGTCTTGCGCGGGCGCATGTCATCTCACTTTCGAAAAGTCTGGTGTCCAAGCGGCGGCCGCTGTTGGGGGGAGGGGAGCTAGGGGCACTACCTCAAGGGTTACGCCCAACTTCATGCGGGCATACTGGCGAGCCACCAGAGTGCGGCCGCCGCGGCTCTCGACGAAGTGCCAGCAGCGATCATTGAGCCAGCGGCGCTGCCAACCTCTGGCCTTGTAGCCGGTCAGGTCGGCCAGCTCTTCGTCCGAAAGGATCTCGGTTTCCATGGGATGGTCTCCACGCCGCCGGTGGCGGCAGGTTTGTTATTCGTCTTCGTCTTCGTCGGTTCGACCTGTCACTTCCATAGCGAAAGCCCGCCACTTCGCCTGCTCGGCCTCGCTCATTCCGTTCCATGACCCCGCGCAGTCCTGCTCTACCAGTTCGCCTGCCTTGAGTTTCAGGGTTCCGCAGTTGCTGCCGATGTCCTCGTCAGCGAACACGACTGTGATTTCTTCCGTTGGATGCGGGGCGGAGAGTGCTTTGAAAATAGGGATGGGCGCGTTCCAGGCTGTATCGAACGACAGGTAGAGGTCTTCAAGGTCGACTTTCTGGACGTATGCATTCCACTTGGTACCCCAGGCTTGGCGACCGAAGTTCATGTCATGCAGGTGGCCGCATTTCCGGTGGTTGCGCAGCATCTGCATGAACTGCTCGAAGCTTTCATCGCTGAGCTTCGTCACAGACGAAGTCTCGCGATTGTGCCGCTGTATGCTGGCAAGCATTGGGTTGCTGCTCAGCGGGAGATTGATTGCTGCCTCCGCAGCGGTCTCCGCGGCACCGCAAATCATGTCCCAAGAGAAATCGCCCTCAAATTTGATGAGCACTCTGAAGTCGATGTGGCCTTCTTCGTTGATCATCGAGGCGAGCACGTGAGCTGGCGCGCTCAATTTGTTAGTGATGTGGCTTGGCATGACGATTCCTTGGCCGCTCACTCGCGGCAGTGAATAGAGGGGTTACAGCTGGATGGAGTGCAAATGTGCTCTTTCGGTCAGGACTGCTTGCCTCGCGCTCTGCTGGCGCACCCGAAGCACTTGCCGCAATTGATGCCAGGCCTGCACACAACAGCCGGCACGGGAGGTGACTTGATCGCTTCACGCTTCCATACCGGCCAGGTCGACACTATCTCGGCACAGCGGTCGCAGTAGTCGCGGAAGGCCTGCTTTGCATTTTGCTCTGCGCTGTCGGCTCGCATGCACTCCGCCATCTCGCCCATCTGCTCGATGATGGCGTGCTCTTCGGCTTGTGCGGATCTGGTGATATTTTCCTTGCGCTTCTGGCAAAGCAAGCAATCGACTCTCGCCCAGTTGCCTGACAGCTGGGAGTGCTCCCCAAGCCAAGTTCCGCAAGGTGCCTGCTCGATGTCATCCAGGTCGGCGGATGTTGCGAAATGCGTCCTCACGATCTCACCTCCGGCTCCGCTCTGGCGTGCTTCGTTTCGGTTAGCCAAGTTGCTATTTGGTCAGCGCTCACAACGGCAAGGGTCTCGGAGCACTCATCGCAGCCCAGCACCAGCAGGCACTGAATATCTTGGGTGGTCAGCCGGCCATGTTGAGCGTGACCTACGTTCTTGTTGTGGGTCTGCCAAGTCAGGGCGTCGCTACCGCACTCGCAACACTCACGGATGCTGAGCTTCTTCTCGGTGGTGGATCGGTTTTCTGTGGGCATGGAGATGCCTCGGGAGGTTTCAATGGTCTCAATTCGATTCAGAAAAAGCTTAAGGCACTAAAAATCGTGATCTTTACGGTGGTGAGGGTGGGTGTCAAAGGCGCTGATCTCTAGTAGCATCAACGCATTTCGATGTCGTTTTGGTGCAAGGAAGAACTATGAAAGTAACTAGTGTAAGAATAAAAAACTTCAGGACAATTACGGCTGAGCAGGTAATTAATATTCGAGACGGGTGTACGCTTATTGGTCCGAATAATTCCGGCAAGACCAATGCGATGCTTGGGGTTTACTATTTTTTTACGGGTTATGATAATAAATACGGGTATGATGATGAAAGAGATATTCCCTTCTCTCATGAAAGCGTAAAGACAAGTATTACTTTGGTTTTTGAAGCTGACCCTAAAAAGGATAAGGATGTTCTTGATAAGATTGGCAAGCTAAAGCAAATGTTGAAGTCGCCGCGAACGGAGGTTTCGGGTAACTCGTTCTCTATTAATGTTTATTTTAATGGTCAGTTGCCGGTATATCAAATATATCCCGGTGCAAAAAAAGCGGATGGAAAATCTGCTCAGTATTCCACGCTTCAAAAATCCATTGTGACAATGGTGCTTGATGCATTTCAGTGTTACTATATCCCTTCCAATAAATCTATTGCTCAGTTGTACGACGAGTTCGTTTCTCCGTTTGTTAAGAAAAAAGTGGCGGAAGCTCTCGAACCCTACGATGAAGAGATTCGAAAAAGTATTCAGTCGCTAACAGATTGTATGAACTCTGCCCTGGCATCTTCGGGGTTGGAAGGAGTTAAGACTGCCCTGGAATATCCAAGAAACGCGCTTGAACATCTTATCTCCGGTTTCGAACTTATGGTTCAGGATAATAGCCGCAGCTCAATTTTCACTAAAGGGATGGGGATTCAGTCCGCTGTACTGCTATCTTCTTTTAAATGGATCACCCAACAAAAGCCTGAAAAGCGTGTACTTTGGCTTATTGAAGAGCCTGAGACTTATATGCACCCTTCATTGGCTTATCAAAGCTCTAAAATTTTGGAAGACCTGGCTAGTATCTCCACGGTTATCAAAACCACACATTCTTTGAGCTTTATGCCCCAGTCCGTAGATAGTGTGCAGGGGGTTGCTACATCATCTACTGCAGGAACCCGATTGCAATCATATACTACGATGAGAGATGCTACGGAAGATATTCGATCGTCGCTAGGTGTCAAGTTCTCGGATTACTTTGGTCTTACAGATCTAAATATTTTTGTGGAGGGGGAAACGGATATAGATTATCTGTCGCAAATGGCTTTTTATTATCAGGAGGCGTATGGCGACACTATGATAATCGCTTCTTTAGATGTTCAGTTTCGAGACTTTGGTGGTGTAAAAGAACTTGAGGGTTTTATACGCGCCAATTATATGCATGTGAGGAAGGAGGTGGTGGTAATAAGCGTGTTTGATGGTGATGAGGCGGGTCGGAAAAGCATAAAAGATCTACACGGATTTTACGGAAATAAAGGTGGATTCAATGGGAACTTTGATTATGTCGTTATTCCGGGAAAAACAGCAATCGAAGCCTTGTTTCCAGATGAGTGGATTTTGTCGGCATACGAACTGCATCCCTCTTGGTTTGTATATCTAATCCCTGACGCTGCTGGTGGTGTAACTGATTTCAAGTTGTCAGGCACCTCAAAGAAAGCATTTAAAACCTTCGTCCTTGAACTTTGCGATCAGGCCGTTGATTACAAGTTTTTAGAGAGGTTCGAACCGCTTATAGTAACTCTTGAGGCTTGTATAAAATCTCGTATAGGGAAACTTTGGCCGCATAGTTCCTACTTGGAAAGGGCGTAGCTCATCAAGTAAATGGTATTCAGATTCGCCGTAGTCCATGACCATTGCCGATACGTCCCAAGCTGCTGGGCGGCAGATTGATGTGTTGCTGGCGCCGGGCGTGTCGGGCGCGTGCGGTGATGCGTTTTATGCTGCTTTCTGCTGATTCCAGGCGCCCACTGCGGCAAAGATCTTGGCGGCCTCTGCTTTGTCGAGCGTTGTGTCGGTAGGGATGGCGATCCAGCCGGCCGCCACCAGGTGATTGGGGTTGGCCGTGCTCCAGCCTCAGTCTGGTCTTTCTCCCCGTCTGCACCGGTCACCCTGGCGGCGGAGTTGTGGCAATTTGGGGTTGGATGGGGTAATACAGATGGTCGGCAATCGAGCCGTCTGCAAGGAGCGGTGGAAATGGGGCACGCTACTGAATCATTGGTGCGAGTCGCGATGGCTGGCGGAAGCCTTGTCGTGAGCGGCAATCATGCAGTAGATGGATTGGTTAAAGTTGCCATGGCGCTCAAGACAAGTGGGCAGGGCACGCTCACAATCAAAACTTCAAATGCGGCAGTAGACAGTTTGGTGCGGATAGCGATGGCAGCGCCTGGACAGGTCGTTTTCGACTTTACCTAGGGCCTGACAATCTCATCGCCAGGGTTTCGCCTCAGCTCAGCCGTACTAGTCTCTTCGAACTGACGCGCTAGTTTCGGCGAGATGTAAAAGGCTGGCGCGTTAGGTCGTTCAAGTCGACGCACCCGCTCTTCAGGATCTTGTGCAATCCACGACAAGGCCAGGTCCTGCCAGAGCTCCCGCACCTGGTCGTAGCCGTGTCGCTCGATCTCGGCAGCCAATGCAGCCTTGATCCCTGCGGGCATGTTGAAGAACACCTTCTCGATGCCCAGCTTCTCGGCCTTCTTCTTCTCGCGATCGCGGTAGTCCGCAGAGTGCTTGGCGGCCCCCGTCTTCTGCTCGGCCATGGCCGATACCTCTTGATTTGTATGCGCCGCCCTCCGTGCTGGTGGCGGCATGGTGGCAATTTGGTTTTGAATGTTGTTTGATGATCGGCCCGAATTCCGCATGGATCGCCAATCGTGAAAATTAAGATTCTCTTTGCTGCTGTCTTGGCAGCTGTGTCACTCGAGGTGGCTGCCGAGGCCATATACGAGAAGTACCCAGGCCCCTGGGTTACAACTGCTAATGCGCAGATCGAGTCAGCTCTTGAGAGGCTTGGTGCAGATGGGTGCTACAAGTACAAGTATCGAGCGAGCCGAGACAGCGAGAGCGAGTTCGTTGTGTATTGCGCATCGCGAGGCTCAGGTTGGAATTCAGCCTACCTGCTATGGCCGAACATTGACCGGATAATGGGGCCTTACCCCACAGACCCAAGCATGCCTTGATCTGGTGGAACGACTTCATCTCCCGGGTTGCGCTTAAGCTCCGCTGCGCTGGTTTCATTGAGCTTACGCGCTAGTTTTGGCGAGATGAAAAAAGCTGGCGCGCCAGGTCGTTCAAGCCGGCGTGCCCGCTCTTCATGGTCCTGCGCGATCCACGACAGGGCCAAGTGCTGCCAGAGCTCCTGCACCTGGTCGTAGCCATGGCGCTCGATCTCGGCGGCCATGGCGGCCTTGATCCCGGCAGGCATGTTGAAGATCACCTTCTCGATTCCCAGCTTCTCGGCTTTCTTCTTCACGCGATCGCGGTAGTCCGCAGAGTGCTTGGCGGCTCCCGTCTTCTGCTCGGCCATGGCCCGATACCTCTTGATTTGTATGTGCCGCCCTCCGTGCAGGTGGCGGTATGGTGGCAATTTTGGGGGGAATGGGTTATTACGGGGAGCCGGCATGGAGCCGGGAACAAGGAGCCACAGATGACTGAAGTAACGCTGGATATGCGCCAACAGGCGTTAGTTGCGCTTATAGCTGCCGCTCAAGAGCAAGGTCTTCACAGTAAAAATTTGGTAGACCGCGCAAGTGAATTGCTCAACTCACCCGAGGGGAAGGTCCGCTTTATCCCTGAGCGAGATGTGGGGGATGTTGAACTGGAGCTGAGCTTGGCTTACGCGAGGTTCATGACGATATTGTAGAGAGTTACCGTTAGACTTTTGGTCGGCTGGTCTGGCGCGTGCTGGGCCCGCTTAGATACCGGTTGAGAACCGCTCAGCACCTGCGCTGTGCTTCTAAACAGCCGATATCGGTATTACTTTCATCGACCGCCCTGCTGAGTTGCTGCGCCTGCCTCCATTGCATCCACGAAATGCATAGCCGCTCGGTGAGTGAAACAGAATCCCTTGGTCTTGCCCGTAGCGATCTCGATGATGTGCCAGGCATTGCCCTTGGTGACGGCCTTGTACAACGGGCCAGGCGCAGGAGCAGGGCGTCCAATTAGCTCGTAGAACTCAGCAATTGCCATGAGTGAGCGTGCACGCAGGGCGGCCAGGCCGTCCACGCGCTGTTGCATGGAGTCGTGCATGTGATGATCCTCTGTTGGGATTCGGGGGGGGCTCGTCCTTATGAACGACCGGAGATTTGGAGGTGTGCTTTCAGATCTGAGGCAGTATGATGGCATTCTGATATAGAAAATCGAGAGATGACATGGATAATTCGAAGGCAAATGCTATTACTCAGGAACTCATGAGGAGTTACGATGAACAGCACGATCTGTACTCAGCTTTCTGTGTTACTTCGGCAGATTTAATACGGCGTCTTCTCGAGGCTCAAGGAGTAGCAGTTCATTCAATCTCGTTTCGTTGTAAGGATCGTAAAAGTTTAGAGAGAAAAATAAACAAGAAGAATAAGTATAAGTGTATATCGGATATTACCGATCTGGTTGGTGTTAGGGTGATAACGCACTATTCTGATGATGTGGATGTTGTTGCGAAAATAATAGAAAAAGAATTTACGATAGATTCGGTAAATAGTATAGATAAGCGAGCATCTTTAGATCCTGATCGATTCGGATATCTTTCTCTTCATTATGTCGCGTCATTCGTAAATCAAAGGTCAAAGTTGCAAGAATATGCTGCATATAAAGGATTAAAGCTGGAGATTCAAATTAGGTCTATCCTGCAGCATACGTGGGCTGAAATTGAACATGATATTGGATATAAGAGTAAGTATGATATCCCTGATCCGGTAAAGAGAAAGTTTTCTAGGCTTGCAGGTCTGTTGGAATTGGCGGATCAAGAATTCATATCTATACGGACCGAAAATCATTCATATGCTCAGGGTCTAGATGAGGCTTTGAAGAGTGGCTATGCCGGCATTGGTTTGGACGTGGTTTCTTTCGAGAAGTTTTTGCAGGCAGATAATGATTGTCGGCGTATTATGGACAAGTTTAAGGAGATCGCTACTGTTCACGAAATTCCTTATACTAAGGATAGTGTGCTAATTCAGCGTTTGGGGTCATTTGGTATTGAAGGCATTGAGCGCCTGCATGAGTTGCTGTGTGAAAATGAATCTGAAATACTCAGGCTCTTTGAAGAGATGCAAAAGCTCCCTAATGACGATGGCGAGCATGATGAATTTCTAACTTTTTCGATAAGTGCCCCGGTCTTTTATCTTTGCCATATACTAGCTTCTAAAATGAGCGAGCATGAAATCTTGAAGTACATACAGGTGAATGGTTGGTTTACTGAGGCGTCGGGAGAAGAGTTCTTGGATGTCCTGGTAAATTTCAATGGGGTGAGGCAGGTCGATACAACACTTGATTTCTAAATGCGATACTCAAATCCCTCGGCTTTTCGCACCAGTCTAACTTGAGCTGCACTTCGTTCGGGTGCCCGACGATCACGACGTAACGGGTCGCTATCATCGTTGATGGCATGTAGTGCGATAAGGCCGGCGAGGGCGATACACACCGGACTGATGATCTGTCGGCGCATTGCTTCGGCCACCGCAGCGGCACGACGTGCCACGCCGAGCTTGAACATGGCGTTCTCGATGCGGTTGGCCACTGTGCCTGGTGTGATTTGCATCTGCTGAGCAATCTGTTTGGCGGTCATGCCCTGAGCGACGCCGAGCAGTGCTTCCAGTTCGCGGGGAGCCAGCCCTTTGCCAAGGCGGCCTGTCCATGTGCCGCAGGTAATCGTTTCCATGAGTGGTCCTTGGTGGGCTGCATCGGTCGTGATGGATTGCTCTAGTGGCGATACAACTTGGGATGGCGCTAGGCCATTGGCATGGCGTTTCGCTACTGATAGCCTCAGAGCTATGAGTTCATCGTTAAAGATATGGAGTACAAGGACGTGACGATTAAAAAGACGATGCGCAAATGCTTGGTAGCTGTCTCGTTATTGGGAATCTACTCGGCATCTGTCAGTGCTGCGGATGAGCCAAAGCAATCAGTACCCCTAGATTAGCAGCTTGGTATCAAAGCTCTGCTAAGCCGGGCGCGGAGACTAGCATACCGCAAGGTCCACACCTAAAGAGACAGATGGCTGGCCAGGATGTTTCGGATAGTTTCGAGGCCTGCCTCTGCGAAACCCGGCAGTTGTCGGCGTTCATACCGCACGGCAAGTGCACCAAGCGCCGGGCGGTCCCTCAAGCCTTTCTGATGGGCATTGGCGATCCTGGCGATCCTGCCGGTGAAGCCAACCGTTACGCCCGTAGCTTCACTCCGCGCCTGAGGTGGGTTGCCGTGCACTGCTTCTGGAACATCTTCACCGTGCGGCCCACACGACCTTTCCTGCCCCGCAATTGGCGGGCTTGACTGAGCGTCAATGGGGCGCGCTGACGCCAATTCGACATCAGCGCGGTTGGTCAGTTGATTGATCCAACAATTCAATGGTCCACAGCTGGCGGAGGCATATAGACAACTCGATCACGCCCCCCCTGTTTGGCGGCGTAGAGCCCGCTGTCGGCGCGCCGCAGTGCGTCATCGATCTCTTCGCTATCGCTGAGTAGCGTACATCCAATACTGACGCTCACCCTCAACGGACCGCTGGAAAGCTGCACCGGTCCGCCGCCGATAAGTAGCCGCACGCGTTCCGCGATCAGCATCAGTTCTTCACGGTCATTTACCCGCAGCAGGGCGACGAATTCCTCACCGCCCTGGCGCACCAGCAAGTCATCGGGACGAAGCGCAGCGCGCAGGCGACGCGCACACTCGCAGAGCACCAGGTCGCCCTCGGCGTGACCATGTTTGTCGTTGACAGACTTGAAATGGTCAAGGTCCGCATAAACAGTACCCAGCTTGAGGCCTTGCTCCTCTGCCAAGCGCCGTTCACGATCCTGGAAGGCCGCCAGCGCGCCGCGATTCCATAGCTGTGTCAGTGGATCAAGTAACGCCTTGCGTTGTTCACGGTCCATTTCCAACCGAAGGTCGCGGTTGGCTTGTATCAAACTGCGCAGTTGTAGATAACCCTCTGCGAGTGTCGCCAGATCCCTGAAGTTGGATTGTTGGGCCTCGCTTAGAAGGCGCGGGCTAGGGCCGAACATGCATAGGGTTCCGATAGCTTTGCCGTTTCCAGCACGCAAGGGGTGCCCGGCATAGAAGCGGATATAAGGTGCGCCCAGTACCAGCGGATTATCGGCGAATCGCGGATCGTACTCGGCGTCCGGCACCAGCAAGGTGTCGTCACTCAGAATGGCGTAGCCACAGAAGGATATATCGCGTGGGGTCTCGCTCACGTCCAGCCCTATCCTGGCTTTGAACCACTGTCGATCTTGATCGATCAGGCTGATAAGCACAGTGTCCACGTGTGCAACTTCCTGGGTGAGCCGCACCAGGGTATCGAGGTAGTGCTCAGCCGGCGTATCCAGCACATTCATCTCATCGAGGGTACGCTGGCGAAGCGTTTCGTCAGTCGGTATGGGGCAGGCCGGCATGTCTTTTCTCCAGTCCATGGGTAGGTAGCGTCTGCGAAAGGCAAGCTTTGACGCCGAGACATGAAGTACTTTAGACAGATCAGAGCATTAGATCGAAGTCAGTTTGGGGAAATGAACGCCTGGTTTAACAACTCCACGGCACCCGTCCCGTCCTGGCTAATCCACTTCGCGTAATGGATGTTGCGCCCTGGCACATGGCCAATGGGGCTTGACCCAACCCTGCCATTTGCTGTTGAATGCGCGCCCTAAAGCCCCCGCAACCTTTTCCCCAAGTGGTGAAGCCAGTGCCCTACGCCAGCCAACACGCCTGATACCGACGACGGTCCATCGTGCCTGATGGCTGCCCGCACCTGTGCGCGGCGGCGCTTCATCGCTGTGCCTGCCTGATCCTGTCGTCGGTTTTTCCCTTTTTGAATGGAGAAACCCATGAACATGGATTTTCGTGCCGACGCGCACACCCTCGAACTGCTCAAGTACCCGCGCACGCCCCACCTGGAAGGCTCACGCCTGCAGGACGGCGATACCGACGCCGGCCAGGTCCGCTATGCCTCGTTGGCTGGCCAGTGGCTGGTGGTCGAAGAAAAACTCGACGGCGCCAATGCCGGCATCAGCTTCACCGAAGGCGGTGAGCTGCGTCTGCAGTCGCGCGGTCATTACCTCACCGGCGGTGGCCGCGAACGCCAGTTCAACCTGTTCAAGCAATGGGCCGTGGCCCACGAACGCTGGCTGCTGGAGCGCCTGGAGGACCGCTTCGTGCTGTATGGCGAGTGGCTGCACAAGAAGCACTCGGTGTTCTACGACCACCTGCCGCACTACTTTTGCGAGTTCGACATCTGGGACCGTGCCACCGGGCTGTTCCTGTCCACCGAGGCGCGCCGACGCTTGCTCGAGGGCGGGCCGGTGCTGTCGGTGCCGGTGTTGTACGAGGGCCCGGCGCCGCGCCGTTATGCGGAGCTGATGGCGCTGGTTGGTGATTCGCTGGCCAAGACCGCGCGGTGGCGAGAGGTGTTCGAGCAGGTAGTGAGCCGCGAAGGCCTCGACCTGGCCCGCGCCTGGCGCCAGTGCGACCGCTCCAGCTGCATGGAGGGGCTGTACCTGAAGCTCGAGGACGAGCGGCAGACCCTCGGTCGGCTCAAGTGGGTGCGCCAGGACTTCGTCCAGGCCATCCTCGATGCCGACCAGCATCATGCCAATCAACCCTTCATCCCCAATCAACTGGCCGACGGCGTCGACCTGTACGCACCTTGCCTGTCCATGGACTGGCAGGGCCCGCGCCGCGGCTACTGAAGGAGCATCCCGAAATGGATATTCGACAACTGCAACAACTAGTGCCCGAGCCCGGGCACGACATGGACGCCATGGCCTGCCTGGCGGCAATTCCGGCCTTGGCGCGCCTGGCCGACACACCGCAGGACCCGACCTATCACGCCGAGGGCGATGTGTGGACCCACACCCGCCTGGTGGTCGAGGCGCTGCTGGCACAGCCCGCCTATCAGCAGGCCACCGCCGAGCAGCGCCTGGTGCTGTTCTTTGCGGCGCTGTTGCATGACATCGCCAAACCCGACACCACGGTGATCGACCCGCAAACCGGGCGCATCGGCCAGCCCGGCCACTCGCGCCGGGGCGCGGTGGATGCGCGGCTGCTGCTATGGCGCGCGGGCGTGCCGTTCGACCTGCGCGAGCAGATCTGCCGCATCATCGCGGTACACCAGTTGCCGTTCTTTGCCTTACAGGGTGATCGCAGCGGCCGCAGCGCGGAGTTCCTGCTGCACAAGCTGTCGTGGGAACTGCCAGTGTGGATGCTCTGCGCGGTGGCCGAAGCCGACATGCAGGGCCGCCACTATGCCGGCAAGGCCGATGTGCTGGACGCCATCGAACTGTGGAAAGAGCTGGCGGCCGAGGAGGGCTGCCTGCACGGGCCGCGAGCATTCGCCGATGACTACACGCGCATCCAGTACCTGCGTGGTGCCCGGGTGCATCCCGATTACTCGCTGCACGAGCCGGAGGGCTCGCAGGTGGTGATGCTCTCGGGCCTGCCGGCCAGCGGCAAGGATACCTGGACCGCGCGGCATCATCCGGATCTGCCGGTGGTGTCGTTCGACGACGCGCGTCAGGCTTTGGGGTTGCGCCATGGGCAGAACGAGGGGGCCGCCGCGCATTACGCCATCGACCGGGCCAAGGCCTTGCTGCGTGAGCAGCGGCCGTTCGTGTGGAACTCGACGCACCTGTCGGCGCAGATGCGCAGCCGTACCCTGGACTTGCTCTACGGTTACGGCGCGCAGGTGGAGATCGTCTACCTGGAGCGCCCTGAAGCGGAGATCATGCGGCGCAACCAGCGGCGTGACACGTCGCTGCGCAACGACGATATCCGCCGCATGCTGTTCAAATGGGAAGTGCCATTGCCGACCGAGGCGCACCGGGTCATGTATCAGGCCGTGACGGCTTGAGTGGGCCCGCATCACGAAAGCCCTGGCACACCGGGCTTTCGCGATTCAATGTGCCTGTGGCCAAGCGGCTTCAGTCCAGCACATTGTGCAGGACCTCATAGATCACGCCCGTGGCAATCGTCACCAACAGCAGGTCTGTCCCGGCCTGTCGCCACTCATAGCCGTCGTAATGCGGAAGCCTTCCCAGCAACCGGCCATCCAGCTTTTTGGCGATACCCGGCGGCAGCGGCTTACCCCGTTCAAGGTTCTTCTGTACGCCAGGCGGTAACGCCGAGCCGCGGCTCCAGTACTCGCGGTTGTCATCGAGTACGACCCGCACCCCACCCAGGTCCACGGATGGGCCGCCATGCCAGTCGCTACCGTTCTGTGAGTGGCCCTGACCGCCATGCGGGTTGCCCTTGTCATGGCCCTTTCCCTTGCCTGGGTCCGCCAGCAAGGTAGGGCTCGCGCAAGCAAGGGCAAGGCTCAATGCGGCAGTGAATACCGATTTAAGTTTCATTAGTGGCTACCTCTGGACGGCTTCCTTTGAGCAAAGAGCGTAGTCAGTCTCTTGCGCCGTGCAGACATTTCACTGCTTGTGGCCTACAGTCCAGCGGACAATTTCTCCAGGGTCTCTTCCATGCTGACGGGCTTCAATCACCTCACCCTCGCCGTAAGCCAATTGCCTCGAAGCATCGCGTTCTATCAGCAAACCCTGGGCTTCAGGTTGCACGCGAGCTGGAAGGCAGGGGCCTATCTCAGCCTGGGTGAGCTTTGGCTCTGCCTGTCATTGGACGAAGTGCGTGCGGTGCACTTGCAGCGCAACTACACGCACTACGCATTCTCCATCGAGCAGGGGCATTTCAGTGCTTTTGCGCAACGTTTGCGTGAACGGGATGTTCCGCTGTGGAAGCAGGACAGGAGCGAAGGTGATTCGCTCTACTTCCTCGACCCCGACGGCCATCAACTGGAAGCGCATGTCGGCGGCCTGGCGTCGCGATTGGCGGCGTGCCGTGCCAGCCCCTACAGCGAGATGGTGTTTTACGACTGACCCGTGTCGGATCACTGCAAGGTGGTCGGCTTGAAGGCTTGCGAAGTCTCGAGCAATCCCTGCTCCAGCCTGGCAATGATGCGCGCCAGTTCGTCCGCGCGCTTCAGGTCCCCAGTTGCTTTCAGTTGTGCGTGGTCCTTGCGCATGTTCAGCAAGCATTTTTGTAGCCCCAGTGCGGAAGTGTCGTAGTTTTCCATTGTGTTCTCACTTGGCGTGGCATCCCTGCCGTTGTAGGAATGTGGCGACGGTATCAGCTCAATTCAGCATTCAATACTGATTATTCATACACGGGAGAGGGGTTGGAGTGAAACGTCCTACTTCACAAAAAGATCGCTCCTACAGAGTGTTCGTCGGGAATGTTTCCACATGCTTCCAGCCGATTAGCTGCAGGCCCTGAACCTTGCGGCCTTGCGCCGAAAAGGGGATGCATGCATGGGCGTTTCGGGTTGATGGGGCTTGCAGGACCCTGCTGAAAAGATATGTTGCAAATCAGCACGGCAGGACAACTTCCGTTAGCATGTTGCGCTCTGTTTCCAGCCATCCGGACACCCCATGAGTTCCCTGAACTTCCGCCAGGCCACGCCACACGATGTGGACCGTTGTTTCCAGATCGAAACCACCGCCTACGAGGGCGATGAAGCCGCCACTCGGGAGAAGATCGCCACGCGCATCGCCCAGTATCCGCAAGGCTTCCTGATTCTGGAGCTGGACGGCCAGGTGATCGGCTTCATCAACAGTGGTTGCGCCCACGAAGTCGTGATGTCCGATGAAGCCTTCAAGGAGCTGGTCGGGCATGACCCTCAGGCCCTCAACGTGGTGATCATGTCGGTGGTGCTGGACCCGGCGCACCAGGGGCAGGGCCATGCCGGGCGCCTGATGGCGCGCTTCGTCGAGCAGATGCGCGAGCATGGCAAGGCGACCATCCACCTGATGTGCAAGGACCGGCATGTCGGCCTCTACGAGAAGCTGGGCTATCGCTATGTCCGCCCGTCGGCCTCCGACCACGGTGGCATGGCCTGGCACGAGATGGTCATGGTGCTCTGAGGCAGGTCTGTTAGCATCGACGCTTTTCGCAGCCAGGGAGAGGCTTGTGAAGTACGTCGTGATAGCACCCCACCGCAGTGAATACCCGGCACCCATCACCTTCGCCAGGGATACCCTGCTGGAAATAGGCCAGCGCTACGAGGGCAACGAGCATTGGGAGGACTGGTACCTGTGCAGTTGTGCGGGGCAGACCCCGGGCTGGGTGCCGGCCCAGGTCATCGAACGGCTCGGTGTCGGACGGGGCAGGGCACTGGAAGCCTACAGCGCCCATGAGCTGGACATCGACCCTGGCCAGATGGTCGAGGGGTTGCGGCCTTTGAACGGCTGGCTGTGGTGCCGCAGCCTGCGCAATGGCGAACTGGGTTGGTTGCCATTGGCGAAGTTGCGGTTGATGGCCTGAGCTCAGTCAGTGGCCAGCACGGTGGCCGTGTCGAGGATACGGGCATAGTCCATGGCCAGGTTGCTCAGTGACAGGGCATGCACCTCTTCGGCAGGCCAGTGGCGGCCCTGCAGGTCCTGCTGGTCGAAGGTGTAGCAGGCATCGCCTACCACCACGGTGGCGAACCCCAGGTTACCGGCCGAACGCGCAGTCGACTCCACCGAGTTGTTGGTGATCACCCCGACGATCACCAGCTCGGTGATGCCGCGTACCTGTAGCCAACGCTCAAGGCCACTCTGGCAGAACGCATCGGGCACCTGCTTGGTGAAGATGGCTTCGCTGGCCAATGGCGTGAATGCGGCCTGGAACTCGCAGCCAGGCTGTCCGGGCCAGAACACCGAATCGGGGTCGCGCGAAGCGTGCCGCACATGCACCACAGGGCGGCCGCGCAGGCGCCAGGCCACCAGCAATTCGTGCATGCGAAGCTCCGCCTCGGGGTTGTTGCGTCGGCCCAGGCGGGGGTGGTGGATGCCGGCTTGCATGTCGATGATCAGCAGGGTGGCGTTACTGGTGAGGGCGGTCATGCCTGGGGTGCTCGTCGGTGAATTTCACGGACCGTAGCACAGCTCGCTCCAGCAGCGGATCAGTGGCTCATCTGATCCGCTTTTTTTCCTCGAACCTGCCTCTGTAACCGTATCAGTCAGGCGCTGACAATAGCCACCAGGCCCAGCCTTGCGAACCGGCGTGCTGGGCAGGTTGGCCGACTTTGGCCAGCCCCGTCGTCTAGTCATCACACTGTAGAGGTTCCAATGGGCAAGCTCGCTCTGTTCCTGGGTGGTTTTCTGCTGCTGACCATCATGATTGGCCTGCTGGGAACCATCCCGCCAAGCTGACACGCACATTTTCCTTGTTTCAGCCCGCCTCGCCGCAAGGCGGGCTCAATCCTTCCCCCAGGCTGCCAAGCCGTCTTTTTGCAGTTGTCTGGACAAGCGGTAGCTGCAAGTCATTCTCAAGTGCAGGACGCTCGTGTAATCTCGCGCCCCCATCTATCAGGTCCGGGCACACGGGCCAATCACCTGCCTTGGAGTCGAAGCTCACTATGGAATGCAAGAAAGGCACTGCAGCGATGCTGGAGTGGCGCGGTCGTTTTCTTGGAGAAGGTATCCTGCACGAAGAAGATTACGACCAGGCACTGCGCCGTGCCGAGGCGTTGGAGCGTTCCGGGGTGATCAGCCCAAGCGAGTGGATTGAACTGGTCAAGTTGGCCAATGCGGCCTTGTTGCGATTGCGATAAACCCTACGGCCCCTGCTGAAACTGTCCACAAAAATCGTGGGTAGGTCTGTGGATAAAACGCTACAGGCCAGTATTTGCAGGGGGTCTGTTAGATTGAGCAGAATTTGAACAGCGATTTCACGCCGGTGTCTGCGGCCGAGGGTGAGCCTCACGCAAGGCCTGCAGCAGTTCGCGAACCCGTGCAGGCATATTGCCTGCGGGGTACACCGCATGCATCTGCGGGTCATGACCACTGCTTGAGGTCAGGTGGTATTGCGGGCAGATCTTCACCAGGCGACCTGCCTGCACGTGTGGCTCGGCCAGCCAGTCGGCCAGCCGCGCGATACCAGCACCCGCCAACGTACTTTGCAATACGGCGACGCCCGAACCCAGCCGCAATCGTGGCTGTGGGCGCAGGCTGGTGATCTGCCCCTCGCGGCAGAAGTGCCAGGCCTTGAGGATGCGCGGGGCGGTGTGCAGGATCAGGGCGTGCCGCTCCAGCTCATCCAGTGTTGTGGGGGTACCTGCGCTCGCCAGATAGCGTGGGCTGGCATAGAGGTAGCGACGATAAGCCCACAGCGGGTAGCCGATCAGTTCGCTGGACTGCGGAAAAGCCCCGCGGATGACGAAGTCGAACTTGCCCTGCAACGGGTCGAGTGCCTGGTCGCCGAACTGCACGTCGAGGGTCACTTTCGGATGGCGCTGGGAGAATTCGGCCAGTACCGAGGGCAGGACATGCTGGGCCAACACCTCGGGTGCGGCCAGGCGGATCCAGCCCTGGGCCGAGCCGGTCAGTGCCGCGAGCTCGTCGGCGGCATCCCGTTGCACATCCAGCAAGCGCTCGGCGTGGGGCAGCAACCGCTCACCGGCCTCGGTCAGGCTGACGGCACTGGCGCTGCGGTTGAACAGCTTGGCGCCGGTATTGTCCTCGAGCGTCTGTACCGCGCGGGTCACGGCGCTGGGCGAGCGTCCCAGCGAGCGGGCGGCGCTGATGAAGCTGCGCTTGTGCGCAACGCTGACGAAGGCTTGTATCTCTCGCAACATGTCCAGGGCCATGGGCTTTACTCATTGCAGTTTTTGCAATGTGGCATTTCAACACAAGCGCGATGCTTTGATTAGTCTGGCAGCCTGTTTTCCCCTGCCTGGACGTTCAACATGATGGATATTGCCCTGCTTTCACTGTTCGCCTTCGCCGCCGGCCTGATCGATGCCGCCGTGGGAGGTGGCGGGCTGATCCAGATCCCGGCGCTGTTCAACGTGTTGCCGAACGCACAACCTGCCGCGTTGCTGGGTAGCAACAAGCTGGCCTCGGTGTGCGGCACCAGCTTTGCCGCGCGCTCGTTCCTTCGCAAGGTGAAGCTGGACTGGGGGCTGATCGTGCCCGCGGCGTTGAGCGCCTTCGTCATGTCGTTCTTCGGCGCGGCCACGGTATCGCTGGTGCCAGCCAGCGTGATGCGGCCGATGGTGTTGGTGCTGATCGTGCTGATGGCGGTCTACACCTTCTGCAAGAAGGATTTCGGCACCTTGCACAAGCCCACCGTGATTGGCCGCAAGGAGCAATGCCTGGCGGTGCTGATCGGTGGCGCCATCGGCTTCTACGACGGGCTGTTCGGTCCGGGCACCGGCAGCTTCCTGATCTTCCTGTTCATCCGCTTCTTCGCCCTGGACTTCCTGCATGCCTCGGCGTCGGCGAAGTTGGTCAATATCGCCACCAACCTGGCCGCGCTGGTGTTCTTCATCCCTTCGGGCAATGTGCTGTGGGCCATCGCTCTGCCCATGGCGGTGTTCAACATTCTCGGCGCACTGACGGGAACCTGGCTGGCAGTGCGCAAGGGGGCGGGCTTCGTGCGGGGGTTGTTCCTGATCCTGCTCTGCGTGCTGATAGCCAAGCTGAGCTGGGACCTGCTGGCCAGTTGAATCAGACCAGTTGGCGTTGCGTCTCGGCCTGTTCGATGCGATTGCGTCCATGTGCTTTTGCCCGGTACAGGGCCAGGTCGGCCTGGGCCAGCAGTTCGTCGAGGCTGGACGATGGATACTCGGTGGAGCAACCTGCAAGGCCGATGCTGACAGTGATCTGCAAGCGTTGATCAGCTTGGCTGATGTGCAGGTCCTGTACCGTGCGGCGCAGGCGTTCGGCGCTGAATCTGGCCTGCTCGGGTGCCAGCCCGGGCATGACGATGGCGAACTCTTCACCTCCCAGGCGGGCGAACAGTTCGCCTTCGTGCAATTGATCCTGCAAGGTCAGGGAGAATTGACGCAGCACCTGGTCGCCGAGTGCATGGCCATGGCGGTCGTTGATGCTCTTGAAGTGGTCGATGTCGAGCATCATCAAGGTCAGCGGCATGGGTTGCGCATCTCGCTGGCGGCTCTCCAGCAAGGTGTTGGCACGCTGGGTGAACGCGCTGCGGGTGAGGGCGCCGGTCAGGTGATCGATGGATGCCTGATGCGCCAACCGGGCCACCAGGTTGCGGTTGGCGCTGCTCACACAGGCCAGTACCAGCGGGCCCAGCACGAGCATGGCGATGCCTAGCCGGGCCGACATCAACGCGGTGACCCCAGCCTCGCTCTGCGGCACGCTGAAATGCATGAGGTTCTGCGCCACGGCGACGATCAGCGTGCTACCGGCGGTCAGCGCCAGCAGCGAAACCAGGAAGGGTGTGTAGCTCAACGCACACCACAGCAGTGCGGCGATAGGGAAGGCGATGGCGCCGGGGCCGCCGAAGGCGATGCTCAGGGCAAGGGAGGCCAGCAGCACCAGCAACGGCGCGATAGGGATTGACTGGCTACCGCTGCGTGTCAGGGCGCGCGGCGAGGGCGCAGTGAGCAGCACCGGCAATACCAGCACGCTGGTGGAGAACTGTTCGCTGAACCAGGCCAGCCAGGTGGCGCGTAAGGATTGCTCGAACCACGGTGTGGCCATCACACAGGCCAGGCTGGCGGCCACTGCGGCACCGGCGGCGCAAGCGCCGAACAGGCAAAGTGTGCCGTGTGGCGTTCGCAAGCGACGGTGCTGGCGCGGCAGGCGTGCTACCAGGTACCAGATGGTGGCGATGGCGCCCAGGTTGCACAGATTGAACCACAGGGCCGGTTGCCAGGCGGTACCGCAGGCCAGGTCGGCGATGACCATGGCCAGGTAGACCAGGCTGAAACCTGCCGGCGTGGCCTGGCGTGGGTTGCGCAGCAACACCCCGGCGAGCACCGCATTGACCGGCCAGAACAGTGAAAGGGACTCGATCGGCCGGGCCAGGATGCCGCCCAGGGTCAGTGCCAGGGTCAGGCCGAACAGGATCAGGGCAGGCAGCAGGCGCGAAGTGACTGGAGACACCATAGGCTCGACCGGCAAGCGAGGACGGAATCCAGGAAAGCGGCTGTAGGCACCTGGGATGATGTCGTGTCAGTGTCTTTCAAGTCGCCAATTGATGTCAATTCACGGAAAACCGTCGGGATATTGCCAGGGATTACAGGTCGAACACCCAAGGCACCATGAGTACGGTCACCAGCATGACCAGCAGTGTGAAGGGCACGCCAACCTTGACGAAGTCGGCGAAGCGATATTGGCCTGGGCCGAGTACCAGTGTGTTGACCGGTGACGAGACCGGCGTCATGAACGCCGCTGACGCGGCCAGGGCCACGGTCATGGCGAAGGGGTAGGGCGACATGCCCAGTTGCTGGGCAGTACTGATCGCCACCGGGGCCATCAACACAGCGGTGGCGGTATTGGAGATGAACAGGCCGATCAGTGCGGTGAGGGCGAACAGGCAGCCAAGGATCACGCCGGGGCCGGCGCCACCGAGCAGGCTGACCAGCGCCCCGACCGCCAGGTCGATGCCGCCGGTCTTCTGCAGAGCCAAGGCGAAGGGCAACATGCCGACGATCAGCACCAGGCTCTGCCAGTGGATGGCACGGTAGGCGCTGTTCATGTCGATGCAGCGGCCGGCACCCATCAGCAGGCAGCCGATCAGCGCGGCGATGACATTGGGCACCAGGCCGCTGACCATAAGCCCGACCATCACCGCCAGGCTGATCAACGCGTAGGGCGCGCGGGCGCGTGCTGGCGCCACCTGGTCGATCTCGGCGGGCAGGCTGAGCACCAGGAAGTCGCGTGGCTTGCCTTGCAGTTGGCGCACCGCTTTCCAGGGGCCGACCACCAGCAGGGTGTCGCCCAGGCGCAGCTTTTCTTCCACCAGTTGCCCTTCGATGGCCACCTGGTCGCGGCGCAGGCCGACCACGTTGAGGTCGTAGCGGGTGCGGAAGGCCAGTTCGAGAAGGGTCTTGCCGATCAGTTGCGAACCGGGCGGCAGCGAGATCTCGGCCATGCCCACTTCCTGGGACTGATCGATGAAGTAGGCGGCCTTGAAATGCAGCGGCTCGAGCAACATGCCCTGGCACAGGCTGCGCAGGTCGTCGCGGTTGGCGAACAGGTCGAGCAGCAGGATGTCGCCTTGCTGCAGCAGCGTGCCGGAGTCTGCGGGGATCACCCGGGTGGTGAACTTGTGCTGGCGCTCGATCCCCACCACGTTGGCGCCGTGGCGAGTGCGCAGCTCCAGTTCGCCCAGCGTGTGGCCGATCAGCGGCGAGTGCGGACGGATGCGCAAGCGCCGCTCGCGGCCGTTGAGCTTGTAGTCCAGGACCAGGTCGAGCAGGGTGCGGCGGGTTTCCACCCGGCCATCCTTGCGTACTTCGCCATTGAGCCAGTGACGGGTCAGTAGCATGTAGCCGATGCCCAGCACCAGCACCACCAGACCGAAAGGGGTGAAGCTGAAGAAGTTGAAGCCGTGTTCGCCGTGGCGCACCAGTTCACTGTGCACCACCACGTTCGGGGGCGTGGCCACGAGGCTGAGCATGCCGCTGATCAGGCCGGCGAAACTCAGGGGCATCATCAGGCGGCTGGGCGAGAGCTGCAGGCGCGCGGCAATGCTCAGCACCACCGGGATGAAAATGGCGACCACGCCGGTCGAACTCATCACCGAGCCAAGACCGGCCACCGCGATCATCAACAGCACCAACAGGCGGGCTTCGCTATTGCCTGCGCGCTCGCTCATCCACTCGCCGATGCGATAGGCGATGCCGGTGCGTACCAGGCCTTCGCCGATCACGAACAATGCGGCGATCAGCACCACGTTGGGGTCGCTGAAACCGGCCAGGGCCTGTTCCACGCTGAGGATGCCGGACAGCGGGAGCGCGAGTATCACCAGCAGGGCGACCACATCCATGCGCGGCCGGTTGATGATGAACAGGAAGACGACGACGGCGAGCAGGCCGAGGACCCAGAGCAGCTCATGGTTCATGGGGGGAGGGGGTTCCTTCACACAGGGCACGAAAGGCAATGGCACCAGTGTGGCAGCTTGGCGTGAAGGTGGTGTTGACGTGCTGCAGTATTTTGCCGGGGGCTCCTGTAGGAGCCGGCTTGCCGGCGAACACCGGCGAAGCCGGTGCCATCCTGTTGTCCAGATACAGTCTTTGTAGGAGCGGCTTTAGCCGCGATCACCCGCAAAGCGGGTGCCAGAGACCGCGATGCCTGTATCGCGGCTGAAGCCGCTCCTACAGGACCGCGCCACGCTCCACTGTGGCGCTTTGGGGCCACGGTTCCAGACCGTTGCCCCCGCCGAGGCCTGAATCAGTGACGGTGCTTGTGCTTGCGGTTGTTGTCGCCCATGTGGTTGCCGATGGCACCACCGGCCGCGCCACCCAGGCCTGCGCCGATGGTCGAACCATTGGAACCACCCAGCTTACCGCCGATCAGCGATCCACCAGCGGAGCCCAGGCCGCCGCCAATGGCCGCTTCGGTACGATTGCCTTTGCGTGCAGCCACCGCGCTGCCGGCGGCGCCGCCCAGGCCTGCGCCGATTGCGGCGCCGGTGCTGCCACCGATCTGTTTGCCGACGACATTGCCCAGCGCGCCACCCAGGCCGCCACCAATAGCCGCGGTGCCGTCACCGGCGAAAGCACCTTGGCACAGCAGCAGGCCGAGGGCGAGGGAAGGCAGAGTCAGACGCATGTTATGAACCTCAAGGGGAGTCATCAGGGTTGTTGCCGCACGGTCAGCGGCGAGTCAGGGATGAAAAGCGCTTCAGCGGTAGTAGCGGTCACGGTATTGTCGGTCATCATCATCGTCATCGCGGTCATGCCGATGGTGATGCCGGTGGTCACGGTCACGCCAGCCATCATCATCGTGGTAGTGATGGCTGTAACAGCCCCCCAGTAGCAGGAAGGCGGCAATCAGCGAGGCACTTGCGAGGCGCGGAATCATGAAGTAGGTCCTTGATCCGAATAGGTTTACCGGATATCCGATCAGACCGGGACTCATTCATTTGGTTCTTTGTCGCGCAAAATTTTGTTGCCCTGTATTCAGGCGTTGAGGACTCACTCAACCGGCCCGCGCAGTGCTAGAGTCGCCTTCTTTTTTGTCCCGAGGATGGAACATGCGAGCGATTCTGCCGATCACCGTGACGCTGCTGCTGGCGGGCTGTGCGTCATCGACCATGGAAGCCGCGCGCAATGGCGCGCCAACCGCACGCCTGGACTCGCACAAGACCCCGGACGTGGTTGCCCAATGCATCCAGTTCAGTTGGCAGGAGGAGTCGTCGTTCGGTGTCGATGCCAGCGGCTACCTGGAGGCGCGCAAGCAGGGTGGGTTCACTGTGTATACCCGCGAAGCGGAATCGTTCGTCGATGTCTATGCCCAGGCGGGCGGGACGCGGGTGGACTACTACGCCCGGCAGGATGATGGCATGGCCTTGCGCCGTCGGGCCGCTGCCGCGACCTGCCTGTAGGCAATTGTTGCCCGGCCCCTTGTAGGAGCGGCTTCAGCCGCGATGAAAGCACCGCGATGTCAGGCACCCGCGTCGCGGGTGATCGCGGCTGAAGCCGCTCCTACAGGGGCCAGGCCAAGGCTATGGGCCGCAGGGTCCTCAACCTAGCCGAGCCTCGAGCCCGGCAATGTGCGCCTGCAGCCGTTCATGTTCCTCACGTTCGGCGCTGATGTCCTCGAACACGCTGATCAGGTGTTCCGGCTGACCATCGGCCTGGCGCTGCAATGAGGTCCGCGCACGCACCCAGAGATAGTGGCCATCCTTGTGCTGCACGCGCTTCTCCAATTCATAGCGGTCGATCTCTCCTGCGAGCATGCGCCCCAGCAGTTGCAGGTTGTCCGGCAGGTCTTGCGGGTGGGTCAGTTGCTGGAAGGTCATGCCATACAACTCCTGTTCGCTGTACCCCAGCAACTCGCAGAAGCTGCCATTGACGCGCTGCCAGCCGCCATCCAGGTCGATGTAGGCGAGTGCGCCCCAGGCCAGCTCGAAGATCGTGCGAAAACGCTCCTCGCTCTGGCGCAGGTCCTCTTCGGCGACCTTGCGTTCGGTGTTGTCCATGCTGATACCGACCATCTTCACCGGGCGCCCGACGCTATCTCGCAAGACCGTGGCACGCGAAGCGATCCAGCGCTGGCCGCCATCGGGGCGGGTGATGCGAAAATCGCATTCGCAGCCGGTGCCATCGGCCACGGCCTGGGCGTACATGCCCTGCATATGGCGGGCGTCATCGGCGTGGATATGCTCCCAGAAATCTTCGTTGCGCCGTAGCGGCCAGCCATAGACGGCCTCGACGTTGGGCGAGTAAGTCACTTCGTCGCTGATCAGGTTCCACTCCCAGGTGACGATGCGTGCGCCTTCCTGGGCCAGCTTCATGCGTGTTTCGCTTTCCATGATCTCGGCGGTGTAGCGACGCCGCACATCGGTCATGGGCAATTCGACCACTTCGGCCTGTTGCACGCTCTGCAGTGCTTCTTCGCCATAGCGCAGCCAGATCCAGTTGACCTTGAGGAAGTCCGCCAGCTTGCGCAGGTTCTCGTAGTCGATCTCGCCGCCGCGGGTCCATTTGTGCACTGCTGTGCGCGAAATGCCCAGCGCGGTCCCGACCGCCTGCAGGGTCAGCTTGTGGTGCTCGAGCAGTTCCTTGAGGCGAAAGGCGAAGCTGTTTTCCGTCATGGGTGCTGGATCCTTGGGGGCGTGCCGAAGGCGGCAGTATACCCGAGCTGTAAACTTGAGGTTGACGGAGAGAGTTGCCTGGCGGGGTAGGCACGATTAACGTAGCGCATCGTTATCAATCCAAGGAGGGACTGCATGAGCCGTTCACTTGAACTCAATCGCGCCAGTTGGGACGAGCGGGCGCCTTTGCACGCTGCGTCGAAAGACTACGAAGTCGAGTGCTTCGTCAGCAACCCAGGGCACCTCTCCGAGGTGGTGCGTTTCGACCTGCCGCGGCTTGGCGACATCCGAGGCCTGCACGCGGTGCATCTGCAATGCCACATCGGTACTGATACCTTGTCGCTGGCACGCCTGGGTGCCCAGGTCAGTGGTCTGGATTTTTCAGCGGCTTCATTGCACCAGGCGCGGCAACTGGCCGAGCGCGCCGGCGCACGCATCGACTACGTGCAGGCGGATGTCTACCAGGCTGCCGAAGTGTTGGAGGCGGGCAGTTTCGACCTGGTCTACACCGGTATCGGCGCCCTGTGCTGGCTGCCCAGCATCGAGCGCTGGGCACGCACTGTCGCGGCATTGTTGAAACCAGGCGGGCGGCTGTTCCTGCGTGATGGGCATCCGATGCTGATGGCCGTCAACGAAGACCATCCGGACCGCCTGCAGCTGGATTACCCGTACTTCGAGCGGGAGGCGCCGACGATCTGGCACAACGACCAGACCTATGTCGACACCGACCAGGCCCTGACCCAAACCGAAACCCATGAGTGGAATCACGGGCTGGGCGAGGTTATCACCGCACTGTTGGCCAATGGCCTGCGGATAGCCGGCCTGGAGGAACACCAGAGTATTCCTTGGGAGGCCTTGCCCGGGCAGATGGAGCTTGGAGCCGACGGCGAATGGCGCCTGCGCGAAGCCCCTTGGCGCCTGCCGCTGAGTTACACGCTGCAGGCGCTCAAGGCCTGAACGTCAAGACAGGAAACCACCGTCGACATTGAGCGCGGTACCGGTGGTATAGCTGGAGGCGTCGCTGGCCAGGTACAGCACCGCGCCAGCCATCTCGCTCGGGTCGGCCACGCGCTTGAGCGGGATCTGTTGCAGGGCGGCATTGCGGATGCTGTCGTTCTTGACCAGCGCCGAGGCGAACTTGGTGTCGGTCAGGCCCGGCAACAGGGCGTTGCAGCGGATGCCGAACTGCGCGCATTCCTTGGCGAAGACCTTGGTCATGTTGATCACCGCGGCCTTGGTCACCGAGTAGATGCCCTGGAACAATCCTGGCGAGACACCATTGATCGACGCCACGTTGATGATGCTGCCACCACCGTGCTCGCGCATCAGCTTGCCCGCTTCGACCGACATGAAGAAGTAGCCACGGATATTCACGTCGACCGTCTTCTGGAACGCACCCAGGTCAGTGTCCAGTACATTGCAGAATTGCGGGTTGGTGGCCGCGTTGTTGACCAGGATGTCCAGGCGCCCGAACTGCTCGCGAATGCCGGCGAACACCTGCTGGATCTGCTCCATCTCGCCGATGTGGCAGGCCACCGCCGTGGCCTTGCCGCCTGCGGCGATGATCGCCTCGGCAACCTGCTGGCAGCCGTCGAGCTTGCGGCTCGAGACGATCACATGGGCACCCTGCTGGGCCAGCAGGTGGGCGATGGCCTCGCCGATGCCACGGCTGGCGCCGGAGACGAAGGCGATCTTGCCGTCTAGGTCGAACAGGTGAGTCTTGGACATGCCGGGATTCCTTGTTGTCTGCCGGTGTTACAGGCTGGATTTGTCGATCAGCTGCAGGCTCATGTGCTCCAGCAACCGGTTCATGTGGATGAACTGGGCGAAGCGCTTGTCCTGGGTCTGGCCGTGGAAGAAGCGGTAGTAGATCTGCTGGACGATGCCGGCCAGGCGGAACAGGCCATAGCAGTAATAGAAGTCGAAGTTGTCGATGCGGATGCCGGCGCGCTCGGCGTAGTAATCGACGAACTGCTGGCGGGTGAGCATGCCGGGTGCGTTACTGGGCTGACGGCGCATCAGTTGCACAGGGGCCGGGTCGCTTGCTTCGATCCAGTAAGCAAGGCTGTTGCCCAGGTCCATCAGCGGGTCGCCAATGGTGGCCATTTCCCAGTCCAGCACACCGATGATGCGCATGGGGTTGTCGCTGTCGAGGATGACATTGTCGAAGCGGTAGTCGTTGTGCACGATGCCGGGGCGAGGGTGGTCGGCGGGCATTTTCTCACGCAGCCAGGCGATCACCTTCTCCCAGCGTGGCGCATCAGGGGTCAGCGCCTTTTCGTAGCGGCTGGCCCAGCCCTCGATCTGGCGTTGCACATAGCCTTCCGGCTTGCCCAGGTCGGCCAGGCCGCAGGCGGTATAGTCCACCTGGTGCAGTTCGACCAGGCGATCGATGAAGCTCCTGCACAGGGCTTCGGTGCGGGTGGCATCGAGGTCGAGTTCAGCGGGAATGTCCGAGCGCAGGATGATGCCCTTGACCCGCTCCATCACATAGAACTCGCCACCGATCAGCGCTTCGTCGGTGCAGTGTGCATAGGCTTTCGGGCAGTAGGGGAAACCTTCGTTGAGCTGGTTGAGGATGCGAAACTCACGGCCCATGTCGTGGGCCGACTTGGCCTTATGGCCGAACGGCGGGCGACGCAGGACGAACTCCTTGCCTGGGTAGGCCACCAGGTAGGTGAGGTTGGAGGCGCCGCCTGGGAACTGGCTGATCGTCGGTGTGCCTTCCAGGCCTGGAATGTGATCCTTGAGGTACGGATCGATGACGGCGGCATCGAGTTCTTCGCCGGGGCGGACCTGGGTGGACTGGTCGGTGAGCGTCATGCGATTTCCTTATGATCAGTAGCAAGGACTATTGGCTAATCTAATTTCCCGATGCAGTTGGTACAAGCGTGCCAGGCTGTTATAGGCCAGGGTGTTGCCGGGCGATCAATGGCCTTGATGGCCCGATCATTTCTTGTGCAAAAAAAAAACCGAAGCACGTTGGCTTCGGTCTTTTCTTTCTACGATACGCCCTGGCAATCAGGCCGGGAACAGCTCGCTGAGCTTCATCGACAGCATCATGTCGCCTTCGACGCGCAGCTTGCCGCCCATGAAGGCCTGCATGCCGTCGGTGTCACCGCTGACGATGCCCTTCAGCGTCTCGCTGTCCAGCACCAGGGTGCAGTTGGCGTCGGCGTTTTCACCTTCCTGGATCTCGCAGGTGCCATCCTTGACGAGCAGCGCGTAGTGCTTGTCTTCGTCGGTGATGTTGAAGCCGAACACCAGGTTCAGGCCGGCGGCCGCTGCAGGGTTGAATTTTGCCTTCATCGCCTCGACGGCTTTAGCTACATCGCTCATGGTGTATTCCTTGTTAAGTGATATTCGCGTCCGCAGGGACACAACAGACCGGGCTCATCGATAGGTGATGAGCTCCGGTGCCCGCAACAGCTGCACGTGGGCTTGGCTGTTGAAGGAAGCCAGTGCCACGTCGCGGCCCCGGAATTTCAGGTGGCTGAGCGACGTGTTGATGATCTGCCAGTTCAGGTTGAAGGCCTGCGCCGGCGTGACTCCGGTAACCAGGTGGAGCAGGGCGGCAATGGTGCCGCCCGAAGTGAACAGGGCAATGTTGTCGCCACTGGCGGCGCTGGCGAGCAGGCGCCGAAGGCCGTCGCCGACCCGGTCGATGAATGCCTGCCAGGTTTCAAGATTGTCGTCGTGGCTGTGCTCGCCGTCATGCCAGCGCTGCACCATCAGGGCGAACAGGCGCTGGAACTCGCTGCGGTGCTGTGCGCCATTGCGCAGGACGTGCAGTGCTTCGGGTTCGTCGGGCAGCAGGCCTGGCAGCAGGGCACGGATGACGCCATCGGCGTCGAACTCGTTGAAAGCCGCATCGGTTTCTATGACGGGTACCGGGCTGCCGCTTTGCTGCAGCGCCTGTAGCGCCAGCCGGGCAGTGTCCTGCTGGCGACGCAAGGTGCCGGCGACGCATCGATCCAGGCGCAGCCCCAGTTGTGAGAGGTGCTCACCCAGGGCTTGGCTCTGGCGCTCACCCACGGGCGAGAGGACGTCGTAGTCGTCGGCACCGAAGGAGGCTTGGCCATGTCGGATCAGGTAGAGGTTGCCCACGAGGTAGTCCGGCCCGGTTGGAGGTTGCTGCGAGGTTAGGATGCCCCAGGCAGGCTGTCAACGAAAAAACATACAAGCGTTTGAAAAGGTCGTTTGAACTGTGTTGCCAGCGTTTTCCCCGGCTGGCAGCCGCCCATGCGCACCGGTATGCTTGCAAGCATTTCGCGCCCCTCGTGGCGCTGGTCTATCAAGGAGTCAATGTGGAGTTTCTTGCCGAATACGCAAGCTTTCTCGCCAAAACCGCCACGCTGGTGATCGCCATCCTGGTCGTGCTGTCGGCCATCGCCGGGCTGCGCGGCAAGGGCAGGCGCAAACCGGGCGGGCAGTTGCAGGTCACCCGCCTCAACGAGTTCTACAAGGAGCTGCGCGAGCGCCTGGAGTCGGGCCTGCTCGACAAGGCCCAACTCAAGGCCCTGCGCAAGCAGCAGGCCAAGGCGGAAAAACAGCAGAAGAAAAAGCCCGATGACAAGCGCCGGGTGTTTGTTCTCGATTTCGATGGCGACATCAAGGCATCGGCCACCGAGAGCCTGCGCAACGAGATTACCGCGTTGCTCACCCTGGCTACCCCACAGGATGAAGTGGTGTTGCGCCTCGAGAGTGGTGGAGGCCTGGTGCACAGTTATGGCTTGGCAGCCTCGCAGCTGGCGCGCATCCGCGAGGCCGGTGTTCCGTTGACCATCTGCATCGACAAGGTGGCGGCCAGCGGCGGTTACATGATGGCCTGCATCGGCGAGAAGATCGTCAGCGCGCCCTTTGCGGTACTGGGCTCGATCGGGGTGGTGGCGCAGATGCCCAACGTCAATCGCCTGCTGAAAAAACATGACATCGATTTCGAGGTGCTCACGGCGGGTGAGTACAAGCGCACCCTGACCGTATTCGGTGAAAACACCGACAAGGGCCGGGAGAAATTCCAGGAAGACCTGGACATCACCCACCAGCTGTTCAAGGACTTCGTCGCCCGCTACCGCCCGCAGTTGCATATCGACGAAGTGGCTACGGGTGAAGTGTGGCTGGGTATCGCCGCGTTGAATCGCCAGTTGGTTGACGAGTTGGGCACCAGCGACGAGTACCTGAGCCAGCGTGCCCGCGAGGCCAACCTGTTCCACCTGCGCTTTGCCGAGCGCAAGACGCTGCAGGAACGCATCGGGGTAGCGGCCAGTGGCGCGGTGGAGAACACCCTGGTCGGTTTGTGGAGCAAACTCGGGCGTTTGCGCTAACACCTTGAACCCCTTGAAGATTTTTTTCAAAAAGGGGGTTGCAAGGTGAATCGAATGCCGACATAATGGCGTCCATCGAAACGCAGCTGACTTGAAAAAGCCCAGCGGTTTCAAGGGGATAGCGAAAGCTGACTCCGACTTTGAGGCCGAGTAGCAAAGTGGTTATGCTCCGGATTGCAAATCCGTCTACGCCGGTTCGATTCCGACCTCGGCCTCCATCATTCGAAACCCCGCAGATCACAGGTCTGCGGGGTTTTTCTTTTGCGGTATAGAACTACCGAAGTTCCTAAACAACGTACGGCCAGTCCCAAAACTTCTCTGTTTTGAGAGTTTGGCGATAGTGATTACGGAGCTTGCGGCCACCAACAAGGAGAGTGGTATGCGCACATTGATCGGCCTGGCCTCATTGGCACTGATCGCAGGTTGTTCCACGACGCCGGTTTCCGAGGAGCTTGCGAAGCAGATTCCAGCAGAGCGAATCTACGACCAGGCAATCACCAGAACAGTGTCGAATGACGAGTCCACGGTCACCTTCCTGCGTGACGAAGGGTTTTATGGGTCTGGGTGCAGCCATGTTGTGTATGTGAACAACCGCAAGGCCTTCGCCATCCGATCCGGCGAAGGCATTCGTCTCCACCTGGTGCCTGGCTCCTACTTCTTCCGTCTGGAAACAGGTGCAGGCATGTGCCCGAACATCGCCACATCCCAGAACTCTGAACTCAAGCCTGGAGCGCATGAGGCATATCGTATTCTCCTGCCTTCGGACGGCAGCCTGCGACTGACAAGGATCCAATAGCGAAGAGGGCACGCACGCAGGCTAGATCGGCTTGATCAGTTCGCTTCCCTGGTTCCTTGCATTCCCGACGGCCGCTGCCACCCGATACCATTCGAACGCTTCGGCAGGCTCTGCGAGCTCAAGCACCAATTGCTCGGCCTGCTCGCTGGGCGTTGCAGGCGTTAGCCAATCGCGGGCCAGTGCCGGAGCCAGCACCACGGGGCGTCGGTCGTGCACATCGACCATGCCACCCTGGGCGTCGGCGGTGATAATCACGAAACCGTCGTTATCAGTGCCGGCGAACTGGCCGATCGAAGCGCACAGGGCAGGGCGCCCGTCCCGACGCTTGATGAAGTAGGGCTGTTTTCTGGGGGCGCCTTCATCAACCCATTCGAACCACCCGTCTACGGGAGT
Organism: Pseudomonas entomophila L48; assembly: GCF_000026105.1. Taxonomy (NCBI): domain Bacteria; kingdom Pseudomonadati; phylum Pseudomonadota; class Gammaproteobacteria; order Pseudomonadales; family Pseudomonadaceae; genus Pseudomonas; species Pseudomonas entomophila. The sequence continues at coordinate 2,368,799 of NC_008027.1, forward strand.
GATCGCACGGTGGGGCCAGATCGCCCGAAAGAATGGGCCGTGCGCGACTTTTTCGGCCCTGGCGTTGATCGGCGGTGCTCGGTCGGTTGCCCAATGGGGGCGCCATCCCCATCGGACCAGGTCGGCCCGAGGGCCAGCGTGGTCCAGCCGAAGCACGGCCACCGCTGTCGAAGGGGCAATGTTGTAGCGCAGCAGCGGCAGGTTACCGACTGTCGTGCGCCAGGCGCCTTCCATGTTCAAGGTGTCGGCGAACTCATGCAGGCCGCGGTACTGTGAAAGTCTTCCGCACATGGAGCTTACCTCCGCACCTTGAGCATAGTTGCCGGTGCGGTGGTCAGTTGCTGGCCTGCAAGCACTGCCCCAAAAAAAGAAAACCCGCCGAGGGGCGGGTTGAACAGAACGTATCGAAGCCAGGTTAGTCTGCCTTCACGAATGTCAGCGTTTCGTGAAAACCGGTTGGCAAGGGCTCCAGTAACCGTTACTGAATTTTTCATCGATCATGTGTGTAGAGCGCCGCAGCGGCGCAAGCTCGCAAGAAAAAAGCCCGCCATGGAGGGCGGGCAAGAACGTTTCTGAAGGGAGAGCCCTTAACCTGCGCCTTGCCGGTTAAGGCAGGGTTAACCGCGTCGATGATTGACCAGGCGAGGCGCTCGGCTTATACAGGCGGGCTGTTGTTACCGGAGGCTGTGATGCACGACGAAGACGATTTGCCCGAACCCGAGCACGATCACCTGCTCGACCCCGAATTCCATGATGACTTCGACCCTGAGGCCGACGCCTATGGTGCGTTGGACGAAGTGGAGGAGGACGAGGAAGTGCTGGATGACTTCGATGACGAGGAAGACCATCCAGCCTGGCATGACGACTACGACGATTGACGCCGCAGTCGCCGTGTAGCGGCATGGCTCAGCGTCGATCGAGTGAGAATCGGCCAGGGCCGCTGACGGCAAGCACAAGCAGCCCGCCAATGATGCTCAGGTTCTTCAGGAACTGGGTCAGGTTGGCGCTGCGCTCAGGGTCGACCATGTTCCAGAACGGGTGGCCGAGCAGGGCGGTGCCGAGCACGAACAGGGCGAACAACAAGGCCAGCGGCCGGGTGTAGAACCCGAGGATCAGCAGGATGGCGACCAGGAACTCCATGATCACCGCGATCGAGGCAACCAGCATGGGGGCGGGTGCGCCCAGTGACGTCATGTAGGCGACCGTGCCTTCGAACCCGGTGAGTTTGCTCCACCCGGAAAGCACGAACAGGATCATCAATAGAGTGCGGGCGACCAGCAGGATGAAGTCACGTTGACCGTCGAGCAGGGTATAGCGCATGGCGGCGCTCCAATGAACAGGGACATGTTCCACTCTAGCAGCCGGGCCTGTTTTTGACGGGCATGAAAAAAGGCGCCGCAAGGGCGCCTTTTCGAATGAGGATGGTGCGAGTGGCGGGACTCGAACCCGCAAGGCTCACGCCGACAGATTTTAAGTCTGCTGTGTATACCAATTCCACCACACTCGCACGTTTGACTGTCGCGCTTCATAGGCAGAAGGGCCTGACAACCAAGGGCGCTTTATAACCCATTGTTATAGAAGCGTCAACCAGCGGCAGGTTCAGGCTTCGATGGCGCTGGCGATTTCGCGCATCTCGCACGCCGTGCCACGCAGGCCTTCCACATGCCCGTTCATGGCCTGTGCATCGGCCTGGTGGACCGAGTGGCGCAGGAACAGGGCGTGGCCATCCAGTGCCTCGCACAGCTCGTCAAGTTCCGTGGCCGTGCGCATCAGTTCATCCTGCAGGCCTTGCATGCGAAGGTTCGAATTCATGTCGCTTCCTTGTGGGTTCGAGGCGGGCGCAACTATAGGTCAATTGACAGGATGCTTCCATTACGCCACCTTTTGTTCATTGGATCCAATAGAGCGTGCCGCCATGCCTTCGTCTTCCTCCGACCCCAGTACTGTGCGTGGGCGCATTGTGCGCCCACGCCTGTTCTGGCGTCTGCTGTTCATTCAGGTCTGCCTGCTGGGGGCTTTTCTGTATGTCGGCCTTATGTGCCTGGGCGGTTACCTGGTGATGCTGGCGATCGACGAACAGCACCCTGATCCACAGCGGTTCATGGCTTTGTGCGGTGGAGCGTTGATTCTCCTGGTCGGCTTGTGGCTGCTGAAAGTGGCGATGCCAAGGCGTCTGGTACCGTCGCTGTTCGAGCGCGAGGGTTGACGATCGTCGCATGCGGCCCGGTGCCCGCGGGACTTTTGACTACGCTCAATATGTCCTTTCGCGGTCTTGTGGAGCTCGTATGGTTTCAGCGGACCACCCCGGCCAATCCAGCATGCCCGAAGCGCGCTATGAACAGTTGGTTCAGGCGGTGGTCGACTATGCCATCTACATGCTCGACCCGTCGGGGCATGTGGTGTCCTGGAATGCAGGGGCCCAGCGGATCAAGGGCTACCGTGCGGACGAAGTGATCGGCAAGCATTTTTCCCTGTTCTTTACTCACCAGGATTGCGCCGATGGGCGACCTGAGCGTTTGTTGCACCAGGCGCTGGAACAGGGGGTGGCGCAGGACGAAGGCTGGCGAGTGCGCAAGGACGGCACGCAGTTCTGGGCACTTGCCGCGCTGGATGTCATCCGTGACGAGCAGGGGCAAGTCATCGGCCTGGCCAAGGTGACTCGGGATATCACCGACCGTCGCGAGTCGGCCCTGCAGCTCGATGCCATGCGCGCGCAACTGTTCCAGGCGCAGAAGCTCGAGGCGCTTGGCCAATTGACCGGGGGATTGGCACACGACTTCAACAATCTGCTGACCATCATTCTCAGCTCGGCGCGTCTGGCGGTGAACAGCCAGGACCCGGCCCGTACCCAGCGCCTGCTCGACCATATCCTCGATGCCGGGCAGCGGGGCACGCAACTGACCCAGCAGTTGCTGAGTTTCGCCCGTCATCGTCAGCTGAGTGTGACGTTTATCGCGCCAGCCGACGTGGTGCAGGCAACGCGTGGTCTGTTGGAGCACGCCTTGCCACGGGACATTGAATGGCACGAGCAGGTCGAACCCGGTTTGCCATTGATCGAGGTCGATGCAGGTCAGTTGCAGATGGTCCTGCTCAACTTGATGTTCAACGCGCGTGACGCTATCCAGGGGGCAGGAACGATTCGCCTGGTGGTGGAATGTGTACAGTTGGCCGGTGAGGTCGAGGCGCTGCAGGGGCGCTTCGTACGCTTCGCCATCCACGATGATGGCCAGGGAATCGAGCCGGGCGTGTTACCGCGGATCTTCGAACCCTTCTTCACCACCAAGGCCTTTGGCAAGGGCACGGGGCTCGGGCTCAGCCAGGTCTACGGTTTCGCGAAGCAGAGCAATGGCGCGATCAGCGTGGACAGTCGACTGGGCGAGGGGACCTGCATGAGCCTGTACTTACCGGCCACCCAGGCGGCCGATGACCTTGAACCCGGGAGGTAGGTAGACAGCCATGGTAGAACAACTCAAGCGCCTGCCCACCGGTATTCCAGGGCTCGACGCCTTGCTCAAGGGTGGGTTGGTGGCCGGCGCCTCGTACATCGTCCAGGGCCATCCGGGCTCGGGCAAGACCATCCTCGCCAACCAGCTCGCCTGCAATCATGTGCGCGACGGTGGGCGGGTGCTGGTGGCCACCTTGCTCAGCGAGTCCCATGAGCGGTTGTTCCAGTACCTGTCGACGCTGGCCTTCTTCGATCCTTCCCAGGTGGGCGACGCCATTCAGTTCGTCAGTGCCTTCGATACGTTGGAACAGGACGGCCTGGACGCGGTGGTGCGTTTGTTGCGTCAGGAAATCGCCCGGCAGCAGGCCAGTCTCCTGATCGTCGATGGCCTGCTCAATGCCCGTTCGCGAGCGGAGACCAGCCTGGACACCAAGAAATTCGTTTCCGAATTGCAGGGGCATGCGGCATTCGCCGGCTGCACCGTGTTGCTGCTGACCAGTGCGCGCCTGGAGGAGGGCAGCCCCGAACACACCATGGTCGACGGCGTGATCGAGCTTGGAGAGCACTTGGTCGGCAGTACTGCCGTACGCCATGTCCAACTGCGCAAGACCCGTGGCAGCGGGGCATTGTCCGGACGTCATGAGTGCCTGATCGACGAGGATGGCCTGCAGATCTACCCGAGGCTGGAGTCGCTCTTCAGCCATCCCGGCGGGGAAGGTGGGCATACCGTGAACCAGGTGACCACAGGCGTCCCTGACCTGGACATGATGCTTGGCGGCGGCCTTGCCCAAGGCTCCGTGAGCCTGCTGATGGGGCCATCCGGTGTCGGCAAGACAGCCTTGGGAGTCGCCTTCCTCGCCGCATCCAGCAAGGAATCGCCTGGGCTGCATTTCGGGTTTTACGAAACGCCGGTGCGTCTGCGCCTGAAGGCGGCGGCGCTGGGCTATGAGTTGGCTGGACTGGAGCGCGACGAAGCGGTGCGGTTGAGCTGGCAACCGACGACCGAAGGGCTGCTCGACCAGGTCGGCGAACGTTTGCTGCGCCAAGCCCGAGAGATGGGCGCGCGGCGCGTGGTGATCGACAGCCTTGGCGCCTTTGGGCGCCTGGCGCTGGACCCGGCACGCCTGAATGCTTTTTTCCGTGCCTTGACCAGCGAACTGCGGTCACGTGGTATCACCGTACTGCTGACCTGGGAGATGCGCGATATCTTCGGTTCGGAGATCACCGCCCCGGCGCCGGATCTGTCGAGCATCGTCGATAACCTGATGCTGTTGCGGTTCGCTGAGCTTGAAGCCCGCCTGCACCGCGTGCTATCGATCGTCAAGGTGCGCGACAGCGACCACGACCCAGCCCTGCAGGCGTTGCACCTTGGGCCCCATGGCATCAGCCTGGGGCGTGTGTTCGACGGTGCCAGCGGTGTGCTCAGCGGTACGGCGGTCCCTCAGGGAGATCGCTGATGGGATAGTGCGATGAATACCATCCTGATCGTCGATGACGAGTACCTGATAGCCGACATCCTGGGCTTTGCCCTGGAGGATGAAGGCTTTCTGGTGGAAAAGGCCAGTAACGGGCACAAGGCCCTGGATGCACTGAAAGAGAAGCGCGTGGACCTGGTGATCACCGACTATATGATGCCGGTGCAGAATGGTTTGGAGCTGGCGCGGGCGATTCGCGAGGACCCGCAACTCCCGGACCTGCCAGTGATTCTCATGAGCGGCGCGCAGGCCAGCCAGGGGCGCGATTGCCCGGAACTATTCGCGGCGGTATTCGACAAGCCATTCGACATGGACAGGATGATCGCCAAGGTGCGCGAACTGCTGGGCACCTGAGGCGCGAGGTGGGCTCCCCCCGCGTGGGCGGGCAGTCGATCAGACGCGTCCGTGCGGCTTGATACTGGGTAGTTGTCAGTGGTGCTCGTCACCTTTCTCCGGGGCTGGGCTACCGGCCTGGATACGCTTGAAAATCTCTTCACGGTGCACCTGGACATCCTTTGGCGCATCGATGCCGATCCTCACTTGCATCCCCTTGACGCCCAGAATGGTGACTTTGATGTCATCGTTGATGACGATACTTTCGCCAACCTTGCGGGTGAGTATCAGCATGTAGTTCTCCTTGGTGGTGTAGAAAACCGCGGGGCCTGTGCCCAACGGGTGGGAGCTCGTCCCTCTTCCTTCTCATTAAAGACGCTTTCGGCGGATAGTAATTCCCTGGCAGACAAATTCTGTTGCCAGTCTTCAGGTGCAGGTGCCGATGAAAATGGCGAAACCATCATCGACGGAGGTGCTCGGTGGCAAGGATAGGGTGCTTGGCGTCATATGGGAAATTTCTGTGCTCGATGGGCTAAATAGGCAGAGTCAATGATCGTCTAGGCCTGCAGGTCCTGCAGGAAGCGCAACAGTGCCACTTCCTCCCGTTCCAGGCCCTTGCGCTGGCGGACACGAGGCAGCTTGGCCAGGTGCCCGAGCTGGAACTGTTCCAGCACGGCAGGGTGGATGTAGCAGCGCCGGCAGACCGCCGGGGTGTTTCCCAAGCGGGCCGCCACCTGGCGGACTATCGCGGCCACCTGGCGGCGGGCCTCGCTGATGGGTTCCCACGCCAGCGGTTTCAACAAGTCGAGGGCCAGGGTGCTGCCTGCCCAGGTGCGATAGTCCTTGGCCGTGAAGTCGGCCCCGGTGAGTTGCTGGATGAACTGGTTGATTTCGGTCGAGCCCACGCAGTGACGTTGTCCTTGCTCGTCGAGGTACTGGAACAATGCCTGGCCGGGTAGTTCGATGCAGCGCTTGAGCAGCCCGGCCAGGCGCCTGTCGCGCAATGTGACGTCATGCTCGACGCCGCGCTTGCCCCGGAACTGGAAGCGCATGATGCTGCCACGGACCCTGACGTGACGCGTCGCGAGGGTAGTCAGTCCATAGGAGCGATTGTCGCGAAGGTACTGTCGGTTACCGATGCGTATCAGCGTGTTGTCGAGCAGGCTGATCACCAGTGCCATGACCTTCTCCCGGCCCAGGCCGGGACATGCCAGGTGTCGATCCAACTGTTTTCGCAGGTTCGGCAGGGCTTCGGCGAAGGCCAGCATGCGGTCGTACTTGTGCTGGTCGCGCAGTTCGCGCCACAGGGCGTGGTAGCGGTACTGCTTGCGCCCGCGGGCGTCACGCCCGGTGGCCTGCAGATGCCCCTGCGGATCGGCGCAGATCCACACGTCGGTATAGGCGGGCGGAATCACCAGCGCGGCGATGCGAGCGAGCGTTTCAGTATCGCGAATCCGCTGGCCTTGCCTGTCGAAGTAATGAAAGCGCTCGCGCCAAAGACGCCGCGTCAGGCCGGGCTGAGTGTCATCGACGTAATGCAGTGAAGCAGGCAACGGGCAGTCAGGCATTCTGGCGATCCTGGCAAGGGTCATGCTGCAGTGGACACCCGCAGCATTGGCATTGCTCAACCCAGCAGTGCCACCGACTTGATCTGCGCCCACAGCGTTTGGCCTGCCTGCACGCCCAACTGCTCGGCCGAGTAGCGGGTAATGCGTGCCAGCAGCGGGTTGCCGGCGGCATCCAGGCTGACCAGAACATGGGCCGGGTTGTCGGCGGGGCGGCATTCGCGTACCCGGACCGGCAAGCGGTTGAGGATGCTTGAGGCAGCGTCGGCGTTCAGCGCCAGGCTCACGTCGCGCGCCTGCACCTTGAGCCGCAGGGTGCTGCCGACATGCAGGTCGGGATGGGCGATGCGCAGCAGTTGCCCGTCGCTGCCGGGCAGGCGCAGGTCGAACAATCCGTAATGTGGGTCATGGCCGACCACCACCCCTTCAAGCACGACGCCGGCGTCCTCGCCCTGGGCCAGCGACAGGTCGAGGCGGGCCAGGGTCTGGCCGATGGGGCCACTGGCCACGGCCTTGCCCTGTTCCAGCAGCACCAGATGGTCGGCCAGGCGTGCCACTTCGTCCTGGGCATGGCTGACGTAGATCAGCGGGATGTCCAGTTCATCGTGCAGGCGTTCGAGGTAGGGCAGGATTTCGCGTTTGCGCGCGTTGTCCAGGGCCGCCAGGGGTTCGTCCATCAGCAGCAGCCGCGGGCTGCTGAGCAGCGCCCGGGCAATGCCGACACGCTGGGCCTCGCCACCGGACAGCGTTGCCGGCTTGCGTTCGAGCAGGTGGCCGATACCGAGCAGTTGGCAGGCTTGCGCCTGGTTGATCTTGCGCTCGGCGGGGGCGATGCGGCGCCAACCGAATTCCAGGTTGGCGCGTACTGACAAGTGCGGAAACAGGCTGGCTTCCTGGAATACATAGCCCACCGGGCGTTTGTGGGGGGCGAGGAATAGACCGCGTGCGCTGTCTTCCCAGACCTCGCCGTTGACCTCGATGTAGGCGCTGGCGGCACGTTCGAGCCCGGCCAGGCAGCGCAGGCAGGAGGTCTTGCCCGAGCCCGAGTGGCCGAACAGGGCGCTGATGCCACGGCCAGGCAGGCACAGGTCGACATCCAGGGTGAAATCGTCGCGGGCCAGTTTCAGGCGCGCCTGTATCGCTTTGGTCATTTCAGCTCCAGCCCGCCTTGCCACGGCGGCCAGCATAGAGCATCAGCAGCACCAGGAAGGAGAACACCAGCATCGCCCCGGCCAGCCAGTGGGCCTGGGCGTATTCCATGGCTTCGACATGATCGAAGATCTGCACCGAAACCACGCGGGTCTTGTCGGGGATGTTGCCACCGATCATCAGCACCACGCCGAATTCGCCCACGGTGTGGGCGAAGCCGAGGATGCTGGCGGTGATGAAGCCGGGACGGGCCAGCGGCAGCACCACGTGGACGAAGGTGTCCCAGGGGCTGGCGCGCAGCGTCGCTGCCACCTCCAGTGGGCGCTGGCCGATGGCGCCGAAGGCGTTCTGCAGCGGTTGCACCACGAAGGGCATGGAGTACACCACCGAGCCGATCACCAGCCCGGTGAAGCTGAACACCACGCTACCCAGGCCCAGGGCCTGGGTCGTCTGGCCAATCCAGCCGTGGGGGCCGAGGGCCAGCAGCAGGTAGAAACCGATCACCGTCGGTGGCAGCACCAGGGGCAGGGCCACCACCGCGCCGATCGGCCCGCGCAGCCAGGAGCGGGTGCGGGCCAGCCACCAGGCGATGGGCGTGCCCACCACCAGGAGGATGGCTGTGGTCAGGCTGGCCAGCTTGATGGTCAGCCAGATCGCCCCCAGGTCACTGGCGTCGAGCGGCATCAGATTTCATAGCCGTACGATTTGATCACCGCGGCGGCTTTCGGGCCCTTGAGGTAGTCGACCAGTGCCTTGGCGGCCGGGTTGTCCTTGCCTTTGTTGAGGATGACCGCGTCCTGGCGGATCGGATCATGCAGTTCGGACGGGACGATCCAGGCCGAACCGTTCTCGATCTTGCCGTCCTTGTAGACCTGCGACAGGGCGACGAAGCCCAGTTCGGCGTTGCCAGTGGAGACGAACTGGAAGGCTTGGGTGATGTTCTGGCCCTCGACGATCTTGGCTTTGGTGGCTTCGGTCAGCTTGAGCTTGTCCAGCACCTGGGTGGCGGCCAGGCCATAGGGGGCAGCCTTGGGGTTGGCAATCGACAGGTGCTTGAATTCGTTCTTCTTCAGTACTTCGCCTTTGGCATCGACATAGCCCGGTTTGGCCGACCACAGTGCCAGGGTGCCGACGGCGTAGGTAAAGCGCGAACCGTCGACGATTTCCTTTTCCTGCTCGAGTTTGGCGGGGGTGCTGTCGTCGGCGGCGAGGAACACCTCGAACGGCGCGCCGTTCTTGATCTGCGCGTAGAACTGGCCGGTGGCGCCATAGGCGGCGACCAACTTGTGGCCGGTGTCTTTCTCGAAGTCCTTGGCGATGGCCTGGATAGGTGCGGTGAAGTTGGCCGCCACGGCGACCTGCACTTCATCGGCCAGGGCGTTGTTGACGGAAACCAGGGTGGCCAGGGCACTGATGGCCAGGTGGGACAGGCGAATACGCATGCAGACGGCTCCATAATGGACGACGGGTTATCGTTATGTCGTGGAATATATAGCGATAAGCCACCCGTCGGGAAGAGGGTGGCTCGGAAAAACCTGATCAGAAAGTCAGTTTTTTCAGTGCGTTGTCCGCGATGTCCCGGGTCCGTTCGCCTGCCGGCATGTGCCGCCCAAGCCGCAAGGCCTGGCCCGACCACAGGTTGCTGAAATCGGCATTGCCCTGCGCATCGGTGATTGCCCGCAATGGCATCAGCGCGCCGCCTGCCAGCGGGAAGCGTGGGGCGAGGGTATTCATCGGCCCCAGTTCGCGCATGAGGCGGTTGTTGATGCCCCGCGCGGGGCGGCCAGTGAACAGGTTGGTCAGCGCTGTATCGCTGGCCGGAGCCGTGTCCAGCGCGTGACGGTGGGCCGCGGAGACTTTCGCTTCCGGGCAGAACAAGTAGGCGGTGCCGATCTGCGCCGCCGAGGCGCCCAGTGCCAGGGCGGCGACCAGTCCGCGGTGGTCGCTGATCCCGCCAGCGGCGATCACGGGCACCCGCACGGCATCGACGATCTGCGGTACCAGGGCGAAGGTGCCGATCTGGCTGGTGATGTCTTCGCTGAGGAACATGCCGCGATGGCCGCCGGCTTCATAGCCCATGGCGATGATCGCGTCGCAGCCCCGCTGCTCCAGCCAGAGGGCTTCCTCGACCGTGGTGGCGCTGGACAATACCTTGGCGCCCGAAGCCTTGACCCGTTGCAGCAGGTCGGCCGAAGGCAAGCCAAAGTGAAAGCTGACCACTTCCGGGCGCATCGCCTCGATCAACTGGCAGCTTCGTTCGTCGAAGGGCGCCCGGTTGGACACGGGTGTCGGCGCCTCGAAGTCTGCCCCAAGCTCTTGGTAGTAGGGCTTGAGTGCCTGTTTCCAGCGCGCGTCGCGTTCAGGGTCGGGCGCAGGTGGCTGGTGGCAGAAGAAGTTCAGGTTGAGCGGGCCTTGGCAGGCGGCCCGGAACGCCTCGATCTCGCCGCGCACCTGTTCAAGAGTGAGCATGGCGCACGGCAGGGCGCCCAGACCGCCGGCATTGCCCACGGCGATGGCCATGGCCGCGCCGCTGGCGCCGGCCATGGGCGCCTGGAGGATGGGCACCTCGATGCCCAGCAGGTCGAGGATGCGGCGGTCTTGCCAGGTGCTCATGGGCGACTCCTTTCGTGCGGCTGGATCGGACGTGGTTACAGCGCCTTGCTCACCTGGATGTCGCTGATCTTGTCGGCGTCGTCGCCGTGGATCTTGCGCAGGGCTTCCCGGGCTTGCTCGAGGGAAGCATCCGGCATCTGGGCGAAGTCCCAACGGCGCTCGCCGTCGAGTTTGTACTTGATCACATACTTGATGGTCTGGGTCATGCGGTCTTATCCGAGTTTCGACGACGAGCGGCGAATGATCTTGATCTTGTGGGTGAGCGTCGGCTTGCGTGTTACCGAGATCGGCCGCGTGGTCACGGTGTCGATGGTGATGTTCCAGAAACCGGTGCTGGGTACGGTGATCTTGGCCGGGAAGCGTTCGAAGTGGCCGCCGTGGTACGTGTGCCGGCCGCCGTTCTTGAAACTGCGGAAGTTGGCGTCGTTCATCAGGCGGATATTGCAGCGCTGGGAGCACTCGATGACGACGATGTCGTCCTCGTTCAGGTGCTCGCGCTGGTGTACGAATTTCATGGGGTGCTCCGCAAGGATTGGTTCAGCAAAGGCGAACGATATCACGATGTGAGGGTACACTTGCGCCCTGGCTGGCCGGGCCAGGGAGATTTCTGCCAGAGCAGGGAGCAAAACCGCCCGGATGTGGTCACAGGATGACTTTCGATGTTGGAGATGGCGTGGATGAAGTGGATGGTAGTGGCAGCGGCGCTGGCGTTGGGTGGTTGTGTCAGCGTGGCGGAACTGGAACAGTCGCACGCGACCCTGGATGTGATCTCCGGCAAGACGCCGCGCGAGTATGCCGATTGCGTCAAGCACAATCTTGCCGATACGCGGGATCCGCTGCAGGAAGAGGAGACTGGCGATTCGCTGCGCCTGATCGTGCCGCAGAAGGTGTCTGCGGGTGTCGGCCCTGCCGCATTGGTGGATATCGACAAGCGTGGCAGTGGTAGCACCATCAAGGTTTATGAGCGCTTGAACAACTTCCCGCTGCGCCTGGGCGATGTGCGCACGGCAACGACCGAGTGCATCTCGGGTTCTTGATCCAGCTCAGCAAATGAGCGATTAACCAGCGGAATGTACGTTTCCTGCCCGGTGACGCGTTGTCGCACACCGGGGAATAGGCCTAGTATTTCTGGGCTTATATCGAATAAGCCTAAGCTTATAACAAGGAAATGGAGCCTCCGTGATGAAACCCTTGAGCCGTGTCGTGATCAGCAGTCTGCTGGTCCTGGCCTGGCCCTCGGCGCATGCTGCCGATGGCCAGAAAATCTTCAACCAGGGCGGACAGAACCCCGCTGCCATGGCCTGCCTGGGTTGCCATGGCGCCGACGGCAAGGGTATTGCCGCCGCTGGTTTTCCCCGCCTGGCCGGCTTGCCTGCCGGCTATCTCGCCAAGCAACTGCACGACTTTCGCAACGCCAGCCGCAAGCAGGCGGTAATGGAGCCGTTGGCCAAGGCGCTGGACGATGCGGAAATCGAAGCGGTCAGCGCTTACCTGAGCACGCTCCCGGCTGACGCGGCCCCCGATCAACGCCGCCAGCAGATCGCCACCGATCCGGTCACCCGCCTGGCACTGTATGGCGACTGGAGCCGCCAGATCCCCGGTTGCGTGCAATGCCATGGGCCTGGCGGCAGTGGTGTTGGCGAGCACTTTCCACCCTTGGCCGGGCAGCCGGCCGGTTACCTGGTTGCGCAGCTCAATGCCTGGCGCGACGGCAGTCGCAGCAACGACCCTAATCAGTTGATGGTCAATGTCGCCAAGGCGATGACCGACGCCGAGGTCAAGGCGGTCGCCGAGTACTTCGCCCATCCCGCCGTCCAGGAGGCCAAGCCATGAAAGCCGTGATTCCAGCCCTGCTGTTGTTGGCCATGGGTGGTACCCAGGCGGCGCCGATCGCCATGGAAGACCAATCCCAGCTCAAGGTGCCTGGCGCCCAGGCCGCGCCGCAGTTCGTGCCGCCGAGCGAAGACGCGATCCCGGACAATGCCTTCGGCAAGATGGTCCGTCAGGGGCACGCGCTGTTCGTCGATACCCGGCGGCTGATGCCCGAGGCCGTGGGCAATGGCCTGAACTGCAGCAATTGCCACCTCGACCAGGGCCGTCTGGCCCATTCTGCGCCGCTGTGGGGCGCCTATCCGATGTATCCGGCTTATCGCAAGAAGAACGACAAGGTCAACACCTTCGCCGAACGCATCCAGGGCTGTTTCCAGTTCAGCATGAACGGCAAGCCACCGGCCGCCGATAGCCCGCAGATGACCGCGCTCAGCGTATATGCCTACTGGCTTTCGACCCAGGCCCCGACGGGGGTGGAAATTGCCGGCCGGGGTTACCCCGAGGTGCCCAGGCCTGAAGGCGGGTATGACTTCAAGCGTGGCCAGCAGGTCTTCCAGGCGCAATGCGCGATCTGCCATGGCAGCGATGGCGAGGGCCAGAAGGTCGCCGGCGAGTACGTGATGCCGCCGCTGTGGGGCAAGGACTCCTACAACTGGGGGGCCGGCATGCACCGGATCAACACTTCTGCTTCCTACATCAAGTACAACATGCCCCTGGGCAAGCCCGGCAGCCTGAGCGACCAGCAGGCCTGGGACGTGGCGGCCTGGATCAATCGCCACGAACGGCCGCAGGATCCGCGGTTGGTGGAAGGCTCGATCGAGAAGACCCGGCTGAAGTTCCATGCCAATGATGGGGTCAACCTGTACGGGCAGAAGGTCGATGGGGTGCTGATCGGTCAGGGGACCGGCGGCTGACGGCGCTGTCTGGCAAGTGGCCTCCAGAGGGAGCAACTGTCTAGTCGATGCAACGATCGCAGGGGCCGCTTTGCGGCCCTTTCGCGCCACAAGGCCGCTCCCTCAAACGTGACGTCGGAACCGCCTGTGCAACCGTTCGACGGAGGCGATATTTACGATCCCCCGGAACTATCTACACTTGGATATCTCTATCATGGCATCGGCCAAGCGCGGGTGGGGCATTGTAAGGTGACCGCCGCCTGATTAGACTGCGCCGAATTTCGTACGCAAAGCCCTTGTTAAGGACGTTTATGATCAAAAAATGCTTGTTCCCGGCAGCCGGTTACGGCACTCGTTTCCTGCCCGCTACCAAAGCCATGCCCAAGGAAATGCTGCCGGTGGTCAACAAGCCACTGATCCAGTATGGCGTTGAAGAGGCACTGGACGCCGGTCTGCATCAGATCTCCATCGTCACTGGCCGTGGCAAGCGTGCCCTGGAAGACCACTTCGATATCAGCTACGAGCTGGAAAACCAGATCAAAGGCACCGACAAGGAAAAATACCTGGTCGGCATCCGCCGTCTGCTCGACGAGTGCTCCTTCTCCTACACCCGTCAGACCGAGATGAAAGGCCTGGGCCATGCCATTCTCACCGGCCGCCCGCTGATCGGCGATGAGCCGTTCGCCGTGGTGCTGGCCGACGACCTGTGCGTCAACCTCGAAGGTGAAGGCGTGCTCGCGCAGATGGTCGCGCTGTACAAGAAGTACCGCTGCTCGATCGTCGCCATCCAGGAAGTCGATCCGCAGGAAACCAACAAGTACGGCGTTATCGCCGGTGAAGAAATCAAGGACGGCATCTTCCGTGTCGACGCCATGGTCGAGAAGCCGAAGCCGGAAGACGCACCGTCCAACCTGGCCATCATCGGTCGCTACATCCTGACCCCGGACATCTTCGAGAAGATCGAACAGACCGAACCCGGCAAGGGCGGCGAAATCCAGATCACCGATGCGCTGATGAAGCAGGCCGCAGAAGGCAACGTGATCGCCTACAAGTTCAAGGGCAAGCGTTTCGACTGCGGTGGCGCCGAGGGTTACATCGAGGCGACCAACTTCTGCTTCGAGCACTTCTACAAGACCGGCAAGGCGTACTGAGTTCGCCCGCCAGGTCACCAAGCCACCCTTCGGGGTGGCTTTTTTGTTTGTGGCGGCCATCGGCGCTATGCTGGGCGACCGCCAAGGAGACTGAATACATGGCCTACGATTTTGATCTGTTCGTGATTGGCGCCGGTTCCGGCGGTGTGCGCGCGGCGCGTTTCGCCGCGGGCTTCGGTGCGAAAGTGGCGGTGGCCGAGAGCCGCTACCTGGGGGGCACCTGCGTCAACGTCGGCTGCGTGCCGAAGAAACTGCTGGTATACGGCGCCCATGTGGCCGACGAGCTGGAGCAGGCCGCAGGCTTTGGCTGGACCCTGGAAGAGGGGCACTTCGACTGGGGCACCTTGATCGGCAACAAGAACCGCGAGATCGAGCGTCTCAACGGTATCTACCGCAACCTGCTGGTCAACAGCGGTGTCACCCTGCTGCAGGGGCATGCGCGCATGACCGGTGCCCACGAAGTAGAAATGGACGGCCAGCGCTACAGCGCCGAGCACATCCTCATCGCCACCGGCGGCTGGCCGCAGGTGCCGGACATTCCGGGCAAGGAGCTGGCGATCACCTCCAACGAAGCCTTCTACCTCAAGGATTTGCCACGCCGCGTGCTGGTGGTGGGCGGTGGTTACATCGCTGTGGAGTTCGCCGGCATCTTCCAGGGCCTGGGCGCCGACACCACGCTGCTGTATCGCGGTGACCTGTTCCTGCGTGGCTTCGACGGTTCGGTGCGCACGCACCTGAAGGAAGAGCTGGAGAAGCGCGGGCTGGACCTGCAGTTCAACGCCGATATCCAGCGCATCGACAAGCTCGACGACGGCAGCCTGAAAGCCACGCTCAAGGATGGCCGCGAGCTGGTCGCCGACTGTGTGTTCTATGCTACCGGCCGCCGGCCGATGCTGGACAACCTGGGGCTTGAGAACACCGGTGTCGAGCTTGACGAGCGCGGTTTCATCCGCGTCGATGAGCAGTACCAGACCACCGAGCCCTCGGTGCTGGCCATTGGTGATGTGATCGGCCGTGTGCAGCTCACCCCCGTGGCCCTGGCCGAAGGCATGGCCGTGGCGCGCAGGTTGTTCAAGCCCGAACAGTATCGTCCGGTGGACTACCAGAACATTCCCACCGCGGTGTTCAGCCAGCCACCGATCGGCACAGTGGGCCTGACCGAGGAGCAGGCGCTCAAGGCCGGGCACAAGGTGCAGGTTTTCGAGAGCCGCTTCCGGGCGATGAAGCTGACCCTCACCGACATCCAGGAAAAGACCTTGATGAAACTGGTGGTGGATGCCGAGACCGACAAGGTGTTGGGTTGCCACATGGTCGGGCCCGATGCGGGTGAGATCATCCAGGGACTGGGGGTCGCACTGAAGGCCGGTGTCACCAAGCTGCAGTTCGACGAAACCATTGGCGTGCACCCGACCGCTGCGGAAGAGTTCGTCACGATGCGTACCGTGACCCGCTGAGCCTGCTGTTCGCCGGCAAGCCGGCTCCTACCTGGCCCGTGTAGGAGCCGGCTTGCCGGCGAACCGGTGCCACGCAATCCTTTGCTCAGCCCAATCCCTTCTATTAATAATCCCCGCTTATAGCCAAAACCAATCACCAGCATGAGCTTTGCCAATGAGCCTTCATCGGGACCAGCGGTTAGGATTCTCTCCGTCAACTGATTCCAACCCCATGAAGGAGCGTCTCTCATGCCGATCATCAACAGCCAGGTCAAACCGTTCAACGCCACCGCCTACCACAACGGCGAGTTCGTCCAGGTCAGCGAAGCCGACCTGAAAGGCAAGTGGTCCGTCGTGTTCTTCTACCCAGCCGACTTCACCTTCGTCTGCCCGACCGAACTGGGCGACCTCGCCGACAACTACGCCGAGTTCCAGAAGCTGGGCGTGGAAATCTACGGTGTGTCCACCGACACCCACTTCACCCACAAAGCCTGGCACGACACCTCGGACACCATCGGCAAGATCAAGTACCCGCTGATCGGTGACCCGACCCACGTCATCTCGCGCAACTTCGACGTGCTGATCGAAGAAGCCGGCCTGGCCGATCGCGGTACCTTCGTGATCAACCCGGAAGGCCAGATCAAGATCGTCGAAATCAACGACGGTGGTGTGGGCCGTGACGCCAGCGAACTGCTGCGCAAAGTGAAGGCCGCCCAGTACGTGGCCGCTCACCCAGGTGAAGTCTGCCCGGCCAAGTGGAAGGAAGGCGAAGCCACCCTGGCGCCATCGCTGGACCTGGTCGGCAAGATCTAAGCCGATGCGCACCCCGCGGGCGGTGGACAGCCGCCAAAGCTGAAGTCTCTATCGCCCCGTAAAAACGCCCGGGCGACCTCGCCTGGGCGTTTTTGTATCCGAGTTTTGAAAAAGGAATCGCCCGTATGTTGGACGCCACGCTTAAATCGCAACTGAAAACCTACCTGGAGCGGGTCACCCAGCCGATCGAGATCGTAGCCTCCCTCGACGACGGCGCGAAGTCCCGCGAATTGCACGACCTGCTGGTGGAAATCGCCGGCCTGTCGAACCTCATTACCTTCAGCGCGGACGGCAATGACGCCCGTCGTCCTTCGTTCTCGCTGAACCGCCCGGGGAGCGATATCAGCCTGCGCTTCGCCGGCATCCCCATGGGCCACGAATTCACCTCCCTGGTACTGGCGCTGCTGCAAGTCGGCGGCCACCCGTCAAAGGCCAGCGCCGAAGTGATCGAGCAGATCCAGGGGCTGCAAGGTGAATTCACCTTCGAGACCTACTTCTCGCTGTCGTGCCAGAACTGCCCGGACGTGGTCCAGGCGCTGAACCTGATGGCGGTGCTCAACCCCAATGTGCGCCACGTGGCCATCGATGGCGCGCTGTTCCAGGATGAAGTCGAGGCCCGCAAGGTCATGGCGGTGCCGAGCATCTACCTGAACGGCGAAGTGTTCGGCCAGGGCCGCATGGGCCTGGAAGAAATCCTCGGCAAGATCGACACCAGCGCCGGTGCTCGTCAGGCCGAGAAGATCAACGCCAAGGAAGCCTTCGATGTGCTGGTGGTCGGCGGTGGGCCCGCAGGTGCCGCAGCGGCGATCTATGCCGCGCGCAAAGGCATCCGTACCGGTGTCGCCGCCGAACGCTTCGGTGGCCAGGTGCTCGATACCCTGGCGATCGAGAACTTCATCTCGGTGCAGGAGACCGAAGGGCCGAAGCTGGCAACGGCCCTGGAAGAGCACGTCAAGCAGTACGACGTCGACATCATGAACCTGCAGCGCGGCGAAGCGCTGATCCCGGCCACCGACGGCGGCCTGCACGAAGTGCGCCTGGCTGGCGGCGCCTCGCTCAAGGCCAAGACCGTGATCCTGGCCACCGGCGCCCGCTGGCGCGAGATGAACGTGCCAGGTGAACAGGAGTACCGTGCCCGTGGCGTGGCCTACTGCCCGCACTGCGACGGCCCACTGTTCAAGGGCAAGCGCGTGGCGGTGATCGGCGGCGGCAACTCCGGCGTGGAAGCGGCCATCGACCTGGCGGGTATCGTCGCCCAGGTGACCCTGATCGAGTTCGACAGCCAGCTGCGCGCCGATGCCGTGTTGCAACGCAAGCTGCATAGCCTGCCGAACGTCAAGGTGATCACCAGCGCGCTGACGACTGAAGTGGTTGGCAATGGCGAGAAGGTCACCGGCCTGCGCTACAAGGACCGCACCAGCGACACGCTGCATGATCTGGCGCTGGAGGGCATCTTCGTGCAGATCGGCCTGCTGCCGAACACCGATTGGCTCAAGGGCACGGTCGAGCTGTCGCCACGTGGCGAGATCATCGTCGATGCCAAGGGCGCGACCAGCATCCCGGGCGTGTTTGCGGCGGGTGACGTGACCACCGTGCCGTACAAGCAGATCGTTATTGCGGTGGGCGAGGGCGCCAAGGCTTCGCTGGCGGCGTTCGATCACCTGATCCGTACCTCGGCGCCGGCCTGAGTCTGATTGCCGGATAGAAAAATGCCGCCCTTTCGCAAGAAGGGCGGCGTTTTTCGTAGGTGTAGGAGCGCAGCCTGTATGTATACGGCAGGTCTACGCTTAACCTCAGTCCACCTCAGGAACCTCTCCCATGAAGCCGATCAGCCGCGAACCCTGGTGGCTCGTGCCACCCCAGCCCGGTCAGAAAGAGCAGGACCTGCACTGGGGCTACCTGGAAATCTACGCCGACGGCCGTACCGTGTTCGTCGACCAGCGCCCCAGTGACAAGGAGCTGGCCGAGCGCAAGAGCTGCCGCAACTTCCCCGAGGCAGAACAGTCCTGACTCAGCCTTCCAGCTGGGCCAGGCGCGCCTCCAGCGCAGCGATACGCGCTTCCAGCGCCTCGATGCGTTCTTCCGACACACTCCCGCCAGCACTACGCCCGCCACCTTCCTGCTGGCGCGCGGCAAGGATTTCCTCGATCTGCGCCGGATCGCCCAAGGCATGGGTATAGCGGTCCTCGCGCTGCCCGGCCTGGCGTGGCAGGTGCAGGGCCAGGCCACGGGAGATCAGGCGCTCCAGCTGGTGCTGAACCTGGTCGACATCCTCGAAGTCATGCAGGCGATTGCTGCGGGTCAGCAGTTCGTTGAGGGTTTGCGGGCCGCGCAGGAACATCAGCCCCATCAGCACCAGTTGCGCCGGCACCAGTTCCAGGGCCTTGTCGACCCGCTGCTCCCAGCGGTCGGCGCGGCTGCCCATCTGCAGGCGGGCCATCTCCTGGCCCTCGAGGGCGCGCAGGGCCTGGCCGACCTGGCCGGGGGAGAGGTTCATCACAGGTTCGCGGCTGGTCTTCTGGTTGCAGGCCAGGACCAGGGCGTTGAGGGTCAGGGGGTAGGTTTCCGGGCTGGTGGCCTGCTTCTCGATCAGCGAACCGAGCACGCGGATCTCGATGCTGCTGAAGCGGCCTTCGCCGGTGGTTTCGTGTTCTGACATGGCCCTGTCTCGTTGCGAGGAAAAGGCCACTAGCCTAGGTAAAGTACCCGGCTTAAGCAATCGGTGTGGCGGTTCGCCGGCAAGGCCGGCTCCTGCAGGGAGACAGCTTGCCGGCGGAAGGGCCCGGTCAGGCGCTACGTTGTTCCATGGCCTGGCAGGCGGCCGCGGTGAACAGCACGTCGGTCGAGGAGTTCAGCGCCGTTTCCGCCGAATCTTGCAACACACCGATGATGAAGCCGACCGCCACGACCTGCATGGCGATTTCGCTGGGGATGCCGAACAGGCTGCACGCCAGCGGGATCAGCAGCAGCGAACCACCGGCCACGCCGGACGCGCCGCAGGCGCAGATGGCCGCGACCACGCTGAGCAGCACGGCGGTGGGCAGGTCGACCGGGATGCCCAGGGTGTGCACGGCGGCCAGGGTCAGCACGGTGATGGTGATCGCCGCGCCGGCCATGTTGATGGTCGCGCCCAGTGGGATCGATACCGAGTAGGTGTCTTCGTGCAGGCCAAGCTTCTGCGACAGCGCCAGGTTGACCGGGATGTTGGCCGCCGAGCTGCGGGTGAAGAACGCCGTGATGCCGCTTTCGCGCAGGCACATCAACACCAGCGGGTACGGGTTGCGGCGGATCTTCCAGAACACGATCAGCGGGTTCATCACCAGCGCCACGAACAGCATGCAGCCGATCAGCACGGCCAGCAGGTGCAGGTAGCCCAGCAGCGCGTCGAGGCCCGACTGCGCCAGGGTGGCGCTGACCAGGCCGAAAATGCCCAGCGGGGCGAAGCGGATCACCACGCGCACGATCAGGGTGACGCCGTTGGACAGGTCCTCGACCACGCCGCGGGTGGTGTCGCTGGCATGGCGCAGGGCCACGCCCAGGCCGATGGCCCAGGTCAGGATGCCGATGAAGTTGGCGTTGAGCAGCGCATTGATCGGGTTGTCCACCGCGCTGAGCAGCAGGTTCTGCAGCACCTCGCCGATACCGCCCGGCGCGCTGAGCGATGCTTCGCTGGTGCTCAGCACCAGGCTCGAGGGGAACAGCATGCTGGCGGCCACGGCCACCACCGCCGCGGCGAAGGTGCCCAGCAGGTACAGCCAGAGGATCGGGCGGATGTGGGTTTCCTGGCCATGGCGGTGGTTGGCGATCGAGGCCATCACCAGGATGAACACCAGCACCGGCGCCACGGCCTTCAGCGCGGTGACGAACACCTTGCCGAGGAACGCCAGGTCGCGGGCCACGGCCGGAGCGAACAAGGCGAGGGCGATACCGGCCAGCAGGCCGATGCAGATCTGCGTCACCAGGCCGGTGCGGTTGATCAGGCGAAGAACGGGGGTCATGTGCAGCACGGTCTCGGTTTTTGAAAAAGGGCGCGACTTTACCATAGACCTTGGTCGGGCTGTTCTGACGCTTGTCATGTCAGGTTGCGGCCGCTACCAGGCCATGGGCTTGTCGAAGCCTTTCCAGCACAGCCACCGGCGGATTTCCCCATGCTCGCCGGTGCCGATCTGCCAGTCGGGGCGGCCTCGGTCCAGGGCGATGAGCGAAATGAAACCGGCCTGGCTGGCCGCCACCAGGGTGCGGCCGTCCTGGCTGATGTCCATGGCGCTGATGGTCGAACCGAGGTAGTGCTGCCAGTGTTCCTGGCCGTCCTCGCCGAAGGCGCGCAGATAGCCTTGAGCATCACCAACGATGTATTCGCCGTCTCGGGCCACGCCAGCATGTAGCGGTGCGCTTTGTTGCAGCAGTGGAGCCTCGCTGTGGGTGCCGGTGCCCAGGCTCGGCAGGTCCGCTACGCGCACGCCGACGGTCGTGCCATGACAGCAGCGGCTGGCATGGAGAATCAACTGGTCACCGTGACGGTTGAACAAGGCGAAATGGGGAGACTCGCCGACCGGGTCGACTTCGGCCAGGTGGCGCAGTTGCTCATCGAGCACCAGGTGGCGGCCACACTGCTCGCCGAGCGCGATCAGCCGGCCATCCGGCGACAGCGCGGCGTGCTCCATTTCCAGCATCAGGGGGATGTCGTCCGGGTCGGTGCCGTTGCGCAGCGCCTCGAGGATCTCGCTTTCCCGTGGCAACAGGCGAGTCGCGCCCTGGGCCGCCAGCAGAAAGATACCGTCGCTGCTGACCAGCAACACGCGCTGCCCGTCGGGGAACGGCAGCAGCGCGGTTGGCGTCGGTGGCAAATCGAGTGGGTCGAACGGGTAACCCTTGGGGAGTCCCTCCAGCCCATGGGGCCACGCCAGCCGTGCAACCAGGGGGCCGCCCCAGCCATCGGTGACGCGCACGCCCTCGCTGTTGGCCAGGGCGTAATAGCGCCGCTGTGGGCAACGGCCGAAGTGTTCGACGCCGATCACCGGCGTGATGGTGTAGTCATCGATATGCAGCACCTGGCCCCGGTCCCAGGGGCGGCCGACCCGTACCAGCAGGCTGCCGTCGTCGAGCATCAGCAGGTGGCCGATGCCTTGGGCTTGCTTTTCCAGCAAAGGCAGCAATGGCAAGTGCGCTGGCGGCCAGGCCTCACGGAACAGGGCGCGCTGCTGCGCGTGCGTGCCGGGCCGGTTGATCGCCTGCAAGGCGCAGCGCCAGGCGTCGAGCAGGTGCGCGGTGTCGGGTACCTGGGGTTCGTCGAGCGTGTCCCAGCCTTGCGCACGGCCCTGCGCCACATAAGCGTTGATCGCTTGGGCATAGGTGATTACGGCGTTGCGCCACTGCTGCTGGGGGTGTTGCTTGTCCATGGTCGGATCGAACTCCTTGTTCCGCGAGGCTGACCGGGTGCGTGCCACAAAAGGGTGCACGAATGCGTGCATGGTACTCCGTCCACGCCCGTGGTTGTGAGGGCCAGGTGGGATGCGTACCATGCCGGCATCCTTCCAATAACAACACGTGCGTCAGCCGCCTGAGTGCCAGGTGGTCGGCGTGCGTGCCCTTGCCTTGTCCGCGGAGTAAAGACTTCATCACATGAATGGCCCCGTCCCCTCGAACCTGCCCCCCACCGCCGGCAACGGCAGCTGGCTGAGCGTCATCGCCCTGGCGCTGGCGGCGTTCATCTTCAATACCACCGAGTTCGTGCCGGTGGCGCTGCTCAGCGACATCGGCCGCAGCTTCGACATGACCACCGCCCAGGTCGGCCTGATGCTGACCATCTATGCCTGGGTGGTGGCATTGGCGTCGTTGCCGATGATGCTGATGACCCGCAATATCGAGCGGCGCCGCCTGCTGCTGTTCGTGTTCGTGGTGTTCATCCTCAGCCACTTGATGTCGTGGTTGTCGCAGAGCTTCGCCATGCTGCTGGTCAGCCGTATCGGCATCGCCCTGGCCCACGCGGTGTTCTGGGCCATCACCGCGTCGCTGGCGGTGCGGGTGGCGCCGCCCGGGCAACAGGCCAAGGCGTTGGGGCTGCTGGCCACCGGCACCACCCTGGCGATGGTCATGGGCATCCCGCTGGGCCGAGTGGTGGGTGAGGCGCTGGGCTGGCGCATCACCTTCCTGTGCATCGCCGGGGTGGCGCTGGCGACCATGCTCTGCCTGATGAAGTCGCTGCCGCTGCTACCCAGCCAGAACTCCGGTTCCCTGCGCAGCCTGCCGATCCTGTTCAAGCGCCCGGCGCTGGTGATCACCTACCTGCTGGTAACGCTGGTGATCACCGCGCAGTTCACCGCCTACAGCTATATCGAGCCGTTCGCCCTGCATGTGGCGCAGATCGGTGGCGAGCGCACCACCTTGCTGTTGCTGTTGTTCGGTGGCGCCGGGGTATTCGGCTCGCTGTTGTTCAGCCGTTACAGCGAGCGTTTCCCACACGGTTTCCTGGTGATGGCCATCGCTGCCCTGGCGGCCTGCCTGCTGTTGCTGCTGCCGCTGTCGGGCAACTTCTACCTGTTCGCCGGCCTGAGCATGGTCTGGGGCATGGCGATCCTGAGCTTCGGCCTGGCGCTGCAGTCCAAGACGCTCAAGCTCGCTTCGGATGCCACCGATGTGGCCATGGCGCTGTTCTCCGGCATCTACAACATCGGTATCGGCGGCGGCGCGTTGTTGGGCAGCATCGTCAGCAGCCAGCTGGGCGTGGCCGATATCGGCCTGATTGGCGGCGGCGTTGCGCTGGTGGGGCTGGTGCTGGCGCTGGCCAGTGCCCGGCGCTTTCGCGAGGCCTTGGGCAAGGGATGAGCTTCCATCTGCCGGTGTGGCGGTTCGCCGGCAAGCCGGCTCCTACAGATATCGTGCGACACACGCGTTCCGTAGGAGCCAGCTTGCTGGCGAACCAAACCACCGGATTCTTTCAGATCAACAACGCCGACCACGCCGACACCAGCAGCAACCCGGCCAGCCCCTGGTTGAACCCACGCAGCCTTCGCGGCGAACGCAGCCAGCGCGCGCTGCCCACGCCCAGCAGCGCCCAGGCGGCCATGCTCGGCAGGGCGATCAGCAGGAACACCAGCGCCAGCCAGCCCATCGACAGGGCTGGCGTGGCGAACAGCCCGACCATGGCCACCGCCGTCACCCACACCTTGGGGTTGACCAGTTGCAGCGTCGCCGCGCCCAGTGGCGACAGGCCGGCATCCTCGCCCGCCTGCAAGGGCGCACCGGCAGCGCGCAGCAGGCGCCAGGCCATCCAGCTCAGCCACAAGGCGCCCACCCAGCTCATGGCGTGCTGCACCCTCGGGTAGCGCAGCAACAGCTCGCCCAGGCCCAGGCCCACCAGCAGTATCACCGCCGAGGCGGCGCAGCAGGCGGCCAGGATCGGCCCCACGCTGGCTCGCAAGCCGCGTTGGGCGCCGTGGGCGAGGATCAGCAGGTTGGTCGGCCCCGGGCTGATGCTGGCGGCGAGGGCGAAAAGGATGAAGGGCAACAACGTATGCGACATGGTCAAGGCTCCGAGTGATCGAAGCGCCATGCTCGCCGTTCGTGGGCATTCAGTCTGGAAGCTTTGAGCAGCGCTTGCGGTAGTCGGCCGGTGTGAGCCGGTAGGCGCGGCGGAACCAGCGGCCCAGGTGGCTCTGGTCGGCGAAACCCAGCAGGCTGGCCACCGCAGCAGGCGTTTCGCCACGGGACAGCAGGCGCCGCGCCCTGGCCAGCCGCAGTTGGATGAGGTAGGCGTGCGGCGCCAGGCCGAAGGCGGCCTTGAAGGCGCGGGTGAGACGGAAACGGTCGGTGGCGCAGACACGCGCCAGGTTGTCCAGGCCGATGTCCTGGTCGAGGTGGGCGTGCAGGTAGTCGCGGGCGACTTGCGCGGTCAACGGCAGGCGCGGGTCCGGGTCCAGGCGCTGGCGCCATTGAAGGTGGCCGGTGAGGCAGGCCAGCAGGTCGTCGAGGGCGGTCTGGCGGACGATGCGCAGCTCGCCATGGTGCACCGCCGTGAACGCGCGGGCGGTGGCGCCGGCAAGGCGCGTGTCGCGGTGCAGCAGGGCGGCGAAGCTGGGCAGAGCACCGGACGGGGCATGTTCGAACAGTGCGCGCAGTTCGGTTTCCAGCCAGTTGGCGTCCAGGTAGAGGGTGGAGTAGGTGAAGCCATCGTCCGTCGGCGCATGGCCGTCGTGCAGGTCGCCAGGCTCCAGCACGAAGACCTGCCCGGGCGTGCTCTGGTGGCGCGCGCGGCGACAGTTGAACTGCTGCACGCCCTGCTCGGTGACGCCGACCAGGAAGCTGTCGTGCCAGTGCGGGTCGTAGGCGTGGCCGGTGAAATGGGCGCGGACCGACTCGATGCCGGTGTCGGCGTCCTGTCTGAGGTCGATCCAGTTGCTCATGGGGGCGGGCCGTCAGGGGGGATCGAACGACCTTATCGCAGAACCACCCCGCCTGCTTAGAACGTTTGTGCAGCCCTCAACGCTGGGCGAACGCCAGGTTGATCCCCAACCCGGCGAACGACGCGGCAAAGCCCCGGCGCAACCACGCCTGAACGGCTGGCGAGTCGATTACCGCGCGGCGGAACAGGTGGGCGAGCAGGCCGTAGAGCACGAACACCACGAAGGTCATGGCCATGAACACGGCGCTCAGCCCAAGCATCTGCAGGGTGGCGGAGCCGGCGCGGGGGTCGATGAACTGCGGCAGGAAGGCCAGGAAGAACAGGGTCAGCTTGGGGTTGAGGATGTTCAGCAGGCAGGCCTTGAGCACCAGCTGGCCAGCCGAGGCGGGCGTGGCCTTTTCATCCACGGCGAAGGCCGCGCGGTCGCGCCAGGTGGCGTAGGCCAGGTACAGCAGGTAGGCGACACCGGCAAACTTCAACCCCTGGAACGCCAGGGCGCTGGCATGCAGCAGCGCCGACAGGCCCAGCACCGAGGCCAGCAGGTGCGGGACGATGCCCAAGGTGCAGCCCAGGGCGGTCCACAGGCAGGCACGGCGCCCGGCCACCAGTGCGCTGGAGACGGTGAGGATGACGCCGCTGCCGGGGATCAGCACGATGATCAGGGCAGTGACGAGGAATTCCAGGCTCGGCATTGGTGACAGCTCCTTGCAGTCGGGGGTGGATGCACTATACGCCGGGCGCGGGCGGCTGCAACACGTCCTCCGGGCGCAACGCGGCGAAGCGCTCGCG
Organism: Pseudomonas entomophila L48; assembly: GCF_000026105.1. NCBI lineage: Bacteria > Pseudomonadati > Pseudomonadota > Gammaproteobacteria > Pseudomonadales > Pseudomonadaceae > Pseudomonas > Pseudomonas entomophila. Next base: position 2,394,689 of record NC_008027.1, read on the forward strand.
CAGCCATTGGTGCAACTGCGCCACGGCGGGCGTCAGCTGTTTGCGGTGCGGGCAGACCAAGGTCACCGGGGTAAGTTCGCCGGGGTGCTCAGGGAGCAGTACCTCCAGCTCGCCGGCGGCGACATTGGCGAACACATCCAGCCACGACTTATAGACGATGCCTTCGCCCTCCAGCGCCCAGCGCCGGACGACGTCGGCGTCGTCGCTGAACAGCGGCCCGCGTACGTGTACGGTCTTGTGGCCCAGGCGCCATTTGTCATAGACCCGGCTCTGTTGCAGGTACAGCAGGCAGTCGTGCTGTTGCAGTTCCTCGGGCGTGCGCGGGCGGCCATGGCGCGCCAGGTAATCCGGCGAGGCTACCACCACCCGGCGGTTCCACGGCGCCAGGGGCAGGGCGATGTAGTTGGCGTCTTCGTTGAGGCCGTAGCGGATGGCGACGTCCACCGGGTCGCGGTACAGGTCGGCCATCTGGTCGGAGAGAAAGAAGCGCAGGTTCAGGCCCGGGTGCTCGCGGCGAAAGGCGCTGAGCCAGGGGCGCAGCAGGTTGCGGCCCATGTCCGAGGGCGCGGCGATCTGCAGCACGCCGCGCAGGCTGCTGTGGTCGCCGTGCAGGTCTTCGCGGCCTTGGCGCAGCGTATCCAGCACGCGCTGGGCGGTGGGCAGGTACAACTCGCCCTCGGCGGTCAGGCGCAGGCTGCGGGTGGTGCGGGCGAACAGGCGTACGTCCAGTTCGCGCTCCAGGCGCTTGATGGCCGCCGCCACTTGGCCGGGCAACAGGTCGGCCTCGTGGGCTGCGGCGGTGAAGCTGCCCAGGGCGCTGGCACGGGCGAACAGTTCCAGGTCGGTGATGCGCAGCATTTTCACTCCAGGGATGAAAGTGTTGCTGCATTGTGCGGGTTTTTCTTTGCAGCCGGGAAGATAAGATTTGCCTCAATCACGATCCCACCGAGGAGTTACCGTCCATGGACACCGTTGCCCTGGCCAAGCGCCGCTACACCACCAAAGCCTACGACGCCAGCCGCAAGATCCCCCAGGCCACCATCGACGCGCTGCTCGAGCAGTTGCGCCACAGCCCGTCCTCGGTCAACTCGCAGCCCTGGCACTTCGTGGTTGCCGACAGTGAAGAAGGCAAGGCGCGCCTGGCCAAGAGTACAGAGGTAGGTTTTGCCTACAACACGCCGAAGATCCTCAACGCCTCCCACGTGATCGTGTTCGCCGCCCGCACCGACATGACCGAGGCGCACCTGAACGGGCTGCTCGAACAGGAAGCCAAGGACGGGCGTTTCCGCAGTGAAGAGGCCAAGGCCGGGCAGGACCAGAGCCGCCGCTTCTATGTCAACCTGCATCGCCACGACAACAAGGACCTGCAGCACTGGATGGAGAAGCAGACCTACCTGGCCTTGGGCACCGCGCTGCTGGGCGCTGCCGCCTATGGTCTGGATGCCACGCCGATCGAAGGCTTCGACGCCAAGGCGATGGACGCCGAGCTGGGCTTGCGCGAGCGTGGGCTGACCAGCGTGGTGGTGCTGAGCCTGGGCTACCGCAGCGAGGAAGATTTCAATGCCGGGCTGGGCAAGTCGCGGCTGCCGGTGGACAAGGTGTTCACGTTCCTCTGAATCTGTTGCGGCAGGGTGTTTGACGCAATAGTCGTTGCGCCTGTCAGATCGAGCGCCGCTCCCGCGGCGCATCGCGGATAAATCCGCTCCTACAGGTTTGTTTCAGGGCCTCACGGGTGCGGCACGTTGCAATAGATGTAGGAGCGGATTTATCCGCGATGCGCCGCGCGGGCGGCGCTCGATCTCAAGAACGCTGCAAGGTTATCGTCTGGCACCCGCCCGCCATTACACCATCCCCCACCTGAAAGTGCTGGCTGTAAAACCCCTAGGGCACAGGTAGACTCGCGCCTCCCTCCAGCCCCTCAGCGAGCCCCCGCATGGATGCCACCCTCGAACTGCTCCAGACTGCCCCCGAACAGGCCGACCTGGTACGCAATCTCTACCAGTTCTATGCCTACGAGTCTTCCGACTGGGAGCAGGAGGACGTGGAAGTGGACGGGCGCTTCTACATCCACGAACCGCACTTCGAGCGCTACTGGCAGTCGCCTGGCTGGAGCGCCACGCTGGTACTGGTCGACGGTTTCATCGCCGGCTTCGTCCTGGTCGAGCGCAGTGAGTTGCCAGGCATCGACGCCTTCGAACTGGCCGACCTGTTCATCCTCAAGAAATACCGCCGCCTGGGCATCGGCCGCGCAGTCGCCCGGCAGTTCCTCTGCGAAGGCGATGCCGACTGGCTGCTGCGCTGGCATGGCGCCGATGCCGTGGCGACGCAGTTCTGCCGGGCGCTGCTGGCCGACCTGCCGCGCGCTACGCGGGAAATCGCCCTGGACGATGAGCCCGAGCTGTTCAATTACCTGGTGACACCACGGCGGCACTGACGGATACCTGTCTTTTTGTGACGGGCTTCACAAAATCCCCTCAAGCGGCATAATGCCAGCACTGTGCGGTTCCGTTCGCCAGACGCCCGGAAGCGCTCCACTCGTGCCCGTCGCAGTTTCAGGGAAACCCCCATGTCGCTAGCCACAAGTCCCGACGTCATGTACCGGTTGTTGATCCAGAGCGTGGTGGACTACGCCATCTACCTGCTCACCCCCGAAGGCATCGTCGCCAACTGGAACCCCGGCGCGCAGCGGGCCAAGGGTTACCAGGCCGAGGAAATCGTCGGCCAGCACTACTCGCTGTTCTACACCGAGGACGAGCGGGCGGCGGGGCTGCCGGCCAAGAACCTGGAACAGGCCCGCAGTACCGGCCGCTTCGAAGAGCAGGGTTGGCGTTTGCGCAAGGATGGTTCGGCGTTTCACGCCCACGTGCTGATCGAGGCGGTGCGCGATGAACAGGGGCACTTGATCGGCTTTGCCAAGATCACCCGCGACATCAGCGAGCGCCGCCGCCACGAGCAGGAGCTGCTGCAAGCCAAGGAACTTGCCGAGCAGTACAGCCAGGAAATGACCAAGCTGTCGCAGTTCCTCGATTCGGTGATCACCCACATTCCCGCCAGCGTGATCGTCCAGGACCTGCACAGCCAGCAGATCCTGCTGGCCAACCAGCAGGCCGAGCAGCTGTTCGGCGGGCAGGGCGCGAGCCTGGTCGGCAAGCTGCCGGGCGAGTGCATGGCGCCCACGGCGGCCGACTACCTCGAACAGCACCTGGCCCGTGGCGCGCGCAGTGCCAAGGGCTTTGCCGCCGAAACGCGGGTCGACACCGCCAGAGGCCCGCGTACCTTGCGTAGCCGCGCCATGCTTTGCCGGAACCAGGGGCAGGGCGACTACGTGTTGTTCGTGGCCGAGGACGCCACCGAGGAGCTGGCCGCCCATGCCCAGATCCACCATATGGCGCACCACGACGCCCTGACCGGGCTGCCCAACCGCACGCTGTTCCATGAGCGGCTCAAGCAGGCGCTGCTGCGCGGCGAGGACGACGGCAAGCTGACCGCCGCCCTGTGCCTGGACCTGGACAACTTCAAGAACATCAACGACACCCAGGGTCACGCCTTCGGCGACAAGCTCCTGCGTGCTCTGGGCAAGCGCCTGCGCCGCGAGCTGCGCGAGCACGACACCTTGGCCCGGCTAGGTGGCGATGAATTCGCCGTGGTGTTGTCCGGCCTGGACAGCCGCGAGGCCGCGAGCAGCACCGCCCAGCGCTTGATCGAGGCTATCTGCCCGCCATTCCAGATCGAGGGGCACCAGTTCAGCGTGGGGGTGAGCATCGGTGTCGCTACCGCCCCGGACGACCACGACCAGGCCGAGCAGTTGCTCGGCTATGCCGACATGGCCCTGTACGAAGCCAAGCGCAACGGGCGCAACCGCTTCGAGTGCTTCCACGTCGAGCTCGACGTCGCCGCGCGCCAGCGCCGGCTGGTCGAGACCGACCTGCGCACCGCCCTGCACCTGGGGCAACTGGAGCTGCACTACCAGCCAGTGGTCGACCAGCAGAGCAACAGCGTCACCGGCTACGAGGCGCTGCTGCGCTGGCAGCACCCGGCGCGGGGCATGATCATGCCCATGGACTTCATCCCCATTGCCGAGGAGACCGGGCTGATCCACGAGATCGGCGCCCGCGCGCTGAACCTGGCCTGCCAGGAAGCGGCCAGCTGGGGCACCGAGCAGACGGTGTCGGTCAACCTGTCGGCGGTGCAGTTCAAGAACGCCGGGCTGGTGCACAGCGTGGCCCTGGCGCTGGCTGATTCAGGTTTGCCGGCGACAAGGCTGGAGCTGGAGATCACCGAGTCGGTGTTGTTGGGCAACAGCGAAGAGAACGTGCGCACCTTGCGTGCTTTGAAGGACCTGGGGGTGTCGATCTCCCTCGATGACTTTGGTACCGGATATTCGTCGCTGGGCTACCTGCGCTCGTTCCCGTTCGATCGGATCAAGATCGACAAGTCGTTCGTGCATGATATGTGCGAAAGCCGCGAGGCGATGTCGATCGTGCGCGCCATCACCGAGCTGTCCAACAGCCTGATGATCAAGACCACTGCCGAGGGCGTGGAGTCGGCGGAGCAGATGCAGCGGTTGATGGCCGAGGGGTGTTCGCATTTCCAGGGTTACCTGTATGGGCGGCCGGCGCCGGCCAGCGAGCGGTTGCGGCAGGTGGGGGTGGTGGAGTGCCAGGCGACGGATTTGTAGTGAGTTCGAGATCGAGCGCCGCTGTGCGGCGCATCGCGGATGAATCCGCTCCTACAGTCATCGCGTCGGACGCGTGTAGGAGCGGATTCATCCGCGATATGCCGTGCTCGGTTTCATGATCGCTGCAATTCTCTCTTCCAAGCCATAAAAAAGCCCCGACGACCAAGGCCATCGGGGCAAACGGTTGGGGGAGGAACCAACCAAAGGAGTCTTCAGATCAACGCGCGCTGGCCACCACATCCGGCTGCCAGCCGCCACCCAGGGCCTTGTAGATCGCCACGATGCCGCTGTACAGCTCGACCTCGCCCTGGGCCTGGGCATCCTCGGCGCTCAGCCGCTCACGCTCGGCATCCAGCAGCACCAGGTAATCCACCGTCCCTTCGCGATAACGGATCGAGGCCAGCTCGGCCGCCTTGCGGCTGGCCTCGCTCTGGCGCATCAACGCCAGCAGGCGCTGCTGGCGCTTGCCGTAGTCGCTGAAGGCGTTGGCGGACTCTTCCAAGGCCAGCAGCACTTGCTGCTCATAGTTGGCCAGGGCGCCGTCGGCGTCGGCCTTGGCCCCGCGCAGGCGGGCGCGCACGCTGCCCAGGTCGAACGCCGCCCAGGTGATGCTCGGCCCCAGCGCCCAGGCGTT